>CACKFK010000001.1 GCA_902599445.1 uncultured Alphaproteobacteria bacterium
CTGCTGTCATCGTAGAGCTTTCGGAAAGACCATCGAGATCCCAGGACGTTCCACCCGCATCAGCATCGCCCCACGTCACGACGGAACCATCACTTAAGACAGCGGCAAAGGCATGGCTATTAGAATACACAGTGGATACATTTTTTAACACATCGGAAACAACACCCGTGTCTCCGCCCTTAGCGGCATTACCCCAGGTAACCACTGACCCGCTGTCAGTCTTGGCGGCAAAAGCATAATCATTAAAGAATGTTCCAGCTTTATGACCAGGAAAGGATCCTTTTGGGGCCGACGTAATCGTAACCGACGCCTGTCCGGAATTACCGGAATTACCCGCTAAAAGAACTGGCTGCGATAAATTCGTGCTATTTTCGGCAATACTCACATAGGCCCATCCACCGGTATCCGTGGAACCATCACCATCTGTATCAGTGATATAATCGGTATATTTGCTATTAGCGTTAGGGACTAATAAGAGATAAAAGTATTCGCCGCTCTCAGTAGTCTGATCCTTGAGAACTGGAATAGAAATAGTTGAGGAAGTTGATGTACCCGCTGCAAATGACACTGCCGTATTTGCCATGCTGGTGTAATCCGTGTCAGCGGTCGCATTTCCGTAACCCGTTATTACATATGCATTGGTAGCATTGGCCGTTGACCCGTGCTTGGTTACAACAAAAGTAGCGTTTTCACCTTCGGTGGCACTTTGAGCACTTGTACGGGCTAACGTATAATAAACATTACTGCTACTGCTGCCTCCGCCAGAAGGATCCTTGATGGTACCCTTCGTATAATCGTGCCAATTATACGTATTTATGTCCGATTCATCCTTAAACAAATCGACCCAAAACCATTCCTCACCTTCGGTAGTACTATCGGTTGTGGTCTTAACAGTAAAAGTAGCGGTCGTTGTGCTACTTCCCGTGAAAGTCACTTCCTGACTGGTAATAGCTGTGAAATCAACTCCACCATCAGCCGTTCCAGGATAGCCATTATCGACCGCTGACGTTGTACTGACAAAAACACTTGAGTTGGCCACCGAACCATCTTTTCGCGTAATGGTAAATGTAATGTCACTGCCTTCCTCCACGGCACTGGGGTCAGCAATGGTGTAGGTCCAATCATCAACTGCAGCGGCTACTTCATTGATGTAGGCCCTGGAAGAATCATCATAATTGGAATTGGCACTCGAGGCATCTGCCTTGTCATCATACACATCCAGATAAAACCACTCTCCGTCATCGACAACTGTATCCGTTAAAGTATCAACCTTAACGGTAACCGAAGTATCACCGGCCTTAAACGTGACGGGAATAATACCATTGCCATCACCCGTGGTAGCCGCGGCGGCTCCATCGCCATTGGTCACGATGGCCGACTTTGAAAAGTCTATTCCTTCCTCCGCTGGGCCCGAGAAAATATTAATATAAGCCGTCGATTCCACCGAGCTGTTTCCATCGGAAATGGTAAACGTAATTGTGCTCCCTTCATCTTTGGGGCTTGAGGATCCGGAATCGTTAGTCACGGTATAGGCAATATCTGAAAACGCTTGACCATCAGCAATGTAAGCCGTGGCATACTCAAAATAATCCCAGCCATCTTCAGCGTCGGTAATAGTTTTAAAGAGATCAAACCAGAAGTATTCCTTCCCTTCAGAAGCATCCGCATCCTTAAATGTTTCAGCCGTAAGCGTTACGGAGGATGTATTAGCACTAAAATTAAGAGGGATAGCCGTGTAGGTATCATGGCCCTTTATTGCGTAATCTTCTTCACCGGCATCGCCAAACGTCGCATTGACGTAAATCGTGGAATCACCAACCGTCGCACCAGCCCCGCTATTCGTGAGAGTTCTGGTAATCGTAGCCACAATATCCGTCCCTTCGGTATTGGCACCGCTATAATCAGAATCTGTGGTTATTGCGTACGTATAGGTAGGCGCTGTTCCTCCACCGCTGACGGTTGGATCTTTAATGTAGGCATTCGTATAATCATGATAATTATAATCATTGGCGTCGCCTTTGGTCTTATAGAGATCCAACCAGAAATCTTCTGCACCCTCCGTTTCTTCGTCAGCGTAAGTCGTGATAGAAATAGTCTTTGACGTCTCGTTTGCTTTAAAATCAAGAGACTGAAGCGTGACAGCTTTATAATCGCCCGAGTAAGAAGTCGCCAAGCTATCTGACGTACTGTAGTAAACCGTTGAAGCCACATCAGTAGCCGAGGTATCGTTAGTCCTCGTGACGGTAAAGGTAATAGGTTTACCTTCTTCCATCGCCGTAAGTTCCGTAGAATTGTTGGTGGTAACCTTATAGGAATATTGGTTAACGGCCGTCGCAGCATTACTATTATCCTGCAAATAGCCCATATCATAAGAATGATAATTGTAATTCTCGATGTCAGCCTTCGTCTTAAAGAGATCGAGCCAGAAATACTCATCTCCCTCCGTATCACTGTCGCTGTATGTCGGAACCGTGATCGTTATAGCTTGATCTCCGCCGTCAGCATCCTTCTTAAACGTTACCGCCAGCGCATCAAGTGCCGTGTCATAAACATCGGAATTAGGGTTTTCCGTCTGAAGCTTACCGATATCATCACTGTCCGTCGTGGAATGGCTCGCCACCAAATAAACAGTAGTCACTTGATCGGTAGCATTTTGAGCTTTTGTCCTGGTAATCTCAAAGGTAATGTCACTGCCTTCTAAGGCTTTGTTCCCATATCCATTTTTGCTTGTCACCGTGTAGCTAAAGTTATTAATAGCGTCAGCGGAGGAACTGTCATTAGCAATATGGGCATTACCGTAGGCGTGAAAGTCACCATCCTCATAATCAGTTAGGGTTTTAAAAAGCTCTAAGGAAAGATATTCCGCACTTTCTGAATAGGCATCACCCTTCGTTTTAACAAAAACGTCCAGGGTCTTATCACCCGCCTTAAACTCAAATACGTTGGAAGAACCTTCATCATTCAGCGCTTGATTGTTCGTCTTATAAACCTTCGCGACAAAATCATCTTCATCAGCACTACCAGTCGCCGTACTCAGATAAACCTGAGACGCAGGATCGTTGCTCGTTATAGCCTGATTATTCACCTTCGTACGGGTAATGGTGAACTGTATCACGCCACCTTCAGTTACGGCGGTCCCTGAATTACCTGTGTCATGAATACTGGCAATCGTATATTTGTAAGCACTGGCCGCTGTAGCGGAAGCCGCATCATTGGCTATGTAGCCTTGATCCCATTCGTAGTAATCATAGTTTTCGGCATCAGTAAGCGTTTTATAAATATCAAACCAGAAAAACTCATTATCATCCGTTTCATCGTCGGCCTTCGTTGCAACCGTCACTATCTTTGACGCTTCACCTACCTTAAATTCCAGAACCTGGTTGGTAACAACCTCAAAGTCATCGTCAGAAGCTGTGCCCGCTGAGGTACTATAGTAAATGGTCGAAGCCGCATCCGAGGAACCGACAGTGGAACCATCGGCCTTTGTTCTCGTAACAGTGAACGTCGTACTTTCACCTTCCTTGACACCAGAACCGGATTGATTGTGACTGCCCGTAACCTTGTAGGCATAATTAGCCACGGCGTCAGCAGAATTAGCATCATTCTTGATATACCCTTCAGCCCAGGCTTCATAATTATAATCATCGATATCTGCCTTAGTCTTAAAAAGATCAAGCCAAAAGTATTCATCATCATCGGTATGTTCATCAATATTAGTCTTAACCGTAACCTCTTGCGTCGTTTCAACTTTCTTAAAATCTATGGCCAAACCATCAAGGCCCACATAATCATCTGAATAGGCCGTGCCCTCAGATGTACTGACATAAACCGTTGTGGCAATATCGTTATTACCAATGGCAGCGCCATCTTCCCTCGCGCGTGTAATCGTAAAAGTAATCTCTCCACCTTCCGTTACCCCATTACCCGAGGTGCCGTGGGAACTCGCAACAGTATACTTATAGTTGGTTAGCGCAGCGGCGGCATTGCTGTCATCGACAATGTAACCCGTGCTGTAAGAGTGGTAATTATACGTATCCACATCCGCCAGGGTCTTAAATAAATCAAGCCAAAAATATTCCGCATCTGAGGCCGTCGCTCCCTCGGACTCGCTGTCAAGGACGGTAGCTACCGTGACTGTTTTGACTGTCTCTTCATTCTTAAATTCAACCGCTAACTTATCCACACCAACATAATCATCGGAATAGGTAGAGCCATCCGTCGTGCTCACGTAAACAGTCGTCTTGGCATCAGAGGAAGTTATATTAGCATTGTCAACACGCGCGCGCGTAATCGTGAAGACAATATCAGTTCCCTCTTTCGCAGCACCGGAGTCACTCCCGTGAGAACTGGTAACCGCATATTTATACGTTGTCGCCGCATTGCTTGAGGAGGCATCATTAGCAATGTATCCAGTTCCCCAGGCAACATAGTCACCTGATTCCTCATCAGCGGCACTTTTATATAAATCAATATAAAAGTTTTCATCATCATCCGTTTCGGAATCAGCCAGGGTTTGAACAGTCACGACCTTCGTCGTTTCGCTCGCCTTAAAATCTATCGCATAAAGATCTAAAGACGTGTAATCACCACTGTCAGCAGTGCCATGGCTAGTGCTCGCATAAACAGTGGTCGCACTGTCTGAGCTGCTTATAGCATTACCATCTTGTCGGGCTCTCGTAATGGTAAACGTGACTTCGCCACCCTCAGTTACACCAGAGCCTGAACTGCCATGAGAAGAACTGACAGCGTAAGTATATTCAACCGCACCGCCACCTGTAGGATCCGTAATGTACCCCGTGTCATACGCATGGTAATTACCCGAAGCCGCATCGTCGTAAGTCTTAAAGACATCAAGCCAGAAGTATTCCTTTCCCTCCGTTTCGGAATCGGTGACCGTCGTTACTTTAACAGTCTTACTAGTTTCTTGTGTAGCAAAGGATAATGGGATCTTATCGATCATCACATAATCATCATCGTCCGCATTACCCGCCGTGGTACTGACGTAGACCGTACTCGGGGCTGCATTTCCCGACTGCAAGGCCCTTGAAACTGTAAAGGTAATAACGCCTGCTTCCTCAACAGGCTTGGACCAGCTGTAATCTTCAGCCTTCACCGTGTAATTATAATCCGCCGCCGCAGCATTGCCGATATAGGCCTGCGAATGCTGGTAGTTATCACCCGATTGCGCATCACCTAGAGACTTATACAAGAGGAGATAAAAATCTTCCACACCCTCATCACCAATGGAATCAGTCTTCGTCGTCACAGTGACGGTTTTAATTTCTTCCTTATTCGTAAAGTCCACTTGTACTTTATCTAAACCAACCAAGTCTTCATCGTCGGTCGTATTATTGAGCGTACTTAAGAAAATGGTGGAAGCCTCTGCGTTCCCGGTAGTAGTTCTCGTAATGGTAAAGGTAATGTTACCACCTTCAGTAATCGCCGAACCCTGCGCACTGTCATGCGTAATGGCGTATGCATGCGCCGTTGGCACATCCACGTCATTCAGGTAGGCCTTCGAATTAACAAACGCCGTTTCCGTCGTTTCATTCATGTAAAAATTAGCCCAGAGTAATTCATTGTCATCGGCAATCGAATCTGACTTCGTGGAAACCGTAAATGATTTCTGCGTTTCGTATCCGGCAAAGGAAATCTTAAATTTATCCTTTTGACCGTAGTCAGCCTCCGTGGCTGTGGCATCAGACGTATCCACAAAAATGGTCGCGGGTAAACTCTTCGTCGGATCTGCCACCGTTCGTGTGATCGTGAACGTAATGTCTGAACCTTCATTGGTTCCATCAATAGTACCAGCAGTTACTGCACCGTCAGTGTTGTCGCTCGCTTGAATTTGGGTGACCTTATCAAAAATCTTAGTAGAAGTCGCAACACCCTTGTCCGTTCCGGCAATAACCTCGGTAACGGTATTAGCTGCAATACCCGCCTTGACTTTATTAGCAGTATTCCCTCCAACAGGCTTAATCGACGTAATTGTCTTGAAGGAAACCGAACTCGTCACTGTGCCAGCGTTTGCGCCAGTCAAACCCATTTCCGTTTGTGCCGCACCACTGGCATTCGTTCCTACAATCGTCCAGGTAATACCCGAATCATTACCGGCACTTGTAATGGTAACCTTGTGCGCATTATCAAAAGCAATTGACGAAGCTCCACCGACCAGGGTCAGTGCTGTCTGCGCTGCAATCACCCCAGATGATTGCGCCGAAATAAGTGCATCACCTTCCTGGTCCTTACCCGTAATGGTAAAAGTAATACCCGTATCATTACCGGCACTCGTGATCGAAACGATCTTACCGCCTGTATCCGATATACCTACATTCACCGTGCCTGCCGTTTGACCACTTGGCGTAATCGACGTAATCGTCTTGAAGGAATTCGCACTCGTCACTGTGCCAGCGTTTGCGCCAGTCACCGTTTCCGTTTGTGCCGCACCACTGGCATTCGTTCCTACAATCGTCCAGGTAATACCCGAATCATTCCCCGTACTCGTAAGTGTTACAGCATGCTCACTGCTAAAACTCTTTGTGGCGAGTGTTAAAGCACTACTCGTCTGTGCATGATTCACTGCGATTAAATCTTGATCTAATGTCGCTACACCTCCATTACTAAAAGCAGCTCCATCAGCTAACGTTAAATTCTGGGCTCCCCCTGAAGAAAGGGCCTGCGTGAGGGCAATGCCATCGGGATCACCCGTTTGCAAAGACGTGTTCGTCACTGTGTAGTAATCAGGCTCCACATACGTATCTTTAACAAAAGCCGTACCCGTGGCCAAAACTGTCTGATCATTCACATTGGTATATAAACCCAAATCAAAAAACTGTACCGGTTCAACCCACGTATCCAAACGGGTTTCCACCTCAACTTCCAGCGTCTTTTGGTTCTTTGTAAACGTCAGAGACTTTCCCTCAAAACCAATATAGTCATCACCGGCCATCGCTGTCTTATCAAGGGTCGATAAGTAAACTGTGGATTCTGTTCCCGCACCACTTCGCGTAACGTTAAAAGTAACTTTCTGACCCTCTTCTATGGCAGAATCTTCATCACCCGCGTTAGAAGTAATCGTATAATTATAGTTGGGCGCCCATTCGTCCTTGATATAAGCATTAGCAGTGACGGCAGTCGTACCATTTGCGGCACCCGTCGTATTATTAGTTGCGTCTTTATAAACACTCACGTCAAAATATTCATACCCTTCCTGGGATGAATCACTTTTAACATCAACGTAAATCTTCTTGGTCGTCTCGATGGCCTTAAACGTGACAGCCTGATTATTCAGAGCCACAAAATCATCAGCCGATGCTCCGGTAATCGTGTAATTTGTATTGCTAATAGTGGTTGTGTCAGAGCTGCTCTTTAAGCCTGTACTAACATAAATGGTCGTTTCAACATTGGTGTTACCCTCTTCCAATTTTCTGGTAATGGTAAACTTAACTTTTCCGCCTTCAGAACGAAAATCATTGGCAGCTGTTTTATCAGTATTGGAAACAATGGTGTAACTGTAATTAGGCGGAGTGACATCTTCAATAAAAGCCTTTTCCTTAGTCGTAGGGCTATCGTCTGCCTGCGTCAGGGTTTTATATAAACCCAAATAAAAATTATCAAAGCCATTGGTGCCTTCGGTCGTCACATCCTCAAAAGTATTCACCGAAAAGGTCTTGAATTGTTCGTGACTGAGGAATTTAATCTCTTGCTTTGTGACCGCTTGATAATCATCACCGGTCGCACTGCCCGCTAACGTGCTAACGTAGACAACTGAGTCTTCACCGGTATCATCACGTTTAATCGTAAAGGTAATAGCCTCCCCTTCATCTACCGCTTGGGATGCCTGTGGATTAGAGGAATTGGACGAGATCGTATAATTGAAAGTTTTTGGCGTTGGCGGGGTGCTGTCTGTTAATAAACTCGTCGCTGAATTTGATATGGCCACAATCGTCTGCAGATTAGGGCCGATCATTTCTTCGTACGTCATCCACCACTCAGGTTGATACCCGGCACTTTCATCACCGCCCCAGGGATTTCGAATGAGAAACTCATCCTTGGTAGAATCATACCTGAGCACCGCGTGAGCGTGCTGCGCAATAAGGTTCTTCTTCCCGCTCGAAAGCGAATAATTACCACTGCTATCGGTGTAAGTCGGGGTCCAGGACGCTATCCACCCAATGCCGTCAGCAGCCAGGCCATCAACTAAAATTTTCTTATCACTCGCCGAAGTATTGACCAGTTTCTTTGTATCCGAATACTTGTACCAATCAGGGCTTCCACTGTAATATTGAAAATTCAAACCCGTGAGGTATTTAATTGGATCAGCCCAGCCGCCTTCAATCGCTCCGTAACTGGATATGCCGTCTGCCCGACCCAAATATTGATTAAATTGGGCCCAGGACTTTTCTAACAGCGCCACCCACATTTCACCGGAAAGAGAATCATCAATATTACCGGAGAAGACATGTTGATCGCCTGCCCACCAGGTGCTTTTACCGGCAATCTCCCTGTTCACCGTGACGTAAACTTCGCCAGCGCCAGGAACAATATACCGTACGCCCAACACATTGGGATCATCCGTTTCCACGAAACAATTGCTAATAAGTGAGCCAGCAGTACCTCCGGTGCCTATCTGAGCCATGGCGCCTATGGCCGCCACGTAATAACAAGACCCAACCGCACCCTGGTTCACGTCATCCGCGGTAATCGTTCGGTTCGCATCCGTGGAGTCATTATTGGTGCGCTTGTCCCCTTCATAAAGAGGTGCACCAGTAGTAAAGGTTTTATTCTCATAAACACCAGACGCACTATCCGGATTGGCCGAGTCACCGCCGGCCAACGGCATTGGCGTGTCTGCCCCGTAAAACCACTCCTGAATTAAATAATTGGCATTCGTTTCCGAAAAACCAGACTGCATATTGCCAACCGTCTTAATGTCGGCCTTTTTCGTTACACCACCGTAAAACTTACTGTTGAATTTGGTGTTACCCTTAATGACACTGTAGGAAGCATACTTCACAAAAGCATCAGTAAAATCATTGGCATTATTGACTTGTGTGTAAATGGTATTGAGATCACTCCATTCATCGGCGCTAATACCACCAATCTTGGCCGTATCTAAAATGCCTCTCATGTCTGTAAAACTGAAACTACCATCAGCCTCAGCTGCCTGTACCTTAGCTTTAACACTGGCATCTTTCAGTGCGCCGGACCAAAGAACACTATTAAGTCCGTAAAGCGTAATGGGGGTTGTTTCCACACTTCCAGAAGTGTACTCCAAAATAAAATCACCACCCAAAGATGCGAAACCCGTCGCGTTACTTGAGGCAGATACCCCTGCACCAGAATATTGGGAAATACGATTGACAAAGGCCTCGCCTTCACTGCCTTCAGCTACGTTACAACCATAAAATAATAAATCACCAGTGGGGGAGAGACTGTCGCCTATTTGGGCAAAAGCATCCTGGTAAAATTCTATATTATCCTGAGATATAACACTTGAACCAAGGTTAAGCTTGGCCACATCTCCGTGAGACACAATTTGAATATTCTCAAGATTTTCGTAATCAGAAAGAATTTCAACAATTTGTTCAAGACCATCAGTTTGCCAATTTAAGATAGCCACCTGGGTGCCTTCAGGCAGGTTCTTTATTAACTCTTCCCTGTCCTTAACACCAGAATCTATTATAACTAATTTATTGTTATCATTCATCTCAGGAAATTTTCCTTATCCTAAAAAAGTCAGAACCGAATCCTAATAATATACGAGTCGTCATGCCCATTTAAGGCCATATTTTAATAGTATTTCATTAGGATTCATCTCAGGAGGGTATTCTTATATTACTAAGTACTTGAAGATGGCCCCACTCTAATCTTGTAGATTTAAAAAATCTGAAATCTCCCCCATCTTTTTTCAAGCCACAAAATCAGCCCTGAAACTTTACCATTTCCTCACCGTCCTCACCAGTTCCTCACTAAACGCTTCTCACCAACTCCTTCCTCACTAAAGGGTTTTACCTTTAGGGAGAATGGTGTGGTGAGGAGAGGAACTTTCCTCACTAATTCTCACTAGATCCTCACTAGATAGGGTAAAAAGATGTATTCAAGATATACCGAAAATGAGTCTGAATTTTCAAAACCCTTTACGGAACTTTCTTACTGAGGCTCAGATATTCGGGGAGACTGTCGATCCTGCGCAGAGTTTTTGGGTCTAGGGGAAGTTTTAAGCGGTGGCACACTGTGATGAGACCGTCTCTTGAAGTCAGGTAGTGGCAACTGTCCCACCGCGTCGTGCCATACCTCATTCCCTTGCATTTTTGGATAATCCACTGAATACCCTGCCGGCACTCGATCATGCGCCACTGGGGGGACAGGGTCAGGACGACACGCCCGTAATCTCCCGAGCTCTCCGAGCCTGCTTTTTTGGGGTGGGGTCTACGGCTAGAAAGCGGGGAGACGGGAGGGGGGTCAACGGAGATCGTCACTGGGTAAACGCCTGTCCGACTGTCTATCAATGAAGACTTCAATTTCATCGCCGCGCCACCGTGACGCTCCACCGATCTTCAGGGGCTTCGGGAGAATGCCTTGCGAGGCCCATCGCCACAGGGTCGAGCGTGACACGCTCAACAGGTGACTGAGTTCCCGGTCCGACAACAATTTATTGATATTCATGGGCTGACACTCCTGCTGATACGAAGGACAGACTAGACCAACATTGGGGCACGCTCACGGTCAGGCCTTCGCGAGGCTTTAACCCTTAAAGAACCCCCACAGATTTCAGGCGTTCCAAAAGGACGGGGCGGAATTTCTTGTAGGCGGCCATGACGGTGGTGTCACTGACACGTCGCGTCTCGGCGACTTGCGCCGCCACACTCTCGAGGCTCCTCGGCTGGCCCGTGGCACTGGCGCTTAAGTATTCCGTCAGGACTTCATTGGCAAGCTCCTGCTGCCTGAGGCGTCGGCGGTGCGAGAGCCTCATGGGACGGCTGCCCTGCCCTTTAGCCCCTTCAAGACCGAAGCACTCCCCGAGTGTCTTTCCCGACGGGGCACTCTTGTAGCGTGACCAGCCATCGGCGAGGGGCGCGACAATATCCAAAGGCAGGACGACAAACTTGTCCCGGTCGGGTTCTCGCGGGAGAATGTCAAGAAGGTCACGCGGCGGGGAACCAGCCTCGGCGAGGGTCGCCGCGCAGGCGAGAACCTCAAAAGCGGCAAATTCCCGATTGATGTCCCCGTCCGCCAGGGCTTCCCTGTTTCCCTTTAAGTACCAAAAGAAACGTGACATCAGGGCGGTCGCTCCGTCCGTCAGCGCCTGCTTTATCAGGCGCAGCTTTCCAAGGTGCAGTTTCGGCGGGGCCGGGGCTCTTCCCACTACCGGCCCAACTGGATAATTTTGCCAGTCTCTCCAAGTACAAATTGTGTCCAGAGGTTGAGGAGCTCCCGCCGCCGTTCCAGAAGTTCGGACCGAGCGTAGGCCTGCTCCACGTAATTCCCGACCAGGTGCGCCAGACACAATTCGGCAACCTCACGGTCCGCCCTCGCACTTTCAGACGCCCAGTCACGGAAAGTCGAGCGAAAGCCGTGAACCGTGACGCCGGACGTGCCCATGCGTTTCAGGAGACCCATCATGGCCGCCTGCGACTGTGGCTGTCCGCTGGGATTGGGAAAGACGTAGCGTTCGTGAAGTCCCCGGAACGGTTCCAGGAGTTTCAAGGCTTCCGCCGTCAGAGGGACCCGGTGGGTCTTGCCCATTTTCATACGGGAGCCGGGAATGACCCAGAGGTCATCCTCAATTTCTGACCATGTCGCCTCCCGCACTTCAATCGGGCGCGCCACGGTCAGAATGCAAAATTGCAAAGACCTCGCGGCCAAAGCCTCCCGCTTCGCTAAATCATCGTAAAAGGCGGGCAAGTCCTGCCACTTCATGGACGGCATGTGCCTGACACGCGGCTTGATCCGGGGCAGGGCCCTGGTAATCCCGTGCAGCGGGTTCTCGCTTCGGTAATAGTCAAAGCCCTTCGCCCAGTCAAAAATGGTGGAAAGGCGCTGCTTGAGGCGGGTCGCCGTCTCGTGCTTTTCCACCCAAATCGGGGACAACACAAACAAAATGTCGGCCGTCGTCACATCCTTGAGAGGTTTCCTCTCCAGCGTTGGGTAGGCATACTTTCGAAGGGACGCCATCCAGTTGTCAGTGTGCTTTTTATTGCGCCACGCCTTGGACTGAACCTTCAGGACTTCCTCCGCTGCCTCCCCGAAAGTGAGGGTAAGCCCCTTGAGTTCGGCGACGGGGTCCCCGCCCTCGCGGGCTATTTTGACGTAAGTCCTGGCCTTGTCGCGGGCCTCGACCAGAGACACGACACGGCACGAACCCAGTCCAATGTCCCGCCGCCTGCCCTGTATGACAGTCCTCAGGATCCAGCTCTTGGCCCCGGAGGGCTTGACAAAAAGATGGAGACCCTGCCCGTCACCGTACCGGCCCGGCGTTTTCAGGCAGGCAACTCTACGTGCGTTTAACCCTGACATCGCTCTCAATCCGTTCCCACATTTGTACCCACATTATGCAGTGAAATTGTACAGTATGGGGTGAGACAACGTAAGAGGGAAAATCTTCACGAAGACCTTATTTTTCAGGAGATTTGCTACGAATTGCGACAGCCTGAAAAGGGGGTTTGGTGGAGCCAAGGGGGATCGAACCCCTGACCTCTTGCATGCCATGCAAGCGCTCTCCCAGCTGAGCTATGGCCCCATTTTTGGAATCCGTTTACCGCAAAATTAATCAAAAAGTTGCTAAAGATCCAATACTTTATATTGACAAAAACTAAACTTATTTCAGGTTTCATCCTCATCTTTAGCTACATCGGCTATCACTTCCATAGGCGTTGAGTCTTCATCATCTTCTTCTAAAAGATCATCTTCTAAATCTACATTAGAGGGGTCATTCTCTTCTAAATCTTCATCTAGAATAATATCCTCAGGTTCAACTCCTTGGATTTCAGTTACGTCTTTTTCAGGCTTTTCCTTTTTTGCAGAACTTTCCTTTGGAGACTTTTTAAATACTTCAGTTATAGATTCTAAACTAAAGCTATTACCACAGTTTGGACAAAGTAATGGATCTTTGTTCAAATCATAAAATCGAGTATCACATTTTGGACAGGTGCGTTTTGCCCCCCAGGATTCTTTAGCCATCAAACTTCCTTTAAAAAATATTCACTGCCATCATCTGCCATAACTGGTAGGTATTTGTCAAAAGCTTAAATATTTTTTTTCATACTGTAACTTAAAGCTCTTTTCATTTAAAACTGAGCACAATGATATAGTGGCTCAAATAATCAAATAATGGAACCAGAAAGACATGGTTTTTTTTAGTAAAGATTTTCATAAATTAGTAACTATAAAGCAAAGAAAAGGAGCAAGGCGTCTTACACTCAGGGTTTGTCAACTTACTGGACATATTACCTTAACAATTCCTTTGAGGGCTTCGATAAGCTATGCCAAAGATTTCTTATTAGAAAATGCCGACTGGGTAAATGCTCAGTTAAAACAAGTCATCCCCAGTAACTACGTTTCAATAGGGACAAAAATACCTATTGGGTGGGTCGAAAGGGAAATTATAATCCAAAAATTGTCTCAAAGAAGACATAATCTGGAACCAACTACATTACAATTAGATTGTAATGTAGTGGAGGTTGGAAGTGCCACTAAGAATTTTTTGGTGGATCATGCGACAAAAGTTCTTACACCTATTATTGAGGAAAATGCGGAGCATATTAAAAGGAAAATAAAATCAATTCGATTTAAGGATACAAAATCCCGATGGGGTTCTTGCTCTTCTAAAGGTTCGTTAATGGTCAACTGGCGATTGATTATGGCTCCACCTTCAGTATACCGTTATGTTGCCATTCACGAAGTATCACACCTAAAATATATGAACCATGGGGCAGATTTTTGGAGATTGGTTGAGAGCCTACACCCACATTACAGAGAGGATCAATTTTGGTTAAAAGATAATGGAAGGAAACTAAAGACGTTTAGATTTGAAATTTCTAACGCAGCTAAAACTTGACACCGTATTTTTTTTGTGATCACAAAAAGTATGAAGAATCCGAATGAGATAAAAGAATTTTCTATTCCTGTCCATGAGACTGTTTATAGAAATTTAAGAGCAGAAATACTTGTCGGCTCCATAAAACCAGGTGAAGTTCTCACGCTACGAGGTTTAGCCAAAAGATTTGCAGTATCGGTGATGCCCGTAAGAGAGGCCGTTCGTAGGCTTACTGCTGAAGGGGCCTTATCGATATCACCGTCTGGACGTATTTTTACGCCAAAATTAACCAATGAAAGAATTGAAGAATTAGCGAGTGTAAGAGCACTTTTAGAACCTGAATTAGCCTCTAAAGCTTTACCGAGAGTACATAATGCACTGATTGATAGGTTAGTTCTCATCAATAGTACCATTGATCAAATGATTGCAAAGAAAGATGCGAATGGTTATGTCAGAAGCAACCTAGAATTTCACAGAACACTTTATTTGCGGGCACAAGCGCCAAGTACTTTGGCATTAGTTGAGACTGTATGGTTGCAGTTTGTACCCACTATGAGAGCTCTTTATGACGAAATACCGCGTAATCAAGCTCCTAACTATCATCGCAAAATATTGTCCACATTGAGAGTGGGAGATGAGCCTGGTTTGCGTCTTGCAGTTAGAGCAGATGTCACAAATGGGTTACGTATGCTATTATTGACTTAGACTAATTGTAAGCAAGGCTCGTACTTTATGTTAGGCATGTATTGGACCATCTCCACAAGCTAGAGCGGCTTCTCTTATAGCCTCTGAAAAAGTTGGATGAGCGTGGCAAGTTCTTGCGACATCTTCAGCACTAGCTCCAAACTCCATAGCCACACAAATTTCATGAATTAAATCTCCAGCCGATGGTCCTATAATATGTCCACCCAGTATTCTATCGGTATTTGCATCGGTTAGGATCTTAGCGTAACCATCTGTAGCAAGGGATGCCTTGGCGCGGCCATTCCCTATAAAAGAAAATTTTCCTGCTTTGTAAGCCAGTTGCTCTTTTTTTAGTTCTTCTTCTGTTTTACCTACAGTAGCTACTTCTGGTGAAGTATATATAACTCCAGGTATCAAGTCGTAGTTTACATGGCCTGCTTGTCCAGCAAGCATTTCTGCCAAGGCTATTCCTTCATCTTCTGCTTTATGGGCTAACATTGGTCCTGCTATTACATCCCCTATGGCGTAAACTCCTTCGACATTAGTCTGCAAGTTTTCATCAGTTTTTATCTGTCCATAATGGTTCACTTCTATTCCAGCACCATTTAAATTCAGCCCTTCTGTAAAAGGTTTTCTACCGGTTGCAACTAATATCACATCAGCTTCTAATTTTTCATTAGATTTGTCTTTTATCAACTGATACTCAATTATTTGTTTAGAGCCAGATTTTTTTGCGCTCTGTACAGCTGCCCCAAGAATGAATTTGATACCTTGTTTTCCTAATATTCTTCTAAATGTCTTTGCGGTTTCCAGATCTAATCCAGGTGTGATTTCATCCAAATATTCAATTACAGTAACTTTGGAGCCAAGCCGAGAATAAACTGATCCTAACTCGAGACCTATTACCCCAGCCCCAACTATCGCGATCTCTTCAGGTATTTCCCCTAATGTTAAAGCTCCTGTTGATGTGACAACTTTCTTTTCATCGACTTTCAGATCTCCAAGAGCAGAAGGTTCTGAACCTGTGGCTATAATTATTGATTTGCAGTCATAGGTTTTAGAATCAACTGAGACTTTCCCAGGACCTTGAATTTTTCCCCAACCTTTGATTATATCAATTTTATTTTTTTTGAATAAAAATTCGATACCTTTTGTATTTTGATTCACAATATTGTCCTTATAGGATAACATTTCCTTCCAATTTATAGCTGGATTTTTCACTTCAATTCCCATGTTCTTAAAGTTATGATTACTTTCATGAAAAAGTTCTGAAGCGTGTAATAAGGCTTTTGAGGGGATACACCCTACATTTAGGCAGGTTCCCCCTAAGGTATTTCGGCCTTCAACACAGGCGGTTTTCAAGCCTAGTTGAGCGCATCGAATGGCGCATACATATCCACCTGGTCCGGTGCCAATAATAATTACATCGTAATTTACCATATTTGATCCTTTAGCTAACTGAAAGTTTAAACATCCATTAGAAGTCTGTGAGGGTCTTCTAAAGCTTCTTTTACTCTAACTAGAAAAGTGACCGCCCCCTTACCATCGACTACTCGGTGATCGTAGCTTAAGGCCAAATACATCATTGGTTTGATTACTACTTCACCATTTATAGCTATTGGTCTTTCTTGTATCTTGTGCATACCTAAGATACCTGATTGTGGATAGTTTAGGATAGGTGAGGACATTAGTGATCCATAGATGCCTCCGTTAGAAATTGTAAATGTTCCTCCTTGCATATCAGCCATTGCAAGTTTTCCATCTCGCGCCTTTTTGCCTAAATCACTTATTGTCTTCTCTACATCGGCGAAACTCATTCTTTCTGCATTTTTAACAATAGGTACTACCAATCCGGTAGGCGTTCCTACTGCAACTCCCATATTTACAAAACGGTTGAAAACGAGTTCATCACCTTCAATTTGGGCATTTACTTCAGGAACCTCGTACAAGGCATGGCAGCACGCCTTAACAAAAAAGGACATGAAACCCAATTTAACAGAATGTTTTTTTTCAAAATCTACTTTGTATTTGTTCCTTATTGTCATCACACTAGACATATCAACTTCATTATATGTCGTTAGCATAGCGGCTGTATTCTGAGCTTCTTTTAATCTTTTAGCGATGGTTTGGCGAAGCCTTGTCATCTTTATTCTTTCCTGCGGTTGTTCCAAAATGATTTCTTGATTCATTTTCGAGGTAGAACTACCTGCTGGAATTTGGCTTAAAGAGGTGGGTTCATCTTGAATGTTTTTCAAAGCTGCTTGAACATCTTCCTTCATGATCCTACCGTCCCTACCAGTACCTGAAACTTGGGAAGAATCGATGTCATTTTCCTTAAGAAGTTTCTTAGCTGATGGGGCGTGCTCAATATTACTTTGACTAGTAAGTTTTTCAGTTGATTCCTGATGATTGCTAGTAGCCTTCTCTTCAGCTTTGATTTCTTTTGGAGTTTGTTTTTCTCCCGCAGAAATAATAGCTAAAATTGCATCAACACCAACTGTGTCACCTTCCTTTGCAATAATCTCAGACAGAGTGCCTTCAACGGTAGCAGGAACTTCAACAGTCACCTTATCTGTTTCCAGTTCGCAGAGCATTTCATCCATAGTTACTGTATCTCCGGGGCTTTTAAACCACGTAGCGACAGTTGCTTCGGTAACACTTTCCCCTAAAGTGGGCACACGGATTTCAGTCATTTTTTACCTCAATCAATACTTAGAGCTTCATCAATAATCATGTTTTGTTGTTTTTTATGCTGGGTTGCCAAGCCAGTCGCTGGAGAAGCAGCTGCGGGCCTTCCTACATATTTGGCCCTCTTGCACTTAGCTTTTACCCTATTTAGTGACCATTCCAAATTTGGTTCTATGAAGGACCAGGCGCCTTGATTTTTTGGTTCTTCTTGGCACCACAGGAATTCAGCATTCTTAAATCTTGATAGCTCCTTAATAAAGGACATAGCAGGAAAAGGGTAATATTGCTCTAGCCGCAGCAAATAAACATCTGTTATATTTCTATTATCTCTCTCTGCTAGTAGATCAAAATAGATTTTACCCGAAGAAATCACGACTCTTCTGATTTTTGAATCCGATTTTAATTTGGTAGGAGAATTTCCACTTTCAGCATCGTCCCACAGAACCCTATGAAAAGTAGATCCGTTCACAAACTCTTCTTTACTTGAAACAGCCATTTTGTGTCTTAGCAAAGATTTCGGACTCATTATTACCAAAGGCTTTCTAAAACTGCGATATATCTGTCTCCTGAGGAGATGAAAATAATTTGCAGGCGTCGTACAGTTAGCTACAATCCAGTTGTCTTCAGCACAAGCTTGTAGAAACCTCTCCAATCTTGCTGAAGAATGTTCAGGCCCCTGACCTTCGTAACCATGCGGGAGGAGCATAACAAGGCCGGACATTCGAAGCCATTTTTTTTCACCAGAAGCTATGAATTGGTCTATCATGATTTGTGCACCATTAGCAAAATCACCAAATTGTGCTTCCCAAATAGTTAGAGTGTTGGGTTCGGCAAGAGAATAGCCATATTCATAACCTAAAACTGCATATTCTGAGAGCATGGAGTCTATAACTTCATAGTTAGCTTGCGTTTTTGATATACTGTTTAAAGGATAAAATCTTTCTTCATTAGTTTGATCAATTATGGCACTATGGCGATGGCTAAAGGTTCCTCTTGTACAGTCTTGACCAGATAAACGCACTGGATAACCTTCATGCAATAGGGATCCAAAAGCCAAAGCTTCACCAGTGGCCCAGTCAATATTCTTACCAGAATCTATCTGTACCTTCTTACTGCCAAGCATTCTCTTGACCGTTTTGTGGGCGTGTAGATGCTCTGGAATCCTTGTTAAGGCCTTACCAACAAGCGCAAAGTTTTTCTCGGAGATGGAAGTCTGCCCTCTCTGATATTGTCCATTCTTAAAAACTGCTTCTTTTGAATATTTGCCAAGTCCTGACCATTTACCGTCTAGCCAATCTGCCTTATTAGGTTTGTAACTATTAGCTTCATTAAATTCTGCTGTTAGAAAATCTTGAAAGCGTACTTTCAAATCTTCTATTTCACCTTTTGGTATTAGGTTTTCAGAAATCAATTTCTCTGCATATAACTGTAATGTTGTTTTGTGCTTTTTGATCTTTGCGTACATTTTAGGCTGTGTGAACATTGGTTCATCGCCTTCATTATGACCAAACCGTCTATAACAGAACACATCAATTACCACATCCTTATGAAATTTTTGTCTGAATTCTGTAGCCACTTTAGCAGCATGAACCACGGCCTCTGGGTCATCACCATTCACATGGAATATAGGTGCCTCAACCATTAAAGCTATGTCAGTTGGGTATGGAGAAGACCTTGAATTATGTGGTGCTGTCGTGAAACCAATTTGATTGTTCACAATCAGGTGTATTGTTCCCCCAGTTTTATGCCCCTTAAGACCTGAAAGTCCAAAACATTCAGAGATGATGCCTTGGCCTGCAAATGCAGCATCTCCATGAAGAAGTATAGGTAAGACCTTGGTTCTATCTTCATCACCTTTTTGAAATTGCTTTGCTCGAACTTTCCCAAGAACAACAGGGTTAACTGCTTCCAAGTGGCTTGGGTTCGCAGTCAGAGATAAATGTACATTATTTCCATCAAATTCGCGATCAGAAGATGCCCCAAGGTGGTACTTCACATCGCCTGAACCTTCTACTTCTTCTGGTTTATAACTTCCACCTTGGAATTCATTAAAAATCGCCCTGAGAGGCTTGCCCATGACATTAGCAAGAACTGATAGTCTGCCTCTATGAGGCATGCCTATTACAATATCCTCAACACCAAGACTCCCACCTTTCTTGATGATTTGCTCCATAGCTGGTATTAAGGATTCTCCACCATCTAGCCCAAACCTTTTGGTTCCCATATATTTGACATGGAGAAATTTTTCAAAACCCTCAGCTTCAATTAATTTATTAAGTATTGCTTTTCTACCTTCCTTGGTAAATGCAATCTCTTTCCCAAGGCCTTCAATTCGTTCTTTCAACCATGCAGATTGCTCTGGATTAGATATGTGCATATACTGGAGTGCGAAGGTGCCGCAGTAAGTCCTTTTAACGATTGCGGTAATGTCATGCATAGATGCTTCCTGAAGACCTAGGACATTATCAAGAAATATTGGCCGATCCATATCTCTTTCAGTAAATCCATAGTTGCGAGGATCGAGGGCAGGTTCCAATGTTTCAGTAACTTGTGATGATAGAGGGTCTAAATTGGCAGCCAAATGTCCTCTCACGCGGTAAGCTCGAATAAACATTAATGCTCTAATACTGTCCAAGACTGCTCTTTTCATGGAGGGATCTTGTAATTCTTTTTCTTTCGCAGTATTCTTGTCTTCACTTTCTATCAAATCGGGTTGCACTCTTTGCCATTGACCGTCGAATGCTGCAATTTCTTCTCCTGAATCCAATGGAGGCCAATCTTGCCTTGACCAGGTTGGGCGTATATGAGCATTTTCATTCTGTGAATTTGTTAGCTGATCAGAAAATTTCTTGAAGTATGAAGACCAATGAGGATCTAAAGATTTGGGGTTAACCAGAAAAGTTTCATACATGTGTTCAAGAAATTGAATGCTGTTTGAGTCTGGTATAGTCTCAAGATCTGGTCCATCATTACTTATCTTATCCATTTTCTCCTCAATCTATGAACTTCAAATTAATAGCTAAGATTTAAATTTTTCTACTGCAGACATTACCGCCTTACCAAGATCTCCAGGACTTTCAGTAACGACTATACCAGCAGAGCGCATAGCCTCAATCTTTTCTTTAGCACCGCCTTTGCCTCCTGCTACTATTGCTCCAGCATGACCCATTCTTCTCCCAGGCGGTGCAGTGATACCTGCAATAAAGCCAGCTACCGGTTTTGATCTTCCTAGTTTTTTTTCATCCTTTATGAATTGGGCGGCTTCTTCTTCCGCTGTCCCTCCAATTTCGCCAATAAGAATAATACTTTCAGTTTCAGGATCCGCTAAAAATAACTCTAAGACATCTATATGTTCGGTTCCTTTAATTGGATCGCCTCCGATTCCTACACAAGTGGATTGCCCAAAACCAATTTCGGTAGTCTGTGCAACAGCTTCGTATGTTAGCGTGCCTGACCTAGAAACCACCCCAACAGTCCCCTCTTTATGTATATGACCAGGCATTATCCCAATTTTACAGCCATTCGGAGTTATAACCCCTGGGCAATTTGGTCCTACCAACCGAGATTTTGATCCCTGCAGGGCTCTTTTAACTTTAACCATGTCCAAGACTGGGATACCCTCTGTGATGCAGACAATAAGGGCTATTTCTGAGTCAATTGCTTCCAGGATAGCGTCACCAGCGAATGGAGGAGGTACATATATAACTGTTGCATCAGCTTTTGTGCTGGTTTTGGCATCGAAAACAGTGTCAAAGACTGGCAAACCTAAGTGGGTTTCCCCTCCTTTACCAGGAGTTACCCCTCCGACCATTTTAGTGCCATAATCTATAGCTTGTTTTGAGTGAAAAGTTCCTTGAGATCCAGTAAAGCCTTGGCAAATGACTCGAGTATTTTTATCTATTAGAATTGACATTTCTCTAACCTTTCACTGCTTTTACAATCTTTTTGGCGGCATCGGAAAGATTGTCTGCGGCAATCACATTTAGACCACTATCATTAATAATTTTTTTGCCAGTATCTACATTAGTACCTTCCAGCCTTACTACTAGTGGAACTTGTAGGCCTACGTTCTTTACAGCTTCAACCACCCCCTCAGCAATGACATCGCAACGCATAATACCACCAAAGATGTTAACAAGTATTCCCTTAACATTTTTATCAGATGTAATAATCTTGAAGGCTTCAGTTACTTTTTCCTTTGTTGCTCCTCCTCCAACGTCGAGAAAGTTTGCAGGTTCGGATCCAAATAATTTTATAATATCCATGGTAGCCATAGCCAAGCCGGCACCATTAACCATACAGCCAATTTCTCCATCTAAAGCTATGTAGTTAAGGTCAAATTTTGATGCAGCTAATTCTTTTGGATCTTCTTCCGTTTCATCGTGAAATGCGAGAACTGATGGTTGCCTATACATAGCATTGCTATCAAAACCCATCTTGCAATCTAAACAAACTAGTGCACCGTCCTTTGTCAATATAAGAGGGTTAATTTCCAGCATCTCACAATCTTTTTCAGTAAATAATCGAAAGAGTTTCTGTACCAGTTTGACACATTCCTTGATCTGTTTTCCTTCAAGACCAAGGGCAAAAGCTACTCGGCGACCATGAAAGCCAGAAAGACCTGATGCAGGATCCACAGTGAATGATAGTATGCGTTCAGGGGTATTAGCTGCAACCTCTTCAATATCCATACCGCCATCTCTAGAAGCCACGAATGCAACTCGTGAAGTTGCTCTGTCAATCAATATAGCTAGGTAGAATTCTTTTGTTATTTCGCAACCCTCTTCAATATAAACCCTGCCTACCTGTTTTCCAGCAGATCCGGTTTGTTTTGTTACAAGCGTCCTACCAAGCATTTTTTGGGCTTGTTCAGCAGCATCGGATGCAGATTGGGCCAATCTTACCCCACCCTTTGTTCCTGCACTTTCTTCTATAAATGTACCTTTCCCTCTACCCCCGGCGTGGATTTGAGCTTTAACTACCCACAATGGGCCATCAAGTTCTCCTGCAGCCGTTTTTGCCTCCTCAGCTCTTAAAACAATCCTCCCGTCCAAAACGGGAGCTCCATATTCTCTTAGAAATTGCTTGGCCTGGTATTCATGAATATTCATTATTTCGGTTCCACTACTATTTTTGAAATGCAATGACTTCGGGTTTTTCCTCATTAACACTGCCATGATCAGAAAAATATTGAAGTATTTTCTAGCTTTAACAAGTGTTAAATATGAAATTAAGGTGTTTTGTGATCACAAAAAATATTAATGTGATCACAAAATATTAACAATTCTTTTCTGCAGGTTAATTCAGTATTGGATCTATCTTTTGGCTGTCATTTATAAGCTTTTTAACTGAATCCACAGATGCGTCAAAATATTTTGCTTCAGTATCATTTAGTTCAATTTCTATTATTCTCTCTACGCCGTTTTTACCAATGATTGTCGGCACACCAACATAGATGTCAGTTAATCCATATTGTCCTTCTAGATATGCTGCGCATGGGATAATTCTTCTTTGATCTCTCAAGTATGATTCAGCCATTCTAATCGCCGAAGCTGCCGGGGCATAAAAGGCAGAGCCAGTTTTCAGTAGACCAACGATCTCTGCACCTCCGTCTCGGGTTCTTTGAACAATTTCATTTATTTTGGCTTGTGATGTCCAGCCAATATCAACCAAATCAGGAAGTGGAATTCCTCCCACAGTAGAATAGCGTACCAATGGAACCATGGTGTCACCATGGCCGCCTAGGACAAAGGTTTGGACATCTTTTACCGAAACATTGAATTCCTCAGACAAAAAATAAGAGAATCTAGCACTATCCAGCACTCCAGCCATCCCAACTACTTTAGTTGTCGGCAGGTTGGAGAATTTCTGGAGGGCCCAAACCATCGCGTCTAAAGGATTCGTTATGCAAATCACAAAAGCATTAGGTGCAAATTTCTTGATTCCTTCACCTACAGATTTCATGACTTTTAGGTTTATGCCTAGCAAGTCATCTCTACTCATCCCAGGTTTTCTGGGGACCCCCGCTGTCACTATACAGACGTCAGATTGAGATATTTCCTCATATGAGCTGGCTCCTTTTACAACACTATCAAAACTGCTTATCGGTGAGCTTTCCGCTATATCCAGGGCTTTACCTTGTGGGATGCCATCCGCTATATCAAATAACACAATATCCCCCAACTCCTTAAGTCCAGCCAGATGGGCTAATGTCCCGCCAATTTGACCAGAACCGATTAATGCTATTTTACTTCTCTTCATGAATTCAATCCTCTTCTAAATAATCCCAATTTATAAAGCAAACCATCATTAAGTTACAAGTATCTAAAGTTGCGGTAAGGTCAAGCCATATTGATTTCAAGATTAATTTGCTATACAATAAAATCAATAAATTGGTATCTAAGTTGACTTAGCAAAGGCTCTAAATGGACCTAAAAAGCCAATTATTTATTACAACCCCATATAACCCGATAAATAATGGTTGGGTTTTGGACATTTATTTAAGTTATAATCGTATCTAAGGTTTGTGCATGACTTGGCTGATAGTTGGGCTAATATTTTTTTTCGGGGCTCATTTGCAAAAAAGATTGATGCCATCACTCAGACCACGATTAGTAGACAGATTAGGTGAGAACGCGCTTAAGGGCATTATCGCCTTGATTTCGGCAGTTGGGTTGGCCCTGATAATTCTAGGATTTCGACACGAGGGGTCTATACCACTTTATGATTTAGGAGCATCAGGTCTCTTTTTGAATAACTTAGCAATGATGCTAGCTGTAGCCTCCTTAGTTTTAGGTCATTCTAAAAGCCGTTTAAGAAAATATGTCAGGCACCCCATGCTTTTAAGCATCATTTTTTGGTCATTAGGTCATTTGTTAGCAAATGGGGACTCAAAATCGGTGATCCTTTTTCTTAGTTTTGGTCTTTGGTCTTTTTTAGAGATTAAGCTGATAAATAGCTCCGTTCCTCATCCTCAGTCGTTCACTAATGGTAGTCTAAAAGGTGATATCAGTTTCTTGATAATTGCCACACTAGCTTACTTTATAATTTCTGTAGTACACCTTTATCTGGGGGTTAATCCATTTTATTGAACAATATATGTGTTTATAATTTTTTGAGACTAGCCTCATAGGTTTACTCACGAGTTTAGGTTAGTTCCTGGGTGACAACAGAGAAAATTGTCGTTAGGGTAACACCAAATTAAGCCTTGAAAAAAATCACGCTCTAGCTAACGAATTTAAGCAAGATTAGGAAGTTAAAATTAGATGACCCGAGATCCACAAAACCGCCCCCTTTCGCCTCATCTGACCATATACAGACCTCAGTTAAATTCCGTTCTGTCTATCATGCATCGTATTACTGGGATAGTCCTCTTTGTCGGATTAGTTTTATTAATTTTGTGGTTTTTTTCATTAGCTCTGGGTCAAGCTGGTTTTGAGCTGTTTGGTATGTTGATCAATTCCCTTATAGGCAGACTAATATTGATCGGTTCTCTCTGTGCTCTTTGGTATCATTTTTTTGCAGGAGTAAGACACCTTTTCTGGGATATTGGGATAGGTTTTAATTTGTTGTGGGTACAAAGATCTTCCTATGCTGTAATTATAGCTACTATATCATTAACAATTGCTAGTGTATTGATTGGAGTGTTTTCAGGTTGATATTCAGATCTTCAAAGGCTTCTAAGCCCTCTTCCAATAAAGGAGCAGAAAGTACTTCACATTGGATTAGTCAAAGGCTGACTTCTATATTATTGATTCCGTTATCAATACTTTTTGTCTTCAATTTTGTTAGGGTTATTGACAAACCTTTTGCAGAAGTAATTCTTACATTTCAACATCCCTTTAATAATTTAGTAGCAGTACTATTTCTTCTAATAAGCTTGTGGCATTATCGTCAGGGTATAGAGGTTGTCACCGAAGATTATGTGCATGATCTTAGAATAAGAAATATTACCTTGAGAATTATAGGAATTATATGCTGGTTTCTGGCAATAGTAGTAATATATTCCTTTGTTACTATATACATACGAGAGGTTTAGGAGAAAGAAATGGGTTCCTATAATTATGTAGACCACATTTATGATGTTGTAGTAGTAGGTGCAGGTGGTTCGGGCCTTAGAGCAACCCTTGGAATGGCCGAACAGGGATTTAAGACAGCATGTGTGACGAAAGTATTTCCAACAAGAAGTCATACAGTCGCGGCTCAAGGAGGGATAGCAGCATCGTTATCTAACATGGGACCTGATCATTGGCACTGGCATATGTATGATACGGTAAAGGGGTCTGATTGGTTGGGGGATGTTGATGCAATGGAATATTTGTCCAGGGAGGCCCCTAAGGCAGTTTATGAGCTAGAGCATTATGGCGTGCCTTTTTCCAGAACTGAAGATGGGAAAATTTATCAGCGACCCTTTGGCGGGCATACGACGGAGTTTGGAGAAGGGCCACCGGTACAACGCACTTGTGCAGCGGCTGATCGTACAGGGCATGCGATTTTACATACTCTTTACGGACAATCATTGAAAAACAATGCAGAATTTTTTATCGAATATTATGCAATAGATTTAATTATGACTGAAGATGGGGTTTGCCAGGGACTCATAGCTTGGAAATTAGATGATGGCACAATCCATCGATTCAATGCCAAAATGGTTGTACTGGCTACAGGGGGATATGGTAGGGCCTATTTTTCTGCTACTTCTGCGCATACCTGTACGGGTGATGGGAATGGTATGGTGGTCAGGCAAAACTTACCGTTGCAGGACATGGAATTTGTTCAATTCCATCCGACAGGTATCTATGGAGCAGGTTGTCTTATTACCGAGGGTGCCCGTGGGGAAGGAGGTTATCTTACTAATTCAGAGGGGGAGCGTTTTATGGAGAGGTATGCGCCAACCTATAAAGATCTGGCTAGCAGGGATGTAGTTTCTAGATGCATGACTATGGAGATTAGAGAAGGTCGAGGGGTTGGAGGCTTACGTGATCATATCCATTTACATTTGGACCATTTGCCGGCTGATACTCTTGCAGAAAGACTTCCTGGTATTTCCGAAAGCGCTAGAATATTTGCCGGGGTAGATTTAACAAAAGAACCAATCCCTGTTTTGCCAACAGTTCATTACAATATGGGGGGCATTCCAACCAATTATTGGGGCGAAGTTTTGAATCCTACTTCAGAAGAACAAGATCTAGTCCAACCTGGCCTAATGGCCGTTGGGGAAGCTGGTTGTGCTTCAGTACATGGTGCTAATAGGCTTGGCTCAAACAGTTTAATTGACTTAGTTGTTTTCGGAAGAGCAGCTGCAATTCGAGCGAAAGAAGTTATTGAAACCAATAAATCTAATAGGCCACTAAACTTAAATTCTTGTGATCAGGCGATGGATCGGTTTGATAAACTTCGTCACGCCCGTGGGGACACGCCAACTGCAGAATTGCGTAATAAAATGCAGAGAGTTATGCAAGAAGATGCCGCGGTATTTAGATCTAAAGAGACCCTAGCTGAGGGTTGCAAGAAGATGGAGGATGTAGCCTCGGGCATGAATGATTTATCTGTCACTGATCGTTCCTTGATTTGGAACTCTGATCTAATGGAGACTTTAGAGCTCACTAATCTTATGCCCAATGCAGTCACAACTATTTTCTCGGCTGAGGCCAGACAAGAGAGTAGAGGGGCACATGCTCATGAAGATTATCCAGATAGGGATGATGTCAAATGGCGAAAGCATACGCTTGCCGCGGTAGATGAGACGTATGACGTTTCACTTAGTTACCGAAATGTTCATACGAACCCGCTAACAAAAGAATCTGAAGGTGGGATTAATACAAATAAAATAGCACCAAAAGCTCGGGTTTACTAGAAATGTATATACGCCAGGTGGGAGCAATTTTATTGTTATTTGCTTTAGTTTATTCTAGTGGATGTGCAACAAATGAAGTAAAACAATTATCCGAAAAACAAATAGAGAATTTTTGCCAAAAGAAAAAGCTGGAAGCTTCAAAACCAATGACAAATCTTTCTCTGGCTACTGGGAGTGAAGGTCCGAAGTACGAGATAGGAATTACTATGAGTGGTGACTATATAGCGGGACGAAAACCTGAAGAAGTTTATAAGGAGTGCAAGCTATCTTTTGGGTAAATTACTATTATAATATGGTTAAACTAGGATGCAGGTTTTTAAATGGTTGAGTTAAGGCTACCCAAGAATTCAAGAATATCTTCCAATGGAAAAGAATGGGAAGCAACTAGTAAGTCGAAAATTACTAGGTCCTTTAAGATTTATCGTTATGATCCTGATACAAAACATAATCCTAGGATAGATACCTATCATGTTGATACTGAGCAATGTGGACCAATGATTTTAGATGCTTTGATTTTTATCAAAGATAATATTGATCCGACATTGACTTTCAGAAGGTCATGCAGGGAGGGGATATGTGGTTCATGCGCAATGAATATTGATGGTGTGAATACATTGGCGTGTACTCAAGGTTTAGCTGAAGTAAAAGGTGAAGTTCGCATATACCCTCTTCCACATATGCCCGTCATCAAAGATTTGATCCCGGATCTAACAAATTTTTATGCGCAGCATGCTAGTATCATGCCTTGGCTGGAAACAAAAACAGTTACCCCAGAAAAAGAATGGAAACAAACGATTAAAGATAGAAAGAAACTTGATGATTTGTACGAGTGCGTTATGTGTGCTTCATGTTCAACTTCCTGTCCCAGCTATTGGTGGAATAGCGAAAAATATCTTGGTCCGGCGGCATTACTACATGCCTACAGATGGTTAGTTGATAGTCGAGATGAGGCCCGAAATGAGAGGTTAGATCAATTAGAAGATTCTTTCAAATTATATAGGTGCCACACGATCATGAATTGCGCTCGTGCATGTCCCAAAAATCTTAATCCTGCAAAGGCTATTGCAGAGATAAAGAAAATGATGGTGGAAAGAAGATCTAACAAAAAAGCTTAGAATGTCTAATCTAAATACAATAGAAATTAGTAGGCTTTTCTACTAAAAATTATGGATGCAATCCATCCAAAGGACACAGCCAATAATATGGCAAGTAAACCGTATAACTTAGGTTTTTCATGCGCCAAATAGTGGATCCATTGCTCGATTCCAACTTTCTCCACAAATATAATATCTTCCTGTGTAGCTAGTACTTCTTTAAATCTGATCAAATGAATTCTTACCAAATAATCTCCTTCTGTGAGGTCCGTTGGTAGGTCAATTTCAGTAGAAAAAAGAGTGTTTTCGAGAAAGGTAATTGGTTTAGTTTCATTCGTGTAAGTGGTTTTAGACTCTTTCGTTAGAGCTATATTCTTAACTACTGAATTATCAGCAATAATGTTCTCGGTTGCTTTTATTCGTTCAAAGATGCCTATTTTGTTATCTTTTTTTGTCTCCTGAGATAAAATGTTTTCTAGAGGTTTTGTCCCTGAAATTGAATAAAAACTAGGAATAACATTAAAGGAATAGATTTTTTTATTTATCCAAAAGCCATAAAGATTTTCTTTCTTAAAAAGATCGAGGGAAATGGGAGGTCCAATTACCTCAATCAAGATATCAAATGGCGGTTGATCTATGGAGGAATCCTGGCCGAACCCTCTTTTCACAGCACCAAAAATATGGAACTTACTTCCAGAAAAATTCACATTGATAGAAATAACTTTTTTACTGAGATCTGTTACCAAAGTAGGTGGAATAACTGTTCCCAATGCAGAAAAAAATCCAGTCTGACAGAAAAGCAACGATAGAATGATCAATAATCTTTTCATAACGTTAAATCCTGCGCAAAAGCGAATAAACTTCCTGTGGTGTGACAAAAAGCTCTAACGTAATCTTAAAACACATTGCTAAAACTAATATTGCTAACAAAATTCTAAGTTGTTCCGCTTGTAATCTTAACCCAAGTCTAGTTCCAACCTGTGCTCCAACCACACCGCCAACCAGTAATAGGACTGCAAGAACAATATCCACGCTGAAATTTTTGCTAGCATGCAGGAACGTTGTGACACCAGTTACAAAAATTATTTGAAAAAGTGAGGTTCCTACTACTACCTTTGTGGGCATTCCCAAAATATATATCATGGCCGGAACCATGATGAAACCACCCCCCACGCCCATAATAGAAGCCAGGATTCCTACTAAGAAGCCAATAACCAGGCCAGGTATAGAGCTAATATATAAATTGGATGCTCTAAATCTCATTTTCAGTGGCAGACCTTGCACCCATGAGTGATGCCGTTTCTTAAGTTTCCTTCTTTTTTTTGCAACATTATTGAATGCCCTCAGACTTTCTATAAACATGAGGAAACCTATCGTACCAAGGAAGAATACATAACAAATCTTTATTATTAATTCCAGTTGGCCTAAGTCCTTCAAAATTCTAAAAATCTCTACACCAAATGCAGAACCGAGTATACCGCCTAGGATAAGCAATAGACCCATTTTAACGTCAACATTTTTTCGCTTGAAATGAGCAATAGCTCCCGAAGTAGAAGCCCCTAATATTTGGTTTGCTTCACTAGCCACAGCGACTGCTGGAGGAATTCCAATAAAAAATAGAAGTGGCGTCATTAGGAACCCGCCCCCGACCCCAAACATACCGGACAAGACCCCAACAATTCCACCAAGGCCAACGAGTAAAAATACGTTTACCGACATTTCAGCTATAGGTAAGTATATCTGCATTACGCGCCCTTAACTAGCAGTCAAAAAGCCTGCCAACACGTTGTAAGTTAAGAACGGCTCTTACGCTTTTATTTGAATTTACGCAACAAAGATATCAACAATTTTTCAAGTTTTTTTTCACATGAATTAGCAATTAGCTTAGTTTGTTCATGGCTTATTGTTTCTTGACTAAGTCCTGATGCCATATTTGTTATGACAGAAATAGCAGCTACCTTTAGCCCAAAAAAATTCCCTAAAATAACCTCAGGAACGGTAGACATTCCAACTGCATCTGCTCCCAATATCCTCAAGGCTTGAATTTCAGCGGGTGTTTCAAATGATGGTCCAGAAAACCAAGCATATACTCCCTGACTGACTTCAATATTGTTTTGTTTTGCTGCGAGCAAGAGTGCATCTATCATATTCGCGTTATAAGCTTTTGTGAGATTTAAGAATCTTTCTTCTGACTTTTCACCAATTAATGGATTTAAACCAGAGAAATTAATATGGTCTTTGATAACCATAAGAGATCCAGTAGGAATGTTTTGTTTTAAGGAACCAGCAGCATTGGTCAGGAAAAGATAGGAAGTACCAATTTTAGTTAGGAATTCAATCGGCCCGCGCATAGTATCTGGCTTGCCATTTTCATAAAAATGAGTTCGGCCACTCAAGACAGCAACCTTTGTTTCAAGAACTGACCCGATTATCAATTTGCCTTGATGACCAGTGACAGATGTTTCATTAAATCCTACCAACTCGTCGTAGCTAAACTCCTTGACTTTTTCTAAGGGAAGGACACTCCCCAACCCAGATCCGAGCACAAGAGCTACTTTAATTGGCTTTTCTCCAATCAGTTGCCTAACATCTTTCCAATCCATTTTTTTTCTCATTAATTCTCCTTAATGTAGGCTTTTCCTATTGCTTGAGGGGGGCGTGCACTACCAACAATACCTGCCACAACTATGATGGTAACTATGTAGGGTGCCATTGCCAAGAATTCGCTAGGTATGGGGGTCCTGAGGATGGCCAACTTCTGTTGAAGAGAATCTGCAAATCCAAAAACTAATGCGGCGAGTAAAGCCCCAACAGGATGCCACCTCCCAAATATCATGGCTGCCAACCCTATAAACCCTCTACCTCCTGTCATTCCTTCATCAAACCGGCCGACACTACCGAGAGTAAACCATGCCCCCCCAAATCCAGCAATCATGCCTCCAATAATCACATTAATGAATCTTGTTTTTATAACACTTATCCCAAGAGTTTCAGCAGCTTTTGGATGTTCGCCTACTGCTCTAGCCCGCAGACCGTAAGCTGTCTTAAACAAATAAAAAGTAGTTGAAAAGACTATTAGGATAGCTAGGTAAACAAATATATTGTGCCTGAACAACATTGGTCCAATTATTGGTAAGTCAGCCAAGATTGGAATTTGAATAGATTTAAAGACAGCTGTATCATTTAAGTGGGGGTTTTTCTTAAGTAGGTGACTGGTAAAAAAACTGGTCAACCCAAGAACAAGAATATTGATAGCTACTCCAGCTATAATTTGATCAACACGAAATGTTACGACCAAGAGTGCTAACATCAATCCGAAAATTCCGCCAACAGCTATAGCTATTAAAAGTCCTAATACACTGCCAAATATGGATCCAAAAAATGCCCCAGCAAATGCACCGGCTAACATCATTCCTTCAATTCCTATATTTATCACGGCGACTCTTTCGCACATGATTCCAGCCATAGCTGCTAAAGCTATTGGAACAGCCCTCACAACAGTTGCCTGCAGCATTCCGGTTAGAGAAAAAGATTTACCAGCAGTGGCCCAAACTAAAAAGGTTGCTATTGCCAGGAAAAAGCTTATAGCAAAAATTACTGAATATTCTTTTGGTGCTTTAACTATTAAACGTGCTCCAAAAAAGGCAATAGTCAATGAGGCTATTCCAATAAAACTTTCTGCTGGGAGCACCAAATTTGGTAAAGCATAAGGATCTGATGGTCTCGAAAGACGAAATGTTGCTTCACCTTCCACCCCAAATCCAAAAAGCATAAAGACCAATATAGCAAGCAAAATGAGAAAAGAACCAGAAATCAGAGAACTTTGAGTTCTGGCTATATTCATTGTCTGTTTTGATAGAGCGAATTTTCTCATTGCATCTCAAGCTATTTTTTTCCAAAAAACCAGGGGAAAATTGATTTTACTAAAATGGGTGCAGCAACAAAAATGATAATCAATGCCTGAATCACAGTAATTAAATCAAGGCTGACTCCAGCAGACACTTGCATTTCTCTACCTCCGGCAACCAATGCACCAAACAATATGCCAGAAAAAAGTACTCCAATAGGGTGTGCTCGCCCAAGAAGCGCAACGGCAATGGCATCAAATCCAATACCTGCAGAAAAGCCACTTGTAGCACGACCTAAGACACCAGATATTTGAGAAGCTCCGGCCAGTCCTGCACAGAGGCCAGCAGCACTCATAGCCAAAACAATGGTTAACGATGAATTGACTCCAGCGTATTTTGCTGCATTCAGGTTGGTTCCGACCATTCGGAATTCGAAGCCAATAGTTGTATGAAAAATTATCCAGTAAACTAAGATTACTGCCAAGATAGCTAGTAAAAAACCGGCATGGATTCGAAGATTTGGATCAATAAGAACGAGTAAACGTGGTAGTTCAGCTGTATCCAATACGGATTTTGATATAGGGTCATTTCTTCCTTCTTTCTGAATAAAAGGAAGGCGCAGAAAGAAATCGAGTAACCTAAATGCAATCAAGTTTAGCATGATGGTAGTTATAACTTCATGTGCTCCAGTAAATGCTTTAAGCCATCCGGATATAAAGGCATAACCAGCTCCAAATGCAGCCCCAACAGATAGCATCAATGTTAAATGTAACATTAGTGGTAATTCAACTGAGAACCCAATAATGACTGCAGCTAAACCACCAACAATAATTTGACCCTCTGCTCCTATATTAAAAAGACCTGCTCTAAACCCTATAGCTATACCCAAGGCCGCAAAAATGAGTGGAGTGGCAGCAGTAAGGGTTTCTGATAACGCAGATACCGAACCAAATGAGCCAACAAATAAGGCAATCAATGCAGTTAATGCAGTCTGGTAACTTTCACCTGTTAGTAATAGTAGGAGTAATCCAAGACTTATGGCCAAGGATATAGCTAAAATTGGTATGAAAAATATATCTTGGAAGGTTGTCCTATCAACTGAAAATGCTTGTTTAATTTTGATGGAGTTTTTCATTAGTTTACTACTCCAGCCATAGCCATTCCAATAATCTGAGGATCTGTATTAGAAGAAAGTTCTGCAACAATTTTACCCTCAAAAAAAACGATAATTCGATCTGACAAAGCTATAATTTCTTCTAATTCTGTAGAGTTCAATAAAATACCAATACCTGCATTTCTAGCAGAAATGATTTGGCTGTGTATATATTCGATTGAACCCACGTCTACCCCCCTTGTTGGTTGGGATGCAATCAACAAATTGATCTTACGAGACATTTCTCTCCCGATAACTAGCTTTTGCTGATTACCTCCTGAAAGGTTATTGGCAGGAATAGTCTCTGAGCTTGCTCGGACATCAAATTGTTTCATTACCCTCGCTGCTTCACTTTTTGCACTATTCCAATTAAGGGAGATATTATTTGAAAAAGCATCTTCATAGTAAGTATTCAAAACTACGTTCTCTATTATAGAGAATTCATTAATTAAGCCTTGCTTTTGACGATCTTCGGGTATGTGCTTAATTCCCATTTTATGAATTTTCCTAGGCGACAAATTTGTATACCTCTTATCGAAGTAAGATATTTCTCCTGAGGATATTTTTCTCAGACCTGTCAAAGCTTCTATGAATTCTGTTTGACCATTGCCTTGTACTCCGGCAATACCAAGTATTTCGTTCTCATGTAATTTTAGATTTATATTTGAAAGGCCCATTTCTTTTTTATTAGACATTACTTGCAAATTTTTTGTTTCAAGTAATACTTTACCTCGATTTATTTTAGGTCGCTTTGTCTTCAAATTAACTGATCTTCCTACCATTAGCTCTGCAAGTTCCGAGTTGGAGGTTTTCTTTGGATTCGCCTCACCAACCATTTCTCCTCTGCGTAGGACATTTATTCGATCACAAATTTGGATTACTTCATGCAATTTATGAGTTATAAATATTATAGCCTTGCCTGATTTTTTGAGATTACTCACTATCCTGAAAAAATCTAAAACTTCTTGCGGTGTTAATACTGCTGTGGGTTCATCAAAAATTAAAAGTTCTGCCTCTCTAAATAATATCTTGATGATTTCCACCCTTTGCTGAACGCCCACAGGTAGTCTTTCTACCAACTCATCTGGGTCAACATCCAAGTTATATTTAGAACTAATCTTTAGAACTTCTTCTCTAGCTTCTTTTTTATTGATTCTATTTACGTTTGTAATCGGTTCGTTTCCTAGAATTACATTTTCGGAAACTGAAAACACAGGTACCAACATAAAGTGCTGATGAACCATGCCGATCCCATTCTTAATGGCATCCCGTGGATTATAGAATTTTCTTTCTTGATCTCTAATCAAGATTTGACCTGAGTCTGGTTGATATAAACCAGTTAAGATATTCATCAGAGTAGTTTTGCCTGCCCCGTTTTCACCCAGAAGTCCCAGCACCTCACCGCTGGAAACTGATAAATTTATCTTAGTATTTGCAGCAACCGGGCCGAAACTTTTACTTATTTCTTTTAATTCTATTTTCAAAGTTTTGTTTCGCCCCGGATGAATCCTGTATATCAGTTCATTTTAATTGAACCTGAAATTATCCCCTTGCGAAGAGCCTCAACTTCTGAAGCTAAATCGCTAGATACGGAGCTGGATAGTTCGTGATAAGGAGCTATCCCAACGCCACCATTTTCTAAAGTACCAACTGTAAGGCCACCAGAAAAATTACCTGACTTTGCCATCTCTATAACACTTAACGTAGTTGCATCCATATTCTTCATTACAGAAGTAAGGTAAACGCCTTTCCTTGCTGGATCCGTGACTGTCCAATCACCATCTACTCCGATGATTTTTAGTTTATCACTTCCTAGCTCATCTGCTAGGGAAGCTGAGCCTAAACCTACTGGCCCTGCCACAGGCATAACTATGTCCGCGCCTTCATCATAAAGATTTTGAGCGAAAGCTCTTCCATCATCTAAGGAATCAAAGTTGTTAGTAAATAAGCCCTCTTTGGCTGCGGGATCCCAACCGAGAACCTGTACATTTTTTCCTTTAACTTTATTGTAGTGTGAAACCCCCCATGCAAAACCATCCATGAACCCGGTCACTGGAGGAATATTGATACCCCCGAAAGTGCCTACTATACCGGTTTTGCTTACGCCTGCAGATACATACCCTGCTAAGAATGCAGCCTGATCAGTTGCAAAAACCTGTCCCAAAACATTAGGAATAGTTGGGTTATAAGCAAAATCAATAATTGTAAACATAGAATCAGGATTTGCTTCGGCTGCTTTTTGAGTGGCTTCTCCCATCAAAAATCCAACAGCAACTATGATATCACAGCCCGCTCCCACCATAGAATTCAGGTGCGGTTCATAGTCTGTGCCATCTTTTGACTCCAATATTTTTGAGTCAATACCGTGTTTGGCCACGGCATCTTGTACACCTTTCCATGCAGTTTCATTGAAACTTTTATCATCAACTCCACCAAGGTCAGTTACTTGGCAAGCAGTAAATGCATTAGCAGAATTCACTGTTGCTAAAAGTAAGCCAGCAAATGCCCCACTTGCTAGCTTTAAAATTGTATTTAATTTCATATTCATTCCTCACATATCTTTTGCTTAAGAGGTGAGTATGAAACTTTTGTTGGATAGGTGCAATACCCACAGTGGCAAATTCATTTATTTTTGGATGTGTGTTAGTTATTAGATTTTTACAATACCATTACAAATTTATAGTCTAGGATGGTAGTAAATGGCCAGAATGTTTATTCTCAAACTTTAGATCTCAAAATACTGTAAGCTTTATTTAGAGATAATAGGTCATCAGTTATTCGACTAAGGTTTTTTTCATAATTATTGCATCAGCTTTTTTACCATTGGAGATTTGATAATAATCTTTTCTAATGCCACATTTATTAAATCCTGCTTTAGAATAAAGTCTGATCCCAGCTACATTATCAGACGCAACTTCTAAGAATATTGTCTTGCAACTAGTCTTTTCTATAAGTTGAATTGTTTTTATCAATATTGAATATCCAATGCCTTTTTGTTGAAATTCAGGTTTGATAGCCATGGTAATTATTTCGGCTTCCCCATTCGATAACCTAGCCAAACAAAACCCTTTTTGTTCCTGCTCAATGAATTTTACATTAGGATTTTCGATTAAAGATAATATGAAAGAAGAGGAAAATTTTATACCAGGATTGCCAAAGCAAGTTTTGTGGATAGCTGCGAAGCTTTTGGCTAATGCCACGATATTTTTTTCTTTAGGCATCAGAACCTAGGATAGGTGGGTTAGGTTCTTTTGGTAATTTAGCATCGGGACCTTTCATATAAAGTGGTTTAGGAGCAGGACCACCGGTTTTTAAATATTTTAATGCTAAGGAACCAATTTTCTCCGTTCTTGGGTTGCTATCATTCTCACCAGGTTTTAAGCTCAGGGTTTTTGAAAAATGCATTGCACAATCACCGGATATGATTGTGTTTGGGGGATATTTTTCTTTGAGTATTTGGCTTGAGGTTTTTTCAACGGGTGGTTGTATGGGTTTTTGCTTTATGAAGAGCTGAGTAAAAAATGAATCACTCTGGCTTTTTATTAATGTAAGAGTTGGTTGATCACTCTCAATCAAAGTTTCAAATCTATTAACTCCAAAGACTTTTATTTTGAGAGCCATAGCTAAACCTTTAGCTGCAGAAATGCCAATACGAAGCCCAGTGAAATTTCCTGGGCCAACACCTACCCCAATGGCCTTTAGGCTTTTTAAGGGTAGGTTAGACTCCTCAAGCGTTTGTTCAATAAAAGGTAGTAGCGTCTCGGACTGACCCCTTTGCATAAAGCTAGATTTCTCAACAATAAGGCAATCATTGCGCAAAAGTGATACAGAGCAGTGATTTACGGAGGTATCAAGTGCAAGAATGATGTTGCTAGCCAAATTTTCTTTAGCCATGATTAGGCAGCTATAGGTCTGACTTCCTGTACCTCTGGGATAAAATGCTTAAGCAAATTTTCAATACCCATTTTTAGTGTCATGGTTGAGGAAGGGCAACCAGCGCAGGCTCCTTGCATGTGAAGGTAGACTATACCCTCTTCATAACCGTGGAATGTAATATCACCACCATCCTGGGCAACCGCAGGCCTAACTCTTGTGTCAAGTAATTCCTTAATTTGCTGAACAACTTTACTGTCAGGACCATCGTGTTCTGCATGGCCAGAGTTTTTATTTTCCTCTAGTAATATAGGTTCTCCTGATTGAAAGTGTTCCATTATGACACCCAGAATGGCAGGTTTAACATGATCCCAATCTATCACCTCATCCTTAGTAACGGTTATGAAGTCAGAGCCAAAAAACACCCCTGATACACCTTCAATCCCAAAAATTCTCCTTGCTAAAGGGGATTTCTCTGAACTCTCAATTGAAGGAAAATCAGCAGTCCCAGTCTGAAGCACTGTATTACCGGGAAGAAATTTAAGCGTTGCCGGATTTGGTGTGGATTCTGTCTGAATAAACATGATGAAAAACTCCTATTCAGCATTATCATGCATTAGTTTTGTAATCAAATCAACTAAAACTTAGAATCCTTCTAAACTGAAGATTAAGAAACAGCTGTAATTGCCTCTTTTGTCATGGACCCTGGGACAATTGTTACTGGCACAGGCAATGTACCTCCTTGTCTAGCTACTAGTTGAGTAACCAAGGGTCCTGGGCCTTCACTCGACATACCTGCACCTAATACAATAATACCAACTTCCGGATCATCCTGTACTTGAGCTAATACTTCTGTAACTTTATCCCCCTCTCTTATTACCAGTTCAGGAGTTATACCTTCTTCCTTTTCTAGGATTTCAGAGAAAATCTTAAAGTGTTCTTTTATTCTCTCTTTGGCTTCAAATTTCATTTGCTCTGCAACCCCAAGCCAATGCTGGAATTCTTCAGGAGCTATAATACCTAATATTTCAACCTGCCCGCCAGTTTTTGATGCGCGTATGGCTGCAAATCTGAGTGCATTAACAAATTCAGGACTGTCGTCCATTACCACCAAAAATTTTCGCATTGGGAATGCTTAGCCCTTTTCTGCTAAAATCAAAGCCGGAGAACAGATATTATTCTCTAGTTTAATTTAGTTTACTTTATATCCTCATCATTAACAATCATAAGGATCCTCTAGTTTATTTTTTTCTTCAAACTAGTGTTTGAATATATAAACATTATTTACAATTATTGGTTAACCCAAGAATCTCATATGTCGATTTAATTATTGGATCGGAGATCTCCCTGGCATGAATTGCTCCATCATTCAATACTTTATCAATTTCGTCTGGTTGCTCCATTAGCTCGTTAATTTCTTTGGTAATTGGGCCTAATTCGCTGATTATGATTTCAGCTAGTTTAGGTTTAAAGAAACTGAAAGGTTTGCCATTAAACTCATTCAGAACATCTTCTGGTAAACAACTTGCCAAAGAAGCATAAATATTAACAAGGTTATTGGCTTCAGGTCTTTTTGCTAGTGATGGCACATCTTCAGGAATAGGTTCTTGGTCTGTTTTTGCTTTCTGGATCTTGAGAGCTATAAGGTCATCATCATCTTGCAAATTAATTCGACTCATGTCTGAAGGATCTGATTTAGACATTTTTTTTGATCCGTCTCTCAAACTCATTATCCTTGGTGCCGTTTCTTCAATTATTGGCTCTGGGTTTGGAAAAAAATTAGGAACCTGATAGTCATTATTGAATTTGATTGCTATATCTCTGGTTAATTCGAGGTGTTGTTTTTGGTCTTCACCTACTGGAACATGGGTGGCATGATATGCCAGAATGTCAGCAGCCATAAGCGCGGGATAGGCAAAAAGTCCCACAGATGCATTCTCTTTGTTCTTACCTGCTTTATCTTTAAATTGTGTCATTCTATTAAGCCAACCTATCCTAACAACGCAATTAAAAACCCATGCGAGTTCGGCATGTCCGCTAACTTGGCTTTGACTAAAAAGAATTGATTTGTTTGAGTCTAGACCACAGGCAATGAATGTTGCAGCCAATTCTCTAATGGAACTGTATAATGCTTTTGGGTCTTGCCAAACAGTAATAGCATGGAGGTCAACAATACAAAAAAGGGCTTCATTTCCTAGGGCTTGAAGTTTAACAAAGTTTTTTACGGCTCCCAAATAATTGCCTAAATGAATATTCCCAGTAGGTTGTACGCCAGAAAAAATTCTTTTTTTGTGTCTTTGACTAGCCATGGATCTAATACTTTCTAAAATTGATTAGTCTTAGTGCCTCAATACAGGGAAAATTTCTCTAGGACAATAATATTATCTTTGCCAAACTAACTACTTATTTGTTTAAAAAACCCTAAGATCCAGAGTGTTAAGAAGTAGGCGGATGAGCTGAACAATATTAAGAGAAATAGGTAGAAGCCTCTCAAATCACCAGATATCAAAATCTGCAACCACTCAAAAGATGCATAAATTAAGATCAAAGATAGTACTGATGATGCTATAAATATTTTTATGCATGGATTTATTAAGGTTACACTTATTCTAAAACCAAGTGTTCTAGATTTTCTGAATAAAAGTATAGCCATTAACCAACTAGATATAGTGGTACTGATAACAGGAGATAGGTAGCCAAAGTATTTGATCAGAGAAACTGCAATTGCTACATTTGATAACATAGAAATTACTGCTATTTTAAATGGATTGGCAGTATCTCCACGTGAAAAGAAAATGGGGGTGAAGATTTTGTGTAGTACATAGGCTGGTAATCCAACAGCATAAATAACTAAGGCTTTTGCTGTAAACTGGCTGTCAATATTTGAAAATGCTCCTCTTTCAAATAGGACTGAAATCAAAGGTAATGATATTATCATAAGGGCAGCAGTTGCGGGGATGGTGAAAATAGAAGCAATTTTTAGACATTCATTAAGGATCTCATTCATCTTATTTGGATTATCCAAAAGTTTTTTTTCGGAGAGTTTTGGGAGCAAGACACTACCTAAGGCAATGCCAATTACACCCAATGGAAGCTGGTATAATCTGTCAGCGTAGTTTAGCCATGCTATGGCTCCGTCAAAATAAGAAGCTATTTGTCTACCCACCAGCAAGTTAATATGTATTACACCTGCAGATAGAACTGCTGGAAATGCAATTATGATAAGACGTTTTAGTTTCTGGTCAAAGTTTGGCCACACAAATTTTGGTGAAAAACCTAATTTGCTAGCAGATTGAATCAGAATCAATAACTGCATTAAACCAGATAAAGGTACAGAAAGGCAGATCACAAACCCCATGTCTAGATCTAACTTGTGAGCAAATAGCATGGCAAAGATTAGAAAGACATTCAGGATTATAGGTGCGGCAGAAGTGGCATTAAATTTCCCATACGAGTTAAGGATCCCTCCAAAAAGTGATGATAGAGAAACCATGAAGATGTATGGAAAGGTAACACGGCCATAATAAACTGCTAAATCAAACCTGGAATCAGATCCAAAACCAGCTGCCATGGCTAAAACAAGTAAAGGCATAAGAAGTATTGCAAGAGAACAAAAGGTGAGTAGTATCAAAATTAACATCGACATGGTATTTTGCGTGAATTGAAGAGCTTCATTCTTGTTGTGCATTTGCTTCCTGAATAAGGGAATGAATGCAGCATTAAATGCTCCCTCAGCAAAGAATCGCCGAAAAATGTTTGGTAAGGCAAAGGCAATTATGAAAGCTTGGGCTACCGGTCCTGATCCCAAAAATGCAGCCAGCATAATGTCTCTCACGAACCCGAATATTCTGCTTACAAAAGTCCAAACACCCACTGTTAAGAAGTTCTTAAAAATCGTTGATGCAAACCTCATTCTTTTCCCATGGATTAACTTATTGCGTTCCTATTAAAGTTCCAGCTTCAATTGCGTTCTTAAGTTTCTCAGCAAGCTTTATCCGCTTATTTTCTGAGTACAATTTTAACCCAAAGAGATCTTTAACATAGAAAGTATCTACAGCTTGTTCCCCATAGGTTGCAATAATTGCAGACGCAATAGTGACATAATTATTTGTTAATGTTTTTGCTAAATCATGCAAGAGCCCAAGGCGATCCCTAGTATCAATTTCTATAATAGTATAAATATCAGAGCCTTCATTATCAAAAGTAATATTGGTTGGTACTTTAAAATCTTGTTCCTTCTTTCTAATTTTGCCTCTTTCTTTTAATTCATCACGGGGGATTATTTGTCCCCTTAACGCCTTTCTAATGGTTTGGTTCAGGCGGTTCAGGCGATTTTCCTCAAATGATGTAGACTCTTTACTCTGAAGCCAAAAAACAGCCGTCGCATAACCGTCTGCAGTAGTATAGGATCTGGCATCGATTACATTGGCGCCAGCCAGTGCGATAGCACCGGCTAGTCGTGAAAAAAGACCTGGATGATCTTCCATGAGGAAGCAGGCTTTAGTGGCATCTCTGCTCGCATCTGTTTCTATATTAGAAATTATTTCTTCAGTTTCACGCTTTTCACCTAATGTGGCGAAGACTGCTTGGGTCTCACAATTTAGCCCTAGATAGAAGCCGGCATAATGACGATTGATCTCTATGGTGATTTTATCTTCCGGCCATCCCACTAAAGTTTTTCTCAAAGCTGATTTAGCATGATTCACTTGTTCAGGACCAGATATGGCTTCGAAATTTTCCTTTAAGACATTAACTGTTTTTGCAAACAAAGTACGCAGCATAACAGCTTTCCAATTGTTCCAAACATCTGGCCCCACCCCTCTAATGTCACATACTGTCAGCACTGTTAGCAACCTTAACCTATTTGTAGATTTTACAACGGTTGCAAAATCTCTAATTGTTTTGGGCTCGGAAAGGTCTCTTTTCTGTGAAATATCAGACATCAGTAAATGGTTCTTTATTAGCCAACTCGTTAATTCTTGCTCCTGTTCTTCAAAGTGTAGACGCTTGGTTACTGATCTTGCTATTTTTGCCCCGGCTAAACTATGGTCTTCAGGTAGCCCCTTACCAATGTCATGGAGTAGCAGGGCAATATACAATACTTTTCGATCAACACCGTCTTCTAGGATTTTTGATACTAATGGTAGATCTTCCTTCAAATATCCTTGCTCTATTTGAGCTAGAGTTTTAATGCATTGTATGGTGTGTTCATCTACCGTATACTTGTGGTACATATTAAACTGCATCATTCCTACAATTCTTTCAAACTCTGGGATAAATTTCCCTAGAAAACCAACTTCATTCATTCTTCTGAGAGCTCTTTCTGGATCGTAATAGTTCAAAAGCAGATCGAGAAAAATTGATGTTGAATTTTTATTTTTTGTGAAGTTCTCATCAATGAGATGAATATTTTTGGCAACCAAATGTAGAGCATTGGGGTGGATTAACCGATTACTTTTAAGCCCATTTTGAAATAGTTTAATAAGGTTGATTGGGTCTTTAACAAATGCTTCAGAATTCTCTATATTCAATCGCCCGTGGGTTAGGGAGAAACCTTTTTCTATATTGGTATTATCCCCAATAAATGTTTTTTTAATTTTTCTTACAATATTAGGTTTCTCTTTCACGTGTTGAGATTCCATTCTAGCCAGCAAAATTCGGGTTAGTTCGCCTACATTTTTTGCATGTAGAAAATATTTCTGCATGAATTTTTCCACTGCCAAAAGCCCCCCAGAAGTCTTAAAACCCAGGGATTTTGCTATAGGGACTTGGACATCAAAACTAAGGTTTTCATTGGCTCTATTAGAAAACAGGTGAAGAGCGCATCTAATAGTCCATAAGAAATCTTCGGCTTCGGAAAATAGGTTTAAATCATCTGATGAAAATATATTGAATCCTATCAGATCTTTTTTCTGTTTGATCTTATAGACATATTTGGCAATCCAGTAGAGTGTTTGTAAGTCTCTAAGCCCCCCTTTTCCTTCTTTAATATTTGGCTCCAATAGATACCTTTCAGACCCTTGTTTCTCATGACGGAGGTCCCTTTCCTTCAATTTTCCCGAGATAAATTCAGATGCCGTATTTTCAAAAACTTCTGACCATAACCTGACGTTAAACTCTTGTGCTAGTTCAATTTCGCCTGAGATGAACCGATTTTCTAGTAGAGCAGTTCTCACTGTGATATCAGTTCTAGCTAATCTGAGACTTTCCTCCACATTTCGAACTGCATGCCCAACCTTGAGTCCTAAATCCCACAAGAGGTATAAGATGCTTTCTATTACATTTTCTCCCCAAGCAGTTTGTTTGTAGGGCGTAAGAAATAGTAAATCCACATCTGAATAGGGTGCCATCTCTGCCCTCCCATATCCACCAACAGCCATAACAGCGACCCTTTCACTCTTTGTAGGGCTAACTAATGGAAACATTTTATCCAAAACTAATTTAACTATTGTTGTAACGATTCTATCATTTATAAGCGTATAGGCAGATAGTGATGAAGGTGCTAAATAGGGCTGCAATCTCAACTTACTAGCCACATTTTCAGTGGCCTGCCGCTTTACAATTTTTAGTTCAGATAGTGCTTTTGCGCGGAAATCTCTTTGATCTATTTGAGTATTTTCAGAGCTGACTCTTTTTTGAAGATCTTCTTCCTTAAGAATTTTTTCCAGCATGACAAAGGGCTTACCTAGTCTTATAGCTTTGAATTCGGAGGACATAGAAAAAACCCTTTAATGAAATTTATTTAAGGCAGGTTTTAAGATATTTGACTGACCATTTCTAATTTCCATTACTGCTAGAGCCTTTTCCACGGTTCGATCGGATTTGAAACGAAAAATACCGTCTATCCCTATAAATCCATTAGTATTTAATATTTCACTTGTGCTAAACGGATAATAAGTTCGATTTACATCTCTTCTTCTGACTAGCACACCCATCGCTGCGATAGCATCATAGGCTAGGCTTGATAATAAATGGGGTCTGTAACCAAATTTCTTGATGAATTTTTCTTCATATATTTTTCTGAACCGGGTGTCAGGTATCGCTAACCAAGAACCTTGTAATGATGGCTCTGACAGCAATGAAGTAGCCAAGTCCCATCGTGACAAACCAATTATCTGAATCTGTTCATTCCCGGTGGAGTTCGTAATATCACTTAACTCTGCTGCCAGAAGAGGAATCTGCCTATTTGGACCACCAGGAATTATTATAGCATCGATAGGTGTGGAAACTGCCTTTTCACGTACCTCTTCAGCTATATCTGACAGGCTATTTATGTTACCCGAATAATGGATATTAAAAGTTTCTATACCACCGTTTCTTTTGATCGTAGATCGAATGGATTTTTCTAATTCGCTATTACTGCTTTCGATTGAAGAAATAATTCCGAAGCGATATTTTTCTTTTTCTAATGCATATTTGACAAGTTTTTGGATTCTGTTAACTGGTGTGTCTCCAATAATGAAAGTATTATTTCCAGCCAATTCTAAGTCACTTGCAAAACTAACAATTTTTATTCCCTTTGACTTGGTAATAGTAGAAATAGCTTTAACAACGTCAGGAAGAAATGGTCCGACTATTAGATGTGCACCACCATTTATCGCAGAATAGGCCGAATCAAGGCCACTATCTACACGACCTTTTGTATCATAAATGGTAATTTGAAGATTTAGGCTTCCCAGATCTTGTTTTGCTAATAAAGCGGCATCTCTAAGGCTTTTGCCAATATGGGAAAGCTTTTTCTCTTTTGCACCAAAGGGGACTAATACTGCTATTTTTATGGTTTCTGTAGGCTCAATAGCATTATCGTTTATCGAACCTAGATCTGTAGAGCAAGCATTGAGAAAGATAGTGACAAATACTATGCTGAGCAAGAAATATGGAAGGTTAATAGAGTATTTCATCTTAAATATCGGGTTAGCATTAGGGTTTTTTCCTACATAATGTTTCACTAATTTAATATATGATACAAACTGAACATGATTAATAACACAATTGACACAAAAAATACTGTTTAGAATTTTGAAAAAAAATTTGCAAATAAAGTTTCCCCACTTAGAAACGGCACTATATTTGGTTTCCACACCAATTGGGACTGCGGCTGATTTCACATATAGAGGTGTTCATGTGCTATCCAATGCAGATATATTGCTGGCGGAAGATACAAGAGTATTGAAGAAATTACTAAAAATATTTGATATAGGTATTAATAATAGACCTGTTCGTTCATACAATGATAATAGTAGTCCGCATGAACGAGCGAAGTGTATTGATGATTTGGATGGAAATAAATCCATAGCATACTGTTGCGATGCTGGAACGCCATTAATCTCAGACCCTGGTTACAAACTTGTTAAAGAGGTCATTGACAGAGGGTACAAAGTACTTGCTATCCCTGGGGCTTCTTCTGTTTTAGTTGCTTTGTGCCAATCTGGCTTGCCGTCGGATCGTTTTTGTTTTGGGGGTTTTGCACCCTCTCGGCAAAGTCATAGAAGAGATTTTTTAAGAGAATTTTCATTAATACCAGCCACATTAATTTTCTATGAAAGCCCAAGAAGGATAGTAGAGACCCTGGAAGACTTACAGGAAATTTTTGGTGAAGATCATATTATTGCAGTCTGTCGGGAGTTGACCAAGCTCCATGAAGACAATAAACGTGGGACGGTAACAGATTTGATTGCTCAATTTAAGCAGAACAAAATTTTGCGAGGTGAATTGACAATTTTGGTGAGTAGAAAAAAATGTGGAGAGCCTGATGAAAATCTAATCATAACAGAGCTTACTTCAGAGCTTACAAGATCTAGCTTAAGAGATGCTACTGCAAAGCTGGCAGATAAGTACTCATTATCAAAAAAACACATATACGCAATGGGTTTGAAAATATTAAAGAATTAGTATGCAAGAATTAATCAAATCATATTATCCAGAAAAGAGAATATCATGTCATTAAGGGTAGGTTTTCAGATGGATCCAATTGAAGGTGTTGACCCCAATGCTGATACCACATTTCGTCTTGCAGAAGAGGCACAAAAAAGGGGCCACCTATTATTTCACTATCTACCTGACGAGTTAATTTTCTCTGATGGAAGAGTTTTTGCAAAAGGCCATTATATGACGGTTAACAGAGATGATAGCCCTGTTAGTACCTTTTTTGAGGAGAAGACTATTGATTTAGGTAAGGACTTGGATGTGCTCTGGCTGAGGCAAGATCCTCCATTTGACATGAGCTACTTGACTACAACCTATCTTTTGGATTTTGTGTGTAAGGAAACTTTGATAATAAATAAACCTTTTTGGGTCAGAAACTTTCCTGAGAAACTACTCGTTTTAAACTACCCTGACCTCATTCCAGCTACTGTAATTTGTAGTAGCATTGATGCCATTCAGAAATTTAGAGATAAGTTTGGCGACATCATTATGAAACCACTCTACGGAAATGGTGGGATCGGTGTTTTGAAACTTGGTCATGACGATAAGAACCTTGCAGCAATCTTTGAACTTTTTCAAAAAACTTCACATGAACCCTTAATTGTGCAGGAATTCTTACCAGACGTTTCTGAAGGCGATAAGAGAATCATCCTTCTGGATGGAGAAGTTCTGGGTGGCATCAATAGAATTCCCAAGACAGGTGAAATACGATCTAACCTGCATGTTGGGGGGCGTGCTGCTAAAGCTGAATTGTCAATTTGTGAGCTTCGTATATGTGAAAGAATAAGCCAAAACTTAAAAAATCATGGTCAAACATTTGTTGGAATAGACGTCATAGGAAATAAACTTACAGAAATAAATGTAACGTCCCCAACCGGACTTCAGGAATTGGAAAAATTCGAAAAAAAAAACCTGGCAGCTAAGGTTTGGAGACTAATAGAATCAAAATTACTTAGCGAGTGACTAGGAAAAATCAGCAGTGAAGAAAATCATATACTCTAGAGATTTAGTATTGCCAATAATTGCCATGGCCTTGGTAGTGCTCATATCTAATATCCTTGTGCAATTTTTACTGGGAAACTTTTTAACCTGGGGTGCCTTAACCTATCCGATTGCATTCTTAATAACAGATTTGACTAATAGGTTTTATGGGAAAGGTGCCGCCAGGAAGGTTGTAATGTATGGTTTTATCATAGGAGTTTTTTGTTCATTCCTAGGCACTCAAATGGATGGAGATTTTGGCCCTTTGGTTACGTTGAGGGTTGCAATTGGTTCAGCATTAGCTTTTCTAGTTTCGCAGTTGTTAGATATCTCAATTTTTGATTTATTTCGGAAAGCAAAATGGTGGAAAGCTCCTTTTATTTCTTCATTTTTTGGGTCTGCAGTGGATACTATGATTTTCTTTTTTATTGCTTTCTCTGCAAGCTTTGTCTTCTTAGAACCTTCCAACAATATCTCATGGGCTTTAGAAAAAACTCCCATTATAGGTATGTTCAGCATTGCTCCATTGTGGGTGTCTCTTGCAGTTGCTGATTTTTTAGTAAAAATGGTCTTAATCGGACTTGCTCTTATTCCGTTCAGATTTTTTATAATAATGAGATCTGATAGGGTTGGTGGTTAATTAATCTGTCTCAGCCTTTTTCTCTTAATAGACGACCTTGCTGCTTTTCCCAGTCACGTTTTTTCTCAGTTTGTCTCTTATCAACGAGCTTTTTGCCTTTGCCGATACCCAAAAGAACTTTCACTATACCCGCGCTATTAAAATACAGTCTAAGTGGAATTAAGGTCATTCCCTGCCGCCCTTTATTTTTCATCAATTTGAAAAGCTCTCTTTTTTTTACGAGCAGTTTCCTTCGTCTACGCTCATCGTGGGTGAAAGTTTTTGCATATTTGTAATTGGGTATATAGCAATTTATTAACCACAGCTGGTTTTCTTCTATAGATGCATAACTTTCTATCACACTGGTTTTGCCTGACCGCATACTTTTTACTTCAGATCCTTCCAGTGCAATACCACATTCAAGTTCCTCTTCGATAAAATAATTGTAACGGGCTTTTCTATTCTCAGCTATTAATTTGATATTTTTTTCGATCGCACTCTTTTTATTCATCAAATTAGCTAATCAGATTGGCATGTGCTAGTGCTTCATCCATTTTGCTTCGGGTCCTTTCATTTATGGGTACTAAAGGTGCACGGACTTCATTTTGGCATTTCTCTAATCTGTTTAATGCATACTTAATTGGACAGGGGCTAGGTTCTAAAAAGGCTGCTCTATGAAGTGGCAATAACTTGTCTTGTAGACTTATAGCCTTATCGAAGTCACCCTTCGACATAGCATTTTGAAAATCTGAAGAAAGTCGGGGTGCAACATTAGCTATGACTGAAATGCATCCAGTCCCTCCGTGTGCATTAAAACCCAAGGCTGAAGCATCTTCTCCAGAGAGTTGAATAAATCTGTTACCACAAGAATTTCTTGTATCTGAGGCCCTGCTTACATCTCCAGTAGCATCTTTAACCCCAATAATATTCTTTAATTTAGCTAACTTGGACATGGTTGATACTTCGATATCAACTACTGACCTTCCTGGAATGTTGTAAACTATTATCGGTAAATCACAGCAGTCATTTAACATTTTGAAATGTAATAGAAGACCTTCCTGATTTGGTTTATTATAATAAGGAGCAACGACAAGGGCTGCGTCAGCACCTACTCTTTTAGCAAATTTCATCAGGTCTATGGATTCTGTTGTATTATTTGAACCTGCCCCTGCTATTACTGGTATTCTACCTTTGGTTTTTTTAACTATTATCTCAATTACTTCTTGGTGTTCCTCGTGGCTTAACGTTGGGCTTTCGCCAGTCGTTCCTACAGCTACTAGCCCGTGGCTTCCCTCTTGAATTTGCCATTCTACCAAATCTTCAAGAGCTGGGCGGTCTAGCTCACCGTCCAAAAACGGAGTGATAAGAGCGGGAATTGATCCATGTATCATTATTTTACCCCCAAATATATTATATCTTAATAGGGAATATTATTTATCACAAGGTATTGTCATGTTAAATCTGATAATTAAGTAGGGGATGAATTATGTTGGGAGAGCTGTTATTAATAAAAAACATGAAAATCTAAATCCTCCAATTCTCAGGTGCCAATATTTAAAGACCGTATGGCGAAGTCGGTTACTTTTTTCTCTTTGCTGGTTTCTTTCTTTTTTTCTTTTTTGCGGCTTTCTATCGGCTCAGACAGAGGGTGCTAGAGAAAGCGATGTGGTCTCTGTAGAGGAGACTCTAAAATATGCAGATGCACGAATGTGGGATAGAGCATATGAATCGGCAAAAGATTTAAATAGGCCGCTTCTTAAAGAGTTGTTGGACTGGCTTAGATTACGAGCAGGGGACGGTAGGGTCAAGGAGTACATAGAGTTCATAACCCTAAATGAAAATTGGCCAGGGATGCCACTCCTAGCAAAAACAGGAGAGAAGAAGATAAAATATGGAGAAGATCCTGAAACTATTCTTGATTATTTCAAGTATTCTTTTCCTAAAACTGGACATGGATCATTAGTTTTAGCTAACGCTTTAATGCAGTTGGAACAAACTCAGGATGCAAAAAAGGTAGCAAAGATCAGTTGGCTGGATCAAGAATTCTCGGATGATGATTTCCTATTGATGCTCAAAAATTTTGATGACGTGCTTTCGCAGACTCACCAAATTCGTTTAGAAAACTTATTATGGAGCAAGGCCAGAAATTCAGTTTTACAGATGGCAACGGTTATGTCAGAAGAAGAACTTTTGCTGGCAAGAAAAAGATTAAAATTGCAGAAGTCAGTCAAAGTTTCTTCGAAATCAATTAAGGTTTCTCAGGAATATTGGCAGCATCCGGGAGTTTTATGGGATCTTAGTAATAATCTTCAACGACAGAAAAATTACACTGAGGTCTCAAACATTCTTAAAAAAGTGTCCAAATCTTTCGATCTGTTAGGTAGGCCCAGGAATTGGAAAAGATTGAGGGTTTATCATACTAGGAGAGCTCTTAGATTAGGAAAAATCAAAACAGCTTATGAGTTAGCGAGTAATCATTTCATAGAGCCCAATCAGCTCACAAATGTCAATTATAACAAAGTATACGAAGATTATGTTGATTTGGAGTTTTTGGCAGGGTTTATTTCATTAAATTTTCAAAAAAAGCCAGAAATAGCTTCGAGACACTTTGAAAGGGCTATTAAGCTAGCAAAGAAAAAAGTAAATGTGAGTAAGCTTAATTATTGGTATGGTCGGAGCCTTAAAAAACTAAATAGACCGAATCAAGCGAGGGCTGCCTTTGAATTAGCTTCTAGGCACTCAAGTACTTTCTATGGCCAACTATCTGCCGAGAGAATAGGGAAAAAGGACGTAAGTTTGGATCCTCTCGCAAAGCCTAGATTAATTTGTGACAAAGAAAAAATGTTACAAAACGAGATTTTGAAGGTTGGGGTCTTATTACTGAAAGCAAATAGAATTGTCCTTGGTGTTCGTTTTTTTAAACATGCCGCTGAAACCTTGGATGTAGATGGAAGAATTTGTATCTTGAAATTTTTGCATGACTCAAAGCATTGGTCAGGTGTTATTGGTATAGCAAAAAAATTTATTTCAGAAGATGACATTATATTTAGTTATTCATATCCAGTTCTAAATCTGACCCAGGAAAATTTGGGTGCACCTTTACCCCTCGTATATGCTATAATTAGGCAGGAAAGCGAGTTTTATTCGGGTGCTAGATCTGTTGCTGGTGCCTTAGGTCTGATGCAAGTTATGCCCAACACTGCTAAGTATTTGGCTAAACGCTTGGGCTTAAAATATGATAAGAAACGAATGTTGAGGGACGAACTTTATAACATCAAAATTGGGACTCAGTATGTGAAGGAACTATTAAGGTCTTTCCGAGGTTCAACTGTACTTAGTATTGCAGCTTACAATGCTGGGCCGGGAAGCGTCAGAAGTTGGATTAAAAGATACGGTGATCCACGGCGCAAAGGTGTTGATCCACTCATTTGGATTGAAATGATACCATATACTGAGACAAGAAATTATGTCATGCGTGTTTTAGGAAATGAGTTGATTTACCGAGCGCTAATAGAGAAAACCCCCCTAAAGTTTGATCGTGCTATGAAAAATTTTGGTCATGAATTTTAGAAAATAGCAAATTTAGATAGGAGAACCTATATATATGATTGAAAATCGTATATTATCAAGATATGGTATTCCCCAACATTTCTAGCTCTTTTTTTTCAGTGATTGGAAATTACATTGAATTTCACTAGATTACGTCTTAATGGCTTTAAAAGCTTTGTTGATCCGACCGAATTACAAATCCTGCCTGGCCTTACTGGGATCGTTGGGCCAAATGGCTGTGGTAAATCAAATCTTTTAGATGCCTTAAGATGGGTGATGGGTGAGACTCGACCAACGTCCATGCGGGGTGATGGCATGGATGATATCATTTTTGGAGGTAGTGATTTAAGACCAGCTAGGGCATTTGCAGAGGTGGTGTTGGGATTGGAAAAACTTGATCAAATAACTTTGCCCATAGAAGCAAGCAACGATTATATTGAAATCGTAAGAAGAATAAACCTTGATGCGGGCTCTACATATAGGATTGAAGGTAAAGAGGTGTTGGCAAGAGAAGTTAGGATGCTTTTTGCTGATTCTTCCATAGGTTCCAACTCTCCTTCACTTGTACGACAGGGGCAAATTGCCAGCTTAATTAATGAACATCCAAAAGCGCGTCGCAAGATTCTTGAAGAAGCAGCAGGAATTGCGGGTATCTACCAAAGACGGCACGAGTCAGAATTAAAACTGAATACTTCGGAGGACAACCTTTTACGTGTCAATGACATTCTTTCGAAGCTTCAAGATCAGCTTAAAGTCTTAGCAAAGCAAGCCAGCCAAGCCAGCGAATATCGTTCTTTGGGTGTTTCAATTAGAAAAAAAGAAGCTTTACTACTCTATACTCAATGGAAATATAAGAAGGAAGAAGTTGAAATAGCTGAGAAAGAGTTAGGGCAAATTTTAAAATCTAGGAGTGAAAGGCAGAAGATTAACTTAGATTTAAGTGGGGAAAGAGAAAAAAAAGAGGGAATTATACCCAGCAAAAGAGAAAAGCAAGCAGCAGATCAAATTGGATTTCGTCAATTGCATTCTATGAAAGACAGTTTTGATGAAAAACATAGGTTAGCAGTTTTGAAGATTGATGAACTAAAGAAAAGGATTGCTGACCTTAATCAGGAATATCTTAGAGAAGTTGAAATAAGTAGAGATGCGGAAGGGGTTCTTCAAAAGTTGAGTTTAGAAATAAATCAGTTAGAGTTAGAAAGGTCAACTCTAGAGGAAAGATTAACCCAGGCTCAAAACGAATCGCAGGCATCTGAAATAGAATTTAAGAAACGGGAACTCGATTATGATGAGAAAGCTGCTGATTTAGCCAATTTACTGGCTGAAAAAAATACTACAGAAAAACGCCGTGAAGATTACAAAAAAAATCTACGGCTAATAGAGGAAAAGCTTTCACAAGTAAAAGCAGATCAGGCCAGTGTTGATATCAGGCGGGGTGATATAGAAATAGAGAAAATAAAGGAAGCAGAATCTTTAGCCGAAACTGATCTATTAGTAACTGCTAAAGCTAGTTCTTTAGAAAAATTGGAAAATGAGTGCCAGAAGGCTATGAAAGCAGAGGCCGAAGAGAATGAAAAATTATTGGAAAGCAAAAGCAAGCGTGCGGCAATAATCTCAGAGATTGAAACTCTAAAAGAACTCGCCCAGGATAGGGTGCTACCCTCCGATGCCTTATTAAATAAAGTGTCTGCCACCCCAGGATATGAGTTGGCATTAGGAGCTGCAATGTCTGATGAACTTAATTTTCCAGGCAATGTAACTGGAGTTAAATCCGGTTGGATGGATTTTCACGAAAGATTTCAGGTTAAAGATCTGCCTGAGGGTATTAGAATGTTGGCTGACTTTGTTAAATATCCACCGGAGTTGTCTAGTAAAATAAAGAATATTGGGATTGTTAGTATCGAGGATGGTCCCAAGATGCAGCTACAACTCTCGAACGGTCAGAGCTTAGTATCTAAAGAAGGTGATTTGTGGCGGTGGGATGGTTTTGTTAGGAGATCGGTGGACATAAGTTCAGAAACGGCTCTTAAGCTAAAAAATATTAATCGTTTAAAGAAATTGCAGAAAGTACTTAAAGAGTCAGAACACTCGGTAATTACTAACCAGGAAAAACATCGATCATTGGAAATGAAATATCAAGAAAAAATATTTTTAAGAGAGAATACAAAAAAAGAATACATACAACTTGAAAACCAATTGGCAGGGTTGAAATTGAGTCTTAGCACCCTTGAGGCTGAATTTGAGATAAATCGGGCACAGATGGAAGGACTTGCTGACAAATCTGAACAGCTGCAGAAAGATAGAAAAGACTTTTTAGATCTTGTGGATACGAATGAAATCGACAAGGAAACTAATGAAGACCTAATCACCAAGGAAAAGAGCCTCAATGATCAAAAAGATAAACTTGAAATTTTTAGATCTAAGAATTTGGAACTTCGTTTGCGACTAGAAGACATTGTTTCAAAAGACAAACATGGTCAAGCTAGATTGTCTCAGATATCAAATGACATTAAAGAATGGGAGTCGCGACAAAAAAGGTCTTTGGATCAACAGTCTAATATTATGACGAAACAAGAAGAATTTAAGGTTCTATTGGATCTTGCGGTCTCGGAACCGGGAAATATTGAACAAGAAGTTGAAACACTGGCTGAGAAAATTAATGAAGCAGAGAAGCAGTGCGCTAATTCTACAAATGCATTAGTAGAGGCCGAGAAAAACCTTAGGGAAGTAACATTTGAGGAGAGAGAATCTCAAAAACTTGCAGAAGAATTAAAAGAAAAATATGTGCGAGCAGAGGTTGGTTTAGAGACAATGAAACAAAGCATGAAGGAAATGGCAGTTGCTTTGCAGGAAAGTACTGGATCAAACCCAAAAGATTTTGAGAACAAATATAAAGAAGAAAGCAGCAATAATTGGGCTATTTCCTCTATCCAAGAGAATTTGGATAAACTTAAGAGGAGAAGAGAAATTATTGGTCCTGTAAATTTGCGAGCAGAGGAAGATGAAAAGGAGATTAAAGTTGAATTTGAGATGTTGAATTCCCAAAAGGATGATCTTGAGGCCGCTATAAATAAACTTCGGAAGGCTATTTCAGATTTAAATAAAGAAGGACGAGGGAAACTAATAGGTGCTTTTGAGCAAGTAAATAAGAATTTCCAAGAACTATTCCAAACTTTATTTGGAGGAGGTTCGAGCAATTTAATGTTTGTAGAAAGTGACGATCCTCTAGAGGCAGGTCTGGAGATAATGTGTCAACCGCCAGGAAAAAAACTCTCAAATTTGTCATTATTGTCGGGTGGTGAGCAGACTTTGGCTGCAATCTCATTAATTTTTGCAGTTTTCCTCGCTAGGCCAAGCCCAATCTGTGTTTTGGATGAGGTTGATGCCCCTTTAGATGATGCAAATGTAGTAAGGTTTTGTAGATTGTTAGATGAGATGAATTCCAAGACGGAAACTAGATTCTTAATAATTACACACAACCCTATCACAATGGCTAAGATGAACCGATTATTCGGTGTGACAATGGGGGAAAAAGGGGTAAGTCAATTAGTTAGTGTAGATTTAGATAGGGCTGAAGAGTTAGTCGAAGCCTGATATGTATGACCCTTTACATGCAGGTTTCGAAATCAGAATCTGAAATTGATGGTTTGCGAAAAATATCATGACATCGGATAGGAACAAATATTTGGTATCGACGAATTGGTTAGACAAGAAACTGAACGATCCAGATGTTAGAATAATTGATGCAAGTTGGTACTTACCGGATTTGAAGCGATCTCCATATGATGAATATAGGGAAAATCATATTACTGGGGCATTGTTTTTTGATCTTGATGAGTTCTCTGATCCCAATTCTAAGCTTCCTCACATGGCGCTAGATCCTGATCTTTTTGGAAAAAAAATAGAAAATTTTGGTATCAATACAAAGGGTACGGTAGTAGTTTACGACGGCTTGGGCCTATTTTCATCTGCAAGATTATTGTGGTTATTCCATTTATATGGATTCAGCAATGTTTTCATCTTGGATGGAGGCTTGCCGAAATGGGTGGAAGAAAAAAAATCTGTAGATTCTGAATTAAAAATATTTGATCAGTCCCGTTTTCCCGTGTTCTATGAGAAAGAATTAGTAGTAGGTTTAGATCAAGTTAGAGCTTGCATCGGATCAAATGAGATTCAGATAATTGATGCTAGGCCGCCAAAGCGATTTGCAGGGTTGGTCCCAGAACCAAGAAAAGGTGTGAGCAGAGGGAACATACCAAGCTCAATAAATTTGTATTACGGAGACTTATTTAACCCTGATAATACACTGAAGCCAAATAAATCCCTTCAGAAAATTGTCGAAAGTGTTGGAATTGATTTGGAAAAACCTCTAATTACTTATTGTGGTTCTGGTGTTACAGCAGCCATTCTCTATGTGGTCTTAAAAGGCCTAGGTGCCAAAAGGGTCTCGGTTTATGATGGTTCTTGGTGTGAGTGGGGTAGTGTAGAGAATCAAACAGTATGACAGTTAATAGGGGCGAACATCTTTAAGGCACATTTTAGAAAATTTTAAGTAAGGATAGAGCAAAAATGTTAGATAAACTGAAGGAGCAACCCGGAGACAAAATTATAGCTTTAATGGCCTTGTTTGCGGCAGACCGTAGGAAAGAAAAAATTGATTTAGGGGTTGGTGTTTACAAAAATGATCAAGGCAAGACCCCCATTATGAAGGCTGTATCTGAAGCAATGTCAATTTTGAATGTAAAACAAGAATCTAAAAGCTATGTTGGGCTTTTAGGTAACATGAGTTTCATTGATCAAATGATTCGATTAGTTCTTAAAGACTCTGTTCCAAGAGATAGAATTTTAGGAGGGCAAGCCCCTGGTGGGACCGGCGCTTTACACCAATTATTACTTTTAATTCGATCACTTGATACAGATTCTAGAGTATGGATTTCTTCTCCTTCTTGGCCAAATCATGCAGCAATCCTAAATCATTTAGGCATGAATTGCCTTCAATATTCTTATTTTGATGAGGAGACATGCGAAGTCGATTTTGATAGTATGATGAACGATTTGGGCTATGTTAAGCCAGGTGATGTAGTGCTTTTACACGGTTGCTGCCATAATCCTACAGGAGCCAATCTCTCAAAGGAGAACTGGATAGAACTGACTAATTTTTTTTCGCAAAGAGATGTATTACCATTAGTGGATTTGGCGTATCAAGGTTTTGGTGATGGAATCGAAGAAGATGTTGCTGGGTTGCAGCATATGGCTTCAAATTTACCTGAGATTTGTATTGCAGTATCTGGTTCCAAGAATTTTGGTTTGTATCGGGAAAGAGTGGGAGCCGCAATTGTAGTAATTTCAGACAAAAGGCAGCATAAAAGAACCGAAGATAACTTAAAATCCTTTAACAGGCTAACTTTTTCTTTTCCTCCCGACTATGGAGCTTCTGTTGTGAACTTGGTTTTGTCCGATTATGATTCAGATAAAATTCCGTTGGCAGATCTTTGGAAAAAAGAGTTAATGGAAATGCGTTCCCGAATGTTGAAACTACGGGTTTCCTTATCTGATTCACTCAGGCGTAGTACCAATTCTAACAGATTTGATTTTGTTGCCAAGCATCGTGGTATGTTCTCTCTTTTAGGTTTAAGTCCCAATGAGGTTTTGAGGCTTAGAGAAGAGCATGGGATTTATATGGTAGGAGATTCTAGGATAAACCTAGCAGGATTGAATCATAACCAACTGGATAATTTTTCCAGGGCTGTGGCAACAGTAATTTGAGTTTTTTTGGGGAAAGGTTTATTTGTGCTAGCGCAGTTGTGTCTCTAACAGCGTTAAATTACGGATAGAAAGTTATGTATATGAATATGAGGAAGTCAAATTAATGGAAGAAAAAATTTATCAGCCTAGTGAGAAGATCATAGAGGCATGTAGTTTAAATGATCAACAATACAAAGACATGTATCAAGAATCCTTGTTACAGCCAGAGAAATTCTGGGGTGAGATTGGAAAGTCAATTGACTGGATTAAACCTTATAGTAAAGTGAAGAATACTTCTTTTTCTCCGAATAACGTCGCAATAAAGTGGTACGAGGATGGATCGCTCAATGTATCTGCTAATTGCGTTGATAGACATTTGGAAAAACGTGGTGACAAGATCGCCATAATTTGGGAGGCTGATGAGCCAGGATTTTCGAAAAAAATTACTTATAGTGAGCTCCATTCAAATGTTTGTCGATTGGCAAATGTTTATAAGGAATTAGGTGTAAGTAAGGGCGATAGGGTTATTATATATATGCCAATGATCCCAGAAGCTGCTTATGCTATGTTAGCTTGTGCACGGATTGGAGCGGTTCATTCAGTAGTCTTTGGAGGTTTTTCTCCTGAAGCTCTTGCTAGTAGGATCACTGATTGTGGTGCAAAACTAGTAGTTACAGCCGATGAGGCCCCAAGGGGCGGTAGGCCCGTACCTTTGAAAGAAAACGTTAATAAAGCTCTGGAAATTTCAGGTGACAGGAAAACATTAGTGGTAGCCAGAACAGGTTCAGACGTTTTTATGAAGAAAGGGAGAGATAATTATTTTGATGATCTTACCAAAAAAGCATCTGAAATATGTGTAGCTACAGAAATGGCAGCAGAAGATCCTTTATTTATCTTGTACACGTCAGGGTCAACAGGTAAGCCAAAAGGGGTTCAACATTCAAGCGGAGGTTACATTGTATATGCTTCCTTAACCCACAAATATGTTTTTGATTATAAAGATAATGACATTTATTGGTGTACAGCTGATGTAGGATGGATAACGGGGCATAGCTATATTGTCTATGGTCCCTTAGCAAACGGAGCAACAACTTTGATGTTTGAGGGTGTTCCAACTTATCCAGATAGTTCGCGTTTTTGGCAAGTGTGCGAAAAGCATAAAGTTAACCAATTCTATACAGCTCCAACAGCTATTAGAGCATTGATGGCACAAGGCGAAAATTTTGTTAATCAGTGTGATTTGTCTAGCTTAAGAATCTTAGGTACAGTCGGGGAACCTATTAACCCTGAAGCTTGGGAGTGGTATAATAGAGTTGTTGGTAAAGGTTTGTGCCCTATAGTCGATACATGGTGGCAGACTGAAACAGGGGGGATATTGATAACGCCCTTGCCAGGAGCTACAGCAACAAAGCCAGGATCTGCAACACGGCCATTTTTTGGAGTTAAACCGGTAGTTTTAGACCCTAGTTCGGGAAAAAAATTGGATGGTAATGACGTAGAAGGCGTACTAGCAATTGAAGACAGTTGGCCTGGTCAAATGAGAACAATCTTTGGTGATCACGAACGATTCATTAAAACCTATTTTAGTGATTATAAGGGGTACTATTTTTCTGGTGACGGTTGTAGGAGAGATAAGGATGGTTATTACTGGATAACCGGTAGAGTTGATGATGTTTTAAATGTCTCTGGCCATCGTATGGGAACAGCAGAAATTGAAAGTGCATTAGTAGCGCATCCATTAGTGGCTGAAAGTGCGGTGGTTGGATACCCACATGAAATTAAAGGACAAGGAATTTATGCTTTTGTAACTTTAATGGTGGGTCAAGTGCCTTCCAGTGATCTTAGTAAAGAACTAGAGGGGTGGGTGAGAAAGGAAATTGGGCCTATTGCCAAACCAGACGTCATTCAATGGGCTCCAGGTCTTCCAAAAACACGCTCTGGAAAAATAATGAGAAGAATTTTACGTAAAATCGCGGAAAACAATTTTGGAGATCTTGGTGATACATCGACCCTGGCTGATCCTAGTGTAGTTGAAAATTTGGTCGAAAATAGGTTGAACAGGTCATGATGTTTGGTTATCTTTTTGAAGAGAATTTTGGAAAGGTAAAATGGTGATTAGTACAAAGTTTAGTTGTGTTATTATAATCTTCTTATTTTTGTCAGCGTGTAATTCAGGTTATCAGGGTGGATATACTGAGTATGGTGCTCCAGTTCAATTAAAAGTAGAAGTTGAACCAAGTAAAAGTACTGTAAAAGGAGAATGTTTGGCGGACACCCTTAGTTTCCTTGTTGGACAACCGGAAACAGCTTTGGCGGCCATGGAGTATCCTGCTAATACTCGTGTATTTTCACAAGGGCAAGAAGTGAATTTTGAAAATGACAATCCCTCCAGGTTAAATTTAGTTGTTGGTGCGGAGCGAAGGATAGTGAATATTTTTTGTGGTTAGAGGTTATACAGATGAAACCGGATATTATATCTTATCAAGTATAGGTCTAAGAAGTTTTAATGGATGATCTCTTAAAGTTAGACCAAATGTCTTTAGGTCTTTTTTAACTTGCTTTCCTGCTGATAGACTGGGGAGTTTGGTTGCTTTATTAGGTTTTTCATTTTTATCAATAAGGGGCATTTTTTTACTCGAATTAAGAGCATATATTTCCCATAAAGCTTCATGGCGGTTTTTATTCATGCATGCGAAACAATCGGCTTTAGCTAAAAGAACCATGGTTGCATAGTTCACTTTTGTTTTATTCCAAAACGTCTTAATTGTTGCGTAACTTCTTTTTCTTTTTTCTTCAATTATTACTGCATCTACTCTTAAAAAGCCTTTTATGAGACGAAGTCCTAAACGCAAACCTATATTGTGCGAAGACCTTTTTTCTATTTTGTGATCCCAGTTACTATGGTTTGCTGAAACCGGATAGATTTTTACACCATGTCTTTCTGCATCTTGTATAATTTGGTAAGGTTTATAAAATCCCATTGGCTGAGAATTAAGTAATGCACACGTGAAAATCTCTGGATAATAGGCTTTTATCCACGCCGAGGCATAAACTAATAAAGCAAAGCTGGCTGCATGACTTTCTGGAAAACCATATTCTCCAAAACCCTCTATTTGAGAGAAACAGCGTTCAGCAAATTCATTTGTGTATCCATTATATAACATTCCTAATATGAATCTTTTTTTGAATGTTTGAATTTCTCCTTCTTTCCTAAATTTACTAAAAGCTTTTCTTAATTGATCAGCTTCTTCAGCAGAAAAGTCTGCAGCCACGATAGCAATTTTCATGACCTGCTCTTGAAATAATGGAACACCTAGTGTTTTTCCTAAAACTGAACCCAGTTCATTAGATGGTAGAGTGATTTTTTCAATTCCTTGCCTTCGTCTTAAATAGGGATGAACCATATCTCCTTGTATTGGCCCTGGTCTAATAATTGCAATTTGGATAACTAGATCATAGAAGCATCTCGGAAGCATTCTTGGTAGAAAATTCATTTGAGCACGACTTTCAACCTGGAATATCCCAATGCTATCTGCCTTACATAACATTTCATAAACCTGGGGTTCTTCTTTCGGGATAGTGGATAAAGAATATTGGAGCCCATAAATATCGTTAATAAGGCTAAAAGCTTTGCGAATACAAGTAAGTATTCCAAGGCCTAAAATATCAATTTTGAGTATTCCAAGTACTGCAATATCTTCTTTATCCCAGCAAACCATTGTTCTATTTTTCATACGTGCAGCTTGAATGGGTATAAGTTCATCTAATCGCTGGTTAGTAATTATAAAACCGCCTGTGTGTTGTCCTAAATGACGAGGAAAACCATAGATTTTAGAAGCCAGAATCAAAATTTTATTTATTTGAGGAGAGGCAGTTTTTGTACTCAACTTTTGCCGGTATGAACCTTTGGTATACTCAATATTCCCCAGATTATATTGTGTAATGATTGTATTACTAAGATCTTTTGAAAGGCCCATTACCTTGCTAACTTCACGAAGCGCCTGACGTTTTTTATAATGAATAACAGTGGCACAAATTCCAGCCTTATATCGACCAAACTTTTTATAGATGTATTGGATTATTTCTTCACGTCTTTCATGTTCAAAATCAACATCAATATCTGGAGGTTCATTTCTGGCTTCTGATATAAACCTCTCAAAAACCATTGTACCGATTTCAGGACTTACAGCGGTAATCCCTAGAGCATAGCACACCACTGAATTGGCCGCTGAACCACGGCCTTGGTATAAAATAGCTCTTGATTTTGCGAACGCCACAATATCATAAACAGTCAGAAAATAAGGAGCATAATTTAACTTCTTTATTAGCTGCAATTCACGATTCACTTGTGATTGTATTTTTGAGGGTATTTTTTGGGGATAACGGAATTTCAAACCATTTGCTGTTAAGTTAACAAGTCTTCTTTGTGGGGATTGGTTTTTTATAATTTCACTAGGGTATTCGTACTTTAATTCGCTCAAAGAAAAGTTGCATTCAAGTAAGATTTTTTGGTTATTTTCTAGAGCTGATTGATATTTTTGAAATATTCTTTCCAGTTCTAAAGGGCCTCTTAAGTATTGTTCGCCATTTAGTGTAGCTTTAGTACCAAGTTCCTTTACAGTACATTTATTTCTGATTGCACTTAGTACATCGATCAGATTCTGACGTGATTTATCATGCATTATTGGCATGCATGAGGCTACAAGCCTTAACTTGAAAATTGAGGATAGTCTGGCGATATTTCGAAATCTAGTGCTGTCTAAGCTGTCATATTTAGGAGATAATATCATATAAGAATTTGATAGGTTTTTGGATAACTTTTGGGTGCTCCTGATCCAGTTTTTTAATATTAGTGGATCTTCAGATTCTTCTGGTGGGTGTATTAAAAAAATTAATCCCCCTCTTAGGGAAATAATTCTTTGTAACGATGGATGTCTTATATCATTGTAGTTTGTGGAAGTGATTGTTGTTAATATACGGCACAAGTTTTTCCAGCCCTTAAGATTTTTTACTATAGTAGTAATTGAAAAGTTATCTTTTGTAATAATTCGAGCTCCAAAAATTAATTTGAGTAATGATGATTTATTTTTAGATAAGCTGCTAATGGCAGAGTATGCTTTTACTACACCAGCAACTGAATTTTCATCAGTGATTGCCAAACCACTAAGATCCAATTTTATAGCTTGTTTGACGTATTCCTCAGGATGACTTCCACCCTTTAGAAAACTAAAATTCGATAAAACACCAAACTCTGCTAGAGATCTTTTGTTCACCATTTGTTCTATTTTCTTTGCAGTTTACTATATTTTTTGTTAAAGGGCATAGGTCATTTTTGGAGAGGTTTTAGCTTGAAAATCATATAATGATTATATTTAAGGAATAAGTCTTTGGAACGTGTGTTCTCAAATAATCTATTTTCCAGGCGTAGTCTCCTTCGTTTACTGAGTAATAGTTTATACAGTATACCTAGGAATCTTAAACTCATAGGTCGGGTGGTTTTTAGACTGCGAATTAACCTATTTATAGAAAATCCAATGATATTATAAAACTGCTGTTCCAATTCAATTGAGGGTGCAACATCCTTGGTTATTTCTTCCTCAGTGATAATTTCGAGTTGTTGTCTTTTAATTTCAGATTCCATACTAGCCAAGGAAGGACCTCCTCCCGGTTTACGGAATATGCCAGTGTGTTTTTGTGCTGATCGAAAACAATCAGCGATTAGTATCTCCCCATCTTCGCTTAACAAATGTATTGCTTTTTGAAGTGCGATCTTCACTGGTATATATTGAAAACTTTCTGCATATAGACATAAATCGAATTTAATATTTTTTTTTGGGGTGTATTCTTCAAATGTAATAGGGTGGATCTTAGCCTTTCCCTTCGTGTTTTTTTCTGCACGCTCTGCCAATATACAGCTAGGTATTACTATTGTCACTTGATGACCTAGGTCTATTAAATACTTGGCTATCTGGCCTGAACCTCCACCTATATCTAATATTCTTAATTTTTTATTGGTCTTTTGCCTAGGCAAATATTTGAACAAATACTGGGTATAAGCTTCTTGCGCCTTCCCTAAGTTTTCTAAATTTACGTCTAATCCCTTCCAGTACCCATAATGCAAGTGTTCTTTCCCTGTGATAAAGCTCACAACCCTGAGAGCTATATCCAAACCGACTGCCCGAGAACTTTCCTGGGATTTTTTATTCTTACTATTTGTCGTCATACTAACTTTGAATCCTTCCATGCAATTACAATAAATGCATAATAATATATTTCATTAGCAGAACTGGCCTTGTATTAACCAGGTATTTTTATAATCATTTACTCCAGAATTTTTTCTTGAATTGAATAACCAAAAATGAGATCCACAAGTTGATTTGACTTGCCAATAATGACGTTCTGCATTTTCATGATTTTTTTTAACCAACCACCAATTTGATGAAATCCGTTCAGGACCTATAGCTTTTGAAATTTCATATTTTTGACCACCCCAAGAAAACAATCTTGGAGGTTTATCACTTCCCAATTTTGAGATTTGTTTTAACATTATTATTGGTTGGGGTTCAAAGAGTATTTTAGGTCTTGCTTTATGTTGTATAGGCCAATTGTCTATTTGCAAATTATTTGCTGGTGATGTGAAAATATAACTTTTTTCAGGTATGTGGCTTTCTCTTGGGGAGAAAACTCTTACCGCTTCTTCCCCTAATCTATTTTTTAGTTTTTCAACTAATTGATAAATAACATCACTATCCTTTTCTAACTTAGTGAAAGTTTTTTCTTTTTCTACTTTAGAGTCAAGGAGCTCTTCTTGTTCCTCAATTACGGGATAAGTTTCTGGAATTTCAACTTTAATACTAAGTATTTCAGGCAGATCTTTTTGCTCAAGAAGTTTTGTCGCAAATATATTTACTATCCGTATATCAGAATTAGTGGGTGTAGCTGAACGTATTTTTATTATTTTTTTAAGTTTCTTCTCACTATTGAATATTATATTTATAGTTTGAGCTCTCATATGTGAATTTTTCAATTCAATACATAGTGCTTTTATCAGTTTTTTGCTTAAATTGATGACTTGGTATTTACAATTTACATACCTAACAAGATCTATTTTAACGTGAAATTTTGGTTCAATTTTTACAATAGTAAGAGGCTCATCTGCTTTGCCAGTAGCTTTATCAAAGAAGTTAGATACTTCACTATCAAATCGGAGATATAATTCATTTTTTGGTATTTTCTCTAGCTGATTAATAGTTTCAATACCAACATTATTTAATTTTTCAACTGAGCTATGGCTAATACGTAAAGATTTAATTGGTAGATTAGTAATTGAATCATCAATTGAATTTCTACATATATTTTTTTCTGGGAAATGGGATTTAGCCCATGCGGCTCCAACAGTATTCGCTATACCAATCTTTGCCGTTATGTTGGAATCTCTGAGAAAAGATTGCATTTTTTTAATGCAAGAGCGCCTAATGGTATGAGGTATATCTAATATTAAAGTAGAATCCTTTGCTACAGATATTCTAGGTGTAATACTTGAGAGCCAGAATATTATTTTGTTTAGATAAAGTTTTTTTTTCCTAAGTGGGAAGTCTTTTTTCACAATTAAATCTGGTTTTATTATCATAGCATCACTTAGTTTACTCCCTTCAATTAAGTTTGGTGTTTTACATTTATTGTTTAATTTGGAAATAAATTTTTGTTTTTTATAGGTTCTCAAGATGCAAAATGGCTTATCTCTTAACGTAGGATTCTCCATTAAGATGAGGTCTATGGATAAGTTAGAAAACCAAATTGATACGAAGAGATTTTTGTTCATGTTTTGTTCTATATTTTAATTTGATGTTTCTAATAAGATTGAAAGAAAACTAATTCTTTTCTTTTAGCCGGATTATTATATCAACACTGGTAATTTCAGAATTGATAGGTGGTTCTGGTAGGTTCTTAATCTCTAAGAAATTTCCTGGGGTATCAGTGAGTTGTCCGGTGTCTTCCCAGTAAAAATGAGAATGATTATCAAGTCTGGTATCGAAATAGCATCGTGCTCCATCCACTATCACTTTATTAAGAAGCCCTGCCTCTGAGAAAGTATGAAGAGTATTGTATACTGTAGCTAAAGATACTGAAATCTTTGCTTCTTTTGCTTTCTCAAATAACCTCTCTGCAGTAATATGTTGGTGGCTGTTGTTTCCTACTAGAAGGTTTGCAAGCTCAATTCTTTGCTGAGTTGGTCTCAATCCAACCTTATAAAGCCAATTGGTGACACAGAATTTATCTTGAGTATCCATCATTTCAAAAAAATTATACTTAACATCTCAATAATATTATTAAACTTCTTTAACTTCAATATCAAATTCTATTCACTGTCTGATTGAGGTATGAATTTTGACAAGGTTAAAGATTTCTAATTCTTAGAACAATTACGGTAAATGTTGCACCTAACTTAATAACAGTGATAAGACTAGCTAGTCATAAGAAATAAGTAAAATAGAATTGGTTCTAAAAATGGCTATAGATTTTGAGGATTTGCTAAAGTGTTCACGCGGAGAAATGTTTGGTCTTGGTAATCCACAGTTACCTTTGCCCCCAATGTTAATGTTCGACAGTATCAAAGAAATCTCAGATGACTCTGGTCTACACGGCAAGGGCCATGTCATTGCAGAACTGAAAATTAAACCAGATTTATGGTTTTTTGATTGTCATTTTGTAGGTGATCCTGTGATGCCGGGGTGTTTAGGCTTAGATGCCTTATGGCAACTAACAGGTTTTAATTTGGGTTGGAGAGGTTTCAAAGGGCGTGGAAGAGCACTAGGAGTCGGAGAAGTAAAATTTAAAGGTATGGTCACTCCAGAAACAAAATCTATAACTTATGAAATAAACTTTGTTAGAGTATTAGATAGAAAACTTAAACTTGGGATATCTGATGGCCAAGTTTTCGCAGATGGTGAAGAAATCTATGTGGCCAAAGGTTTAAGAGTTGGTTTATTTGAAAGTTAAGGATCTTCCAAAAATAGAAACCAATGCAAAATTTCTATTAACCAGGAGATTAAAGTAATGCACAGAGTAGTTATAACCGGTTTGGGAATTGTATCTTCGATAGGGAACAATGCAGGTGAAGTTACGGAATCTTTGAAAATGGGTTGTTCTGGTATCACATTTTCTGATGAATATGAATTTCACGGCTTTAGATCACAGGTTCATGCTAAACCAAGAATAAAACTAGAGGATTCTGTCGACAAGAGGCAGTTACGTTTTATGGGTGATGGAGCAGCCTATAACTATATTGCAATGGAGCAAGCCATTGCTGATAGTGGTTTGACGGAGAAGGATGTTTCAAACGAAAGAACAGGTTTAATAATGGGGTCAGGGGGGCCATCAACAAAAAACCTTTTCGCAGCACATCAAATCGTCCTTGAAAAAAGAAGCCCAAAAAGGATGGGACCTTTTATGGTGACGCGGGGCATGTCATCTACTAATTCTGCATGTCTGGCTACACCTTTCAAAATAAAAGGTGTTAACTATTCAATTTCATCAGCTTGTTCTACTTCAGCTCATTGTATTGGCAATGGTTTAGAGCAAATACAGCTAGGTAAACAAGACATTGTCTTTGCGGGTGGGGGGGGAAGAATTAGATTGGACCCTATCCTGTTTATTTGACGCAATGGGTGCTATGTCGAGCAAATATAATGACAAACCAGAAACTGCTGCAAGAGCCTATGATCAAGATAGAGATGGATTTGTGATTTCAGGTGGAGGTGGGGTTTTGGTACTTGAAGAACTTAATCATGCTAGGGCTCGGGGTGCAAAAATTTATGCTGAGATAACTGGATATGGTGCCACTTCAGACGGTCACGACATGGTAGCACCTTCTGGAGAAGGAGGAGAGCGTTCAATGCGATTAGCATTGTCAACTTTAAATAATCGAAAGATATCCTACATAAATAGCCACGGAACTTCAACTCCAGCAGGTGATATTGTTGAAATTGAGGCAATAAGGAAAATAAGTGATAGTTCTAAAATTCCGCCAGTTTCATCTACAAAGTCTCTTACTGGGCATAGCCTTGGTGCGGCAGGGGTTCATGAGGCCATTTATTCTATATTAATGATGAAGGGTGGTTTTATAGCAGCTAGTGCAAATGTTTTTAATTTGGATGAATCATTAAAGTCAAAGGAAATAGTTACAAAACGCCAGGACGAGGTTCTTTTTGATACAGTTCTGTCGAATAGTTTTGGATTTGGAGGCACAAATGCTACTTTGGCTTTCAGCAAGCTGATTGACTGACCAAATGACTATGTTAATGAAAAATAAGTGTGGTTTAATTCTAGGCGTAGCTAATGAAAGATCTATTGCTTGGGGGATAACAAAAGTTTTGGCGGAAGCTGGAGCAGAGATAGCTTTAACTTATCAAAATGAAAATCTCTTGAAGAGAGTTGGTCCATTGGCAGAGACCATTAATTCAAAAATTTGTATGCCTGCAGATGTTCAAGATAGTAAGAGTTTAGATAGGCTCTATAAGAAAATTACTCAAGAGTGGGGACGATTAGATTTTCTGGTTCATGCACTTGCTTATGCAGACAAACAAGAATTGACTGGTAGATTTGTCAATTCAACGCGGGATAATTTTTTAAAATCTATGGATGTTTCTTGTTATAGCTTTGTAAATTTAGCGAGGAGATCGATTCCTCTAATGGTTGATGGCGGATCTATTCTTACTGTAACCTATATGGGAGGGCAAAGAGTTACCCCAAACTACAATGTTATGGGTCCTGCTAAAGCCGCTCTCGAATCTAGTGTAAGGTATCTTGCTAATGACTTAGGCCCGGAAGGCATTAGAGTTAATGCGATAAGTCCTGGCCCTATGAAAACATTGGCAGGTGCCGCTATTGGAGGGGCAAGACAGGTGTTCAGGAGTACTGAGAAAAATGCGCCACTGAGGAGGAATGCTGGCCTAGATGCCGTTGGAAATGCTGCACTCTTCCTTCTGAGTGAAAATAGTTTGGCAACCACTGGTGAAATACTTTACGTAGACGGAGGGTATCACGTGATGGGATTACCTCAACTAGAGAACTTATAAGATTACTTCCAGCTATCGTAGTTTGGTGGTTATAGTAGTTAGATATAAGTTTGTGTGGATTCATTGGAGTGAGCAAGGTGAAAAGGATAATAGTATTTGATGCGTATGGTACTTTGTTTGATGTAAATGCTGCAGCTAGAACTTACGCAAAAATGACGGATGATGATGATTTTCTTAGTACTTGGGAAAAACTATCATCCCTATGGAGGGAAAAGCAAATCAGCTACACTTGGTATTATACAAGTATGGGGTATAAGACAAATTTTTGGAAAGTTACAGAGGATGCCTTAGATTATGCACTGGAATATTACCGATTAGGTACTTCGACTAATTTGAGGGATGATCTCCTAAAACTTTATAGAGAACTAGATCTGTTCCCAGAAGTTCTCTCAGTTCTTAAACAGCTCCAAATAAAAGGATTTCGTTTGGCCATCCTTTCCAACGGAACTAATTATATGCTCAATAGTGCCGTAAAAAATGCCAAAATATCTGAATACATGACAGCAGTCCTATCAGCAGAAGATACAGGGTTTTTTAAGCCGCATGAAACGATTTATGCTAAGGTTTTAGAGTTTTTTTCTTGTGAACCTAATGAAGTAATTTTTGTTTCTTCTAACGGCTGGGATGCAGCTGGGGGATCAGCTTTTGGGTTTTCTACTTTATGGGTTAATAGAAATAGTTTACCTGAAGAAAAAATGTTGTGGCGCCCTACTTGGAGTGGAAATGATTTGAATGCTGTCTTGGCTTTACCATGATATTATCTCCAGTTAGTGTAAGGAAATAGCTTTGAGCGAGATTGAACTAATAAAACTTGCAAAGAATAATTCGGTTAATAAGGTAGTTGAAACTCCTCTTTTGTCCAACGAGAAAATCAATCAAATTATAGGAAAGAATGTCCTAATTAAGGCAGAATGTTTGCAAGTCACAGGTAGTTTCAAATTTAGAGGAGCCTGGTCGGCCTTATCCTATCTAAAAAGCAAAAATAAAATTCTTGATGGAGTAGTTGCATACTCCTCTGGAAATCATGCCCAAGGGATAGCAGCGGCAGCAAAGGCACATAAGATTCCTGCGATAATCGTTATGCCTAGAGATGCCCCTAGCATGAAAATTGAAAACACTCTTGATTATGGTGCGGAGATCTTTTTTTATGACCGAATGAAGGAAGTTCGGGAAGATATAGGTGAAAGAATTGCAAAGGAAAAAAATTTACAATTAATCCGGCCTTACGATGATCCATTAGTGATAGCAGGTCAGGGCACTTGTGGTCTGGAAATAGCTGCTCAAGCGAAAGCCCTAGGTATTAAAGAGGCGGAAGTTCTGGTGTGCTGCGGTGGAGGCGGTCTTTCTGCTGGTATTGCATTGGCCTTGGAAGAATTTGCCCCATCATTTTATGTAAGGACCTGCGAACCCAAATTCTTTGATGATACTGCGAGGTCACTAAGGTCTGGGAAAAGGGAAAAAAACTCTAAATTAGTGCAATCGATTTGTGACGCTATACTTACCCCAACTCCTGGTGAAGTGACATTTCCAATTCTCAAAAGACTTGCTGGACATGGACTTGTGGCCAGCGATGATCAGGTTTTGCGTGCTATGAAATGTCTGTATGAAAATTTTAAGTTGGTCGCTGAACCAGGAGGTGCCGTAGCTTTAGCAGCAGCATTATTTTCTTCTCAAAGATTGGAGAAAGAAAATATAATTGTTGTCGTTAGTGGTGGTAATGTTGATAGTAATATATTTGCTCAAGCATTATCTAAAAAGTCTATTACCAGATAGTTTCCCAATCATTTATCCAATATCTTCATATTTTTGGTATCATACGGACTGTCTTCAGTGATAATAGCCGGCCACAATTTATTTAGGATTTTTACTTCAACATTTTGCCCAACTTTGCAGAACTCTTTCTCCAAATAGCCCATAGCAATAGATTTATTATAAGCTGTCGAATATCCGCCAGACGTTAACCGGCCAATTTTTTTACCATCCTTAAAGACAGCTTCCCTTCCCCAAGGATCACAGTCATCAGGACCTTCAACAAGCATCGTCACACAGCCCACTGCTATAGTCCTTGTTGCTAGTGCTTCTTTTCCAAGAAAATCTTTTTCCATATACATAAACCTAGAAAGTCCTGCTTCAATTAGAGAAGCATCTCGTCCCAATTCATTACCAAATGCCCGATAACTTTTTTCTTGGCGTAACCAGTTTTGTGCTCTTGCCCCAACCAGCTTAAGATTAAATTCTTGCCCTGCGGCCAAAAGTAATTCAAAGAGCCTATTTTGAAATTCTACTGGATGATGTAACTCCCAGCCTAATTCCCCAGTATATGCCACCCTGATCGCTAGCGTTGGGATCATATCCAGTTCTATATCCTTACAAGAAAGCCATGGGAAATTCTCGTTTGAAAATTGATTTTCTGGTTCTAAAGCTGTTACAATCTTTTGAAGTAACTCCCTCGATTTTGGTCCCGCTATGGCAAATGCTCCAAACTGGCTAGTAACGTCGTGAATTTCTATATAACCAAATTCTTCATACTTGTCCTGAGCATTTTTAACTAAATAATCTTGATCATAGGTAGTAAGGGCTCCCGCAGAAATCAGATAATATTCGTCAGTATCTTTTCGAACTATTGTATATTCAGATCTCACAGTTCCAGTAGACGTAAGTGCATAGGTCAAATTTATTTTATTCACTCTTGGTAGCTTATTACATGTAAACCAATCTAGAAACTGGGTTGCACCGGGACCTTTTATGATATGTTTGGTAAATGCAGAAATATCAATTAAGCCTACATTTTGTCTTATGGCTACCGCCTCAGATTTTGCATATTTCCACCATTCTCCGCGCCGAAAGCTCCTTGCCTCTTCATCATTAAACTTATCTTCAGCAAAGTAATTAGGTCTTTCCCATCCGTTAACTTGACCAAATTGGGCACCAAGTTCTTTGAGTTTTTCATAACTCGGATAAGTTCTCAATGGGCGGCAAGCTGGTCGTTCTTCATCAGGGTGATGCAGAATATAGACATGTTCATAGCATTCTTCATTTTTCTCAGCTGTATATCCTGTTGTAATCCATGGTCCATAGCGTTTGGGATCTAAGCTAGTCATATCAATCTCAGCTTCACCATTGACCATCATTTGTGCCAAGTAATATCCTGCTCCGCCAGCTGCGGTTATCCCAAAAGAAAATCCTTCAGCCAGCCATAAGTTTCTTAGCCCATATGCTGGTCCCAATAGTGGATTCCCATCTGGAGTATAACAAATAGGCCCATTAAAATCGTCCTTTATTCCTAGTGTCTCACTAGTTGGAATACGTTTTATGAAAGATAGGTATTCATTTTCTATTCTCTCTAAGTCAAGTGGAAATAGATCTGCTCTAAATCCTTTTGGTACTTCATATTTAAATCTTGCAGGGGCATTTTGTTCATAAGGACCCAAAATCCATCCACCCCTTTCTTCTCTCACATACCATTTTGCATCTGCATCCCGTAAAACAGGATGTTCATTATTATTTTTTCTATATTCAAGCAACGCAGGGTCTACTTCCGTAACTATATATTGGTGTTCCACAGGAATAGCTGCTATTTTTTGGTTTAGAAGTTTTGCTGTATTTTGAACATGGTTCCCAGTGGCAGTTACAACGTGTTCAGCAAAAAAATCAATTGTTTCTTCCGATGGTATGAGGTTACCACCTTTTTCAATCATTCTAGAACATGAAACAACCCACTCTTTACCATTCCAGGTATAGGAATTAGCCTGCATTTTCCTTTCGATCCTAACATCATTTTCTCGCGCACTTTTTGCAATTGCTTGTGTAAGGTCAGCTGGATTTATATAACCATCTGTAGGATGTAAAATGGCCCCTCTTAGGTCTTCCGTATATACTAGCGGCCACTGCTCTTTTATTTCCGCTGGAGTTTTCCATTCGTAGGGAATTTCTACTGTGTCAGCAGTGGAACTATAGAGCATGAATTCATCCATCCGCTCTTTCGTTTGGGCCATTCGTAGGTTCCCAACTACTTTAAATCCAATATCTAAACCACTTTCTTTTTCTAAACGCTTATAAAATTTAATCGAGTAATCATGAATGTGGGTTGTGGCATAGGACATATTAAAAAGAGGCAATAGACCTGCAGCATGCCATGTTGAGCCTGCAGTCAATTCGTCTCTTTCTATTAACACTATGTCATCCCACCCTGCTTTTTTGAGATGATATGCTATGCTTGTTCCAACAACTCCACCACCTACAACAAGTGCTTTAACATTCACTCTCATAAAATGCACTCCCATGGTTGTCTAAAACAAGTTCTACTATTATGGATAACAAAGGATTGTAACAAGAACAATAGTTGTTCAAAGATTGATAGATTCTACGTTTTTTATATTTCACTTCATATTTTCAATAGGTACGTGTATTAGTTAAATGTTTCTCATGATAATGTGAGTTTATGGGAAGTATTCTCTAATTAGATAGAACAAATATTTCAAAAAAGTTATGAAGATGGGTAAAAAAATAGAAAAAATTTTTGTCAAGACATATGGTTGTCAGATGAATGTATTTGATTCTGAAAGGATTGAAGACTCACTAAGTAATTTTGGAATAAGAAAGGTGAAAGAACCTCAATGGTCTGATTTAATACTTCTTAATACTTGTCACATAAGAGAGAAAGCAGCAGAGAAGGTATATTCAGAATTAGGTCGTTTTAAGAAAATTAAGAGAGAAAACCCAGGAATAAAAATTGGTGTCATAGGTTGTGTAGCTCAAGCTGAAGGGCAGGAGATAATGCAGCGATCTAAAATTGTCGATATGGTCCTTGGTCCTCAAGTTTATCATAGATTACCAGATATTATTCAAAAAATTCAAAATGGAGAACGTGTAGTAGACACAGAGTTTCCACTTGAGGATAAATTTGAAAAACTACCACAAAGTAAGCAGGTTAACAGACCATCTACGTCTTTTCTTACTGTACAAGAAGGATGCGACAAATTCTGTTCTTTTTGTGTTGTTCCCTACACCAGGGGAGCTGAAACTTCTCGGTCACCAGAAGTAATCGTTCGAGAAGCAATGGAATTGGTGGAATCAGGGGTGAGAGAACTCACTCTTCTGGGACAAAATGTTAATGCATACCAAGCTCAAAGAAAATCTGGAGAACTTTTAGACTTGGCGGGGCTCATTGAGGAAATTTGTGTTATTGAAGATTTAAAGAGACTTAGGTTTGTTACTTCCCATCCAAAAGACATGACGGATGATCTTATTTTATTATTTGGTAAAGAAAAAAAACTTATGCCTTATCTACATCTTCCCATTCAATCTGGTAGTGATAGTGTCTTAAAGAAAATGAATAGGGGCCATACAGTAAAATCTTATATTGAGACCATCGAAAAACTCAGGTATTTAAGACCTGATATAGCAATCTCTGGTGACTTCATTGTGGGATTCCCAGGTGAAACTGAAGAAGATTTTTCTTTGACTTTGGATCTTTGTGACCGCATAAAGTATGCCCAGGCGTATAGTTTTAAATATTCTCCTCGAGCAGGAACGCCTGCTTATGAAAGAGATGATTTACCGGAAGGAGTGAAGACAAAAAGGCTAACAAAATTACAGGAAAAACTCAAAATTCATCAGAAAGAATTCCAGAGAAATTTAGTGGAAACTGTCCAAGAAGTACTCATAGAGAAATGTGGAAAATTCAGCGACCAGTACATAGGTAGATCTCCATATATGAATCCGGTAGTAGTAGCTTCGCCGAGGAACATAATAGGGAAAATAATAAAAATAAAGATCTTGAGTTCTAATGGACTTACTTTGTCTGGAGAAACTATCGGGTAAGTACAATATGATTATTTTTATTTAATTATTCTTCTTGCACAATAGTTCATTTAAGGTTTAGTTAAAGTTAGTCACCAATCAAAGGTAGATTTAGGTAAAATTGTCCAAAGTTGATATATTACAAAGTCAGTCTTTATATTTAGAAACACCCTCCGAAGTAGAATTCCCAAATAATAGTGTTTTGGCTGAATTATGTGGTGCTGGAGACATAAATCTACAGAAGTTGGAATATAAGCTATCAATACAAATCAGTAGAAGAGGGAATATATTAAGTTTTTCTGGTGATAGAAAAGCAAGAGAGAATACGGCAATTATTCTTAACAAGATTTACAATCATTTGGAAGAAGGTCGTTCATTAGATCTTATTGACCTAGATTCTCTGGTTGAAGCGACGTTAAAGAGAAATTCGACGAAATGGAAAATACCAGTCAATAAAGAAAAATTTAGAGAATCGGGGTTAGACAATCTTTCCGTTAAGACAAAGAAAAAAATCGTAGAGCCACGCAACATTAACCAGAAAGATTTTATTCTCAATCTTCTAAATTATGATTTGGCATTTGGAATTGGGCCCGCTGGCACGGGGAAAACTTATATTTCAATAGCCTTAGCAGTTTCTATGTTCTTAAAGGGACAAGTTGATCGGATTGTCTTGACTCGACCGGCAGTTGAAGCTGGTGAGAGGCTAGGTTTCTTACCTGGAGATATCAAAGAGAAAATTGATCCATACATGCAACCACTCTATGATGCGCTTGAAGATTTCTTACCAAATCGGCAAATTTCTAAAATGATAGAGGACAAGAAAATTGAAATATTACCATTGGCTTTTATGCGTGGTAGAACATTGTCTGATTCATTCTTAATTTTAGATGAGGGTCAAAACGCTACTTCAAACCAAATGAAGATGTTTCTCACCAGACTCGGTAAGAATTCTAAGACGGTAGTGACTGGTGATTTGACCCAGATTGACCTTCCTAAAGGTGTACCAAGCGGTTTGACAGAGGCCGTCTCCATTTTAAAGGAGATAAAGGAGATTGGTTTCACCCAATTTACGGCTAGAGATGTTGTTAGGCACAAACTTGTTGAAAAGATAATAACAGCATACGATAAAACCTAAAATGTTATTGCTTAAGTAGTTTAATGGGAATCAAGATCAACATCAATTTTGATGATAAAAGGTGGTTAACTATAAATTTTAAAGCTATGGCCAGAAAAGCTTTTGAGACTACTCTTACGTCTTTATCATGGCCAGAACTTTTAGTAAGAACAGAAATATCTGTTTTGGCATGTAATGACCGTGCAATAAGGAAATTGAATTGTAAGTTTAGAGGAATAGATGCTGTTACCGATATCCTAAGCTGGCCAAAAAATAATCAATTGGAAGAACAAGTGAATAGGTTTTACAAATGTAATAGATGGGACGATGATTTCAAAAATGAGTTCGGCGACTTAGGAGATATAGCAATATCATATGAGACATGTATCAAACAATCTAAAGAACTAGGTGTCAGGCTAGAAAATCATGTGGTTCACTTGCTTGTACATGCTTGTTTACATTTACTAGGTTTTACCCATCAAGAAAATAGTGATTTCCAAACAATGAAAGAATTAGAAATTAAGTGTTTAAAGGCTTGTGGTATTGAAAATCCTTACGCCTTGTAATTGGAAAGACCCCAGTAATATTATTAATGTAAAGAAACTAACTAATTTAGGATATAGTATTTAAATGCAGAATTTGGATAAGAAAAAGAAAAGAATTCCTTTTTGGAAAAATATTTTCGGTGCAGATGAGAGCGTTACTTCTCCAGAGAGCGTGGTAGGGAACCTACCAAATTTGAGTGATCTGAGGGTAGATGATATAGCCGTTCCGAAGGCTGATATTATAGCCGCATCAGAAGAGTCTTCCGCTAAAGAAATATCTGAAATATTTAGGAAGTTTAGATTGTCTAGAATTCCAATTTTTAAGGAAACCTTAGATAACCCGTTAGGTTTTCTGCATTTGAAGGACTTTGCCCTCGGTGATGGATTTAGTCAGGACAATAACTTTGAGATAAAATCTAAAGTCAGACCATTGATTTTTATTCCGCCATCAATGAATTTAGGTACCCTTTTGCAAAAAATGCAGGCTGAAAGAATACACTTGGCATTGGTAATTGATGAATATGGAGGGGTTGAAGGGTTAGTTACTATCGAAGATTTATTAGAGGAGATTGTTGGTGAAATAATTGATGAGCACGATGAAGATGAAGATCAACTTTGGACCGAAGAAAAACCCAATCTTTTTTCTGTTAATGCGAGATTAGAATTGGATATGTTTAAAAATCAAACTGGTGTTAATCTTCGATATGACTCAGAACAAGACGAAGAATATGAAACAATAGGTGGTCTTGTTAACTCTTTGACTAATCGGATTCCCGTAAGAGGGGAGATAATCAAAGACCAGATGGGGAATGAGTTTAGTATTGTGGAGGCAGATGCTAGAAGAATAAAAAGGTTAAGATTGCAGTTATCTAAGAATTTTGTAAGAGAAAATGTGGATAGTTAATAGACCTAATTTTTCACTATTACTCAAAACTGATTATCTTATTTTTTCTATCGGTGGAGCCCTATTATCTGCAGCCCATCCCCCATTATCAATACCGTATGTCACAGTATTGGTTTTGGCGAGTATTGGTCAATATTGGCATAGAAAGAAACCTAATCACGGTGAATCTTTTATTTGTGGGTGGTTGTTTGGATTGGGATATTTCTCTTTTTCTCTTATTTGGATTATTGAACCATTCTTAGTCAAACCTCACGAGACAGCAATATTTGCACCCTTCGCACTAATTTTGTTAACAGCAAGCTTATCACTTTTTTGGGGTTTAGCATTTTGGGGTGCAAGTCTAAAAAATGATTATGGATCTAAGTTCTGGTCACTAGTACAACTGGCCGCATTTTTATCTTTGGCGGAGTTGTTACGTTCTTTCATTTTCTCAGGATTTCCCTGGGTCATTTTAGGTATAGCTTTTGTTGATACGTCTTTAGGCCAGAGTTTATCCCTTTTTGGGCCATATTGGTTAACCTCATTAATTATTTTTTTTAGCTTTATAAGCTTAAGTGGATTTAGGGGTGTATTAATCTCGTTGATAGGTTTTATGGCGCTATTTTTTTATGGAGAAAGTAGATTTAAAGAGATTGAAAACTTAGAACCAGCTGTGAAAGTTAGAGTTGTTCAACCAAATATTGATCAGAGACTTAAGTGGAAGCCCGAATTATCAGCTTTACACCTAGAAAAGTTATTTGACCTGAGCACAAATAATCTGGAGTCAGTAGATTTAGTCATTTGGCCAGAAACAGCGATACAACTTTTCCTAGAGAATCAAGAGGATTTTTCTCACCAAGTATCAGAAGAAATTGGCAAACCAATTATTTTGGGTGCTAGGAAATATGTGAGGGAAAGGCATGAATTGTTTAATTCAGCCTATGTTTTGGATCATTTGGGGCAAATTCGAAATAGTTACGACAAAAAACATTTGGTACCATTTGGTGAATATGTACCTTTTTCCTCTCTAATGAGCAAAATAGGTGTCAAAATGTTTACAAGCAATGGTATATCAGGATTTACTGTTGGGCAGCGTCAGAGTCAAATGCGAGCCGGCGGGAAAATACCACCATTCACCATAATGATATGTTATGAGTCAATTTTCTCTTATGAAGTAGATGAGAGTACATTAGGGGTGGACTGGCTCATACATTTGACAAATGATGCTTGGTTCGGATCCTATAATGGTCCCCAGCAGCACCTTATGCATTCTCAGGCTCGAGCAATTGAACAAGGTTTACCACTAATTCGATCCGCTAATACTGGAATTTCTGTCTCAATTGATCCATATGGACGAATTATACGACGGTTAGATCTTAATGTTGAAGGACATTTTGATGCAAACCTTTCCAAAAAATTAGACTTCACTATTTATTCAATGTGGGGGGCAAAAAACTGGAATGGTCTCTTATTTTCTTTAATTGTGCTCACTATTTTTTTGTGCTTAAAGAAAACTAGAAGTAACGTTAATATCTAGACGAGTTCAGGAGTTTTTTTGCATGGGACATGAAAGAAAGGATTTTGTTTTTACTTCAGAGTCTGTTTCAGAGGGGCATCCTGATAAGGTATGTGATAGGATTTCTGACTCTATACTAGATGAAATTATTGGCCATGATCCTATGGCTAGAGTTGCATGCGAAGCATTTGCTACCACTAACCAGGTAGTAATAGGAGGAGAGATAGGGTTTGCAAATAAGACTACTATTTCCTCTCTTTCAGAGATAGTTATAGATGTTGTTCGTTCAACTGTGAAAGACATAGGATACGAACAAGAAGGATTTCATTGGAAAAATCTGGATGTTATTAATCTCCTTCACGAGCAATCTGCTGATATAGCACAGGGAGTTGATCGAGATGGTGCTGGCGATCAAGGCCTTATGTTTGGATATGCTGTTGATGAAACACCTGAATTGATGCCAGCACCGCTACAGTATTCGCAGGCAATCTTAAAACGTTTAAGTACTGCTAGAAGAAATGAACTTAAAGGTATACTGGGACCAGACTCAAAATCACAACTTACTATTAGTTATAAAGATGGTGAACCTAACTCGGTTAAATCAATAGTAGTCTCAGCACAACATTTAGATGAAAAATTGACTTCTGAAAATATTAAGGAATTAATTTTGCCTTATGTCACAGAAGTGATGCCTTCTGGTTGGTTGAGATCAGACACGGTTTGGCATGTAAATCCAACTGGAAAATTTGTAATTGGAGGACCAGATGGCGATGCTGGTCTTACTGGCAGGAAAATCATAGTCGATACATATGGAGGTGCTGCTCCGCATGGTGGTGGTGCTTTTTCCGGTAAAGATCCAACTAAAGTAGATAGATCAGCAGCATATGCAGCAAGATACCTGGCAAAAAATGTTGTTGCTGCAGGTTTGGCAAAAAAATGTGTGCTGCAATTATCTTACGCTATAGGGATAGCGCAACCTTTGTCTATCTATGTCAATACTTTTGGGAGTAATTCAGTTCCAGAAGAACAAATTGAGTTAGCTATTCAGAAATGCATGGATTTGAGTCCAAAGGGAATAATTGAGCACTTAGATTTGCTCAAGCCAATATACGCTAAGACTTCTGCATATGGACATTTTGGTCGGGAACATACTAGAGAGGGACATTTTTCTTGGGAAAAGACAGATTTGATTGATGATTTATTACAGAAAATTGGTTAATATTGCCTGATGTCATCACTGCAGATGGCCAAGAAAAATCCGAATATGGAAAGAGTAACAAGCAAGAATAAGGTTTTTGGTAGAAGGAAGGGCAAGCGGCTCAGCTGGAGGCAAAAAGAGAATATCAAACTTTATTTATCGAAGTATTCAATTTTCAACTCATATGCAGATGGCTCATTCGAGTTAGATAAAATTGATCTTAAGAAGCTTTTTGGTGATCTTGACGATTTTGAGTTAGAAATCGGATTTGGGATGGGGGATTTTTTATTCCAGAAAGCCATGGCTCAATGTACCACTGGCTTCTTAGGTTGTGAAGTTTTCGAAAATGGGGTGGCCAGTTTGCTAACTAGAATTGAAGAAGCAAAGCTTAGAAATGTTTTCATTCATCCAGGAAACTGTATAGATTTATTGGATAACCTAAGGGGTGCAAATTTAAATACGATACATCTATTATTTCCTGACCCTTGGCCAAAAAATAGGCACCATAAAAGACGATTTTTAACTACAGAGAACATCGACAAAATTTGCCTAGCCCTAAAAAAGGGTGGGAGTATATTTATAGCGACTGACATTGAAGCATATGCGAATCAAATAAATTTAATTATGGATAAAAGATCTGATTTTGAAGCTGAAGAGTTTTCGATCAAAGAATTTAAGTCTCCTTTAGGGGCTGAATTTCAGACCAAATTTGAAAGGAAAGCCTTTGCTTCTGATAGACTACCAAAGTATATGATTTTTAAAAGGATTGTATAATGGTTGAAATTTTGGAAACTATTAGGGCTAGTATCTCTTCAGGTTTGAAAGGTGAAGTACGCATTCCTGGTGATAAGTCAATTTCTCACAGAGCTTTGATACTAGGAAGTTTAACAATAGGGGAAACTACTGTAGATGGACTTTTGGATTCTGAAGATGTACTTAGTACTGCGAATGCTATATGTGCTCTAGGAGCTAAAGTAGACATTAAGAGGCCAGGTATTTGCACCATAAAGGGAGTTGGAGTTGGGGGTTTTAAGGAACCAGACAATATCATTGATTGTGGGAACTCTGGTACTTCGGCTCGGTTGCTTCTAGGAGCTGTTTCGAGCAACCCTATCAAGGTTACCTTCACTGGGGATGGTAGTTTGAGAAAAAGGCCAATGGATCGTGTCGTAGTGCCACTAACGAAATTTGGGGCGACTTTCTCGTGCAACTTCGGTAACAAGTTGCCTATAAATGTTGTGGGATCTGACCAATCAATACCAATTAGATATGAACTTCCAGTACCGTCCGCGCAAGTAAAATCAGCAATACTTTTGGCAGGATTAAATGCTAGGGGGCGAACTACAGTGGTAGAGCGAGAAGACACCAGAGATCATACCGAGAAAATGCTAAAGGCCTTTGGTGCGAATGTTATTATTGATAAAAAGGAGCAATTCTCTGAAATATCCGTAGATGGTTTTCCACGGTTAAAACCAGTCAGGATTAATGTACCGGGTGACATTTCTTCTGCTTCTTTTCCTATCGCGGCAGCTTGCATGGTGCCGGGATCAGAAATTTCTATAAGGCATGTTGGGATAAATCCTTTGAGGGATGGTTTCATAGACACACTTGTTGAAATGGGAGCTAAAATAAAGGTTATGAACAGACAGCATAATGCAGGTGAATTGATTGCAGATATAAAAGTGACTTATTCTCCTCATTTAAAAGGCCTCGAAGTGCCGGCCGGTAGAGCAGCTAGAATGATTGACGAGTATCCTATTTTATCGATGGTAGCGGCAACTGCCAACGGCCCAACGATTATGAAGGGTATTAGAGAGCTTCGATATAAAGAGAGCGATAGAATTGAATCCATAGAGAAAGGGTTACAGGATAGTGGGATCGATGTTACAGCAAGCGAAGATACTCTTATAGTTAATGGTAGTGGTCAGAAAAGTATTAAAGGCGGTTGTCAAATCAATGCATATAATGACCACAGAATAGCTATGTCATTCACTTGTTTAGGCCTTGCGTCAGAAAAGGCTATTCAAATAAACGGGGCAAACTCTATTCATACTAGCTTTCCAAATTTTGTTGATTTAATGCATTCTATAGGAGCATGCATAACTATTTCTAAAAATAAAGCATGAATAATTGTAAAATTAGATTTCATGTTGTTTTTGTATTGGATAATAAATGAGGTTCATAGTCGCCATCGATGGTACGGCAGGTTCGGGCAAGGGAACTATTGGAAGGGCAATCTCTAATCATTATAATTTCAAATACTTAGATACAGGCCTTTTGTATAGAGCTGTAGCTTTCAATTTGCGTTCTTTTTCATGTGACTTAACAAGAATTTCGAAAAAAAATATTTTACAAGCTATACAAGCGATTAATAAAAATATACTAGAGTTGAAAGAATTAAGAGAAAATGAAATTGGTGAAATAGCAAGTTTGATAGCAACAAAACCTTTTGTCCGAGCAAACTTACTAGTCTATCAGAGGGATTTTGCAAATCAAAAAGGTGGCGCTGTGTTAGACGGGAGAGATATTGGTACAGTGGTATGCCCAGATGCGGATGTGAAGATTTTTGTTAATGCTACGGAAAGTGTAAGAGCACAAAGAAGATTTAATCAATTCAAAGAACAAAATTTTGAAACTTCTTATAATGAAGTTTTAGCTAACCTCAGGAAGAGAGATACACAAGATAGGACTCGGCAAATTGCACCAATGGTGCCTTCAAAGGATGCTCTGTTGCTTGACTCTTCGGCGATCTCCGTTCAAGAAAGTTTAGAAATTATCATTTTAAGGATAAATACAGAATTAAAAAAAATAACATTGAATAGTTAGATTAATTCTTTATTAAGTTGTTTTTAATTAAAGTTGTTTAGAATCAACTACAAGATCAAAAAGGGAGAGCTATATGTCAGCATCGGCTACCATGGAAACTTTTGAACAATTGTTGAATGAAAGTTTAGAGTCTGCAACTCCAAAGGAGGGTGAGGTAGTCAATGGATCCGTAATTGCGATCGAAGCCGGGCAGGCCATTATTGACATTGGCTATAAGATGGAAGGCAGGGTTGATCTCAGGGAATTTGCTTCTCCAGGTAAGGATGACGATGTGCTAGTAGGAGATCAGGTGGAAGTATATCTAGAAAGAGTAGAGGGATCTCGAGGCGAAGCAATTCTTAGTAGGGAGAAAGCACGACGCGAGGAAGCATGGGATCGTTTAGAAAAAGCTTCAGGTAAAGAGGAAAAGGTTGATGGCATTATTTTTGGGAGAGTTAAGGGTGGTTTTACTGTAGATTTGGGGGGGGGCTATAGCATTCTTACCTGGTAGTCAGGTAGATGTGAGGCCAATCAGGGACACAAATTCCTTGATGCAAATCTCTCAGCCATTTCAGATTCTCAAAATGGATAGACGTCGTGGCAACATTGTTGTTTCTAGACGAGCAATATTAGAAGAGTCTAGAGCTGAGCAAAGAGCAGAATTAGTTGGCAATTTAACCGAAGGTAGCGTTGCCGATGGTGTGGTGAAAAATATAACAGAGTATGGTGCTTTTATTGATTTGGGCGGAGTTGATGGTTTATTGCATGTTACGGACATGGCTTGGCGTAGGGTTAATCATCCATCAGAATTATTGAATATAGGTGATACTATTAAAGTTCAGGTCATTAAAATTAATAAAGACACCCATCGAATCAGTCTTGGTATTAAACAACTTCAGGAAGATCCTTGGAGTGATGTTGAGGCACGATATCCTTTGGGTTCAAATCATACTGGCCGCGTTACAAACATTACCGATTATGGAGCCTTTGTAGAGTTAGAGTCGGGAGTAGAAGGATTAGTTCATGTATCAGAAATGTCTTGGACTAAGAAAAATGTCCACCCAGGTAAGTTGGTATCAACCAGCCAAGAGTTAGAAGTGATGGTATTAGAGATTGATACAGCAAAACGACGGGTCAGCCTTGGTCTTAAACAAACGAAGGGAAATCCTTGGGAAAATTTTGCAGAAAAATATCCTGTCGGTAGTAAGGTTGAAGGAGAAATAAAAAATATCACTGAATTTGGCCTTTTTGTAGGTTTGGATGAGGATATTGATGGTATGGTTCATTTGACAGACTTAAATTGGAGTAAGCCTGGTGAAGAGGCCCTTGAAGACTTTAAGAAAGGTGAAGTAGTAAATGCTGAAGTAACTGATATTGATATTGAAAAAGAGAGAATTTCACTTTCAATAAAAGCTTTGGAAAAAGATCCCTTTACAGATGCAATAGGGGCACTTAAGCGAGGTCAAATAGTGACTGTAACAATAACAAATCTTCAGGACAGTGGCGTGGATGTTGAGTTTAACGGAGTTACCTCGTTCATTAGAAGATCTGATTTATCTCGAGACCGTGCAGAACAACGTTCAGACAAGTTTGTCGTTGGTGATAAAGTCGATGCTAGGATTACTAATATCGACAAATCTGGCCGTAAGGTAAGCTTTTCTATAAAAGCAAAGGAAATAGCCGAAGAAAAAGAGGCGGTTCAACAATATGGCTCTTCTGATTCGGGTGCTTCTTTGGGTGACATACTCGGAGCAGCCTTGAATAAAGAGGAAAAAAGCTAGAACTTTTTCATAATCTGACTTAAATTGGTTGTGAAAAAAATGGATATAAGAGATCGTACTCATCAGGGTTGTGGTTAGTTGGAGTATTGTTGTTTTTGCTTCTTTCTAAATTGGTGTACCGTTGGAACCATGGTGTAACTTGTAAACAAGTGACCTGATAAAGAAATGAAAAAAGTGATTCAGGCCTAATCCCATAGATAATTTAGAAATTGAGGTTATACCTCGTTGAAATAATGAAAAAGATCTATAAACTAATTCTCACTAGTTGGAGGAAGATATGATAAAGTCTGAGTTAATACAGAAAATTTCAGAAGAAAATCCCCATCTTTTTCAAAGAGATGTAGAACGATTAGTTTCCACAGTTTTCAGTGAAATTACGTCAGCCATGTCTTCTGGACGAAGAATAGAAATAAGGGGGTTCGGGGCATTTTCAGTAAAGAATAGAAAGCCACGCGTAGGCCGAAACCCGAGGACTGGAAGTCGAGTGGAAGTTGAAGAGAAATTCGTCCCTTTTTTTAAGCCAGGAAAATTTTTGAGAGATAAGTTGAATCAGTAGGACTATTTGTTGTTTAGAATAGCCAAAGCATTTAGTGTTCTGGGGTTAGTTACAACCCTTGTTTGGCTTGGGGTTTTGAATACTCAATCTGTTAAATTGATTATAATTCCGTCAATTTTTGTATCTGATGAGATTGGGGTATTTAGAGTGCCATTATTCCTGATAGTTATCATTGCTACTTTTTTTGGATTTATCATAGGATGTGTTGCGGAGTATGTCAGGGCTGGGAAAGTTAGAAAATCCTTAAGAGAGAGAAATAGAAGTCTCAAAGAAAGTAAAATGAAAATAAAGAATATTGAAAAGAACTTAGGAATGGAGGATGACGAAATATTGTCACTCCTTAAGTAGATAATATGGTTAATATTAAACTCTGTGGTTTGAAAGAACCAAGTCATATAGAATCTGCTTGGAAATTAGGGATTAAGTATGTAGGAGTAGTTTTTTTTAATCCCTCTCCAAGATCATTAACAATTGAAGATGCTCGGCCTCTTTTAGAAAATGCCCCAAAGGGTTTAGTTAAGGTTGGATTAGTAGTTAATCCGGATGATGAGCTGGTTCGCTTGGTTTCAGATCTTAACTTAGACATGCTTCAGCTTCATGGTTTAGAAACCATTAGCCGCGTGCAAGAAATTAGAAAAGTAAGTGGATTGGATATAATTAAGGCTCTGGGTGTACGAGAAAAAGCCGATTTAAAGAAAGTCTATCAGTATGCCAAAGTTGCAGATCAGATTTTGATTGATGCAAAGCCTAAGTCAGATGTTGATTTACCGGGTGGAAACGGAACCCAATTTAATTGGGATCTAATAAAAGACAAATCATGGACGTTCCCATGGTTTCTTGCTGGAGGAATCAATGAAGCTAATTTATTGGAAGCCCTTAAGAAAACAAATGCCAAGCAGGTTGATCTTTCATCTGGTGTGGAGGATAAGCATGGTAGAAAAGATATTAATAGAATTGTACAGTTTGTTAAAAAAGTAAAAGAATATGAGGAATGCCATAGTGCTTAAAAATAGAGTTAATTCTTTTAGTGGAGGACCAGATGAGCAGGGTCGTTTTGGAAATTTTGGTGGTAGGTTTGTTTCTGAAACATTAATGCCACTAATACTGAAGTTGGAAAAAGAGTATGAATTGGCTAAAACCGACCAGTATTTTTGGAATGAAATGCAAAACTTCTTGACAGATTATGTGGGAAGACCTAGCCCATTATATTTTTCGGAAAGATTAACAAATTATTTCGAAGGAGCGAAGATTTATCTAAAGAGAGACGAGTTAAATCATACTGGTGCACACAAAATAAATAATGTTTTAGGCCAAATTTTGTTAGCCAGAAGAATGGGGAAAACTAGAGTTATAGCTGAGACAGGCGCCGGGCAGCATGGCGTGGCTACTGCTACTGTATGTGCACGATTTGGATTAAATTGTATCGTATTCATGGGAAAAACAGATGTAGAAAGGCAAGCCCCAAACGTTTTTAGGATGAAACTTTTGGGAGCTAAAGTAATTCCGGTTACTTCAGGGCGTGGCACCCTGAAAGATGCAATGAATGAGGCTCTGAGAGACTGGGTAACTAATGTGTCTGACACTTTTTATTGTATTGGTACTGTGGCAGGGCCTCATCCTTATCCTGCTATGGTGAGGGATTTTCAATCTGTAATCGGAAAAGAAACACGAAATCAAATACTTGAGAAGGAAGGGCGTTTGCCAGATAGCTTAGTGGCTTGCATTGGGGGAGGATCCAATGCTATGGGATTATTTTATCCTTTTCTAGAAGACAAGGATGTCAAAATGTATGGAGTCGAAGCAGGGGGCAAGGGTGTTGATGATAGAATGGAACATGCTGCCTCTTTAACCGGGGGGAAACCAGGAGTTCTTCATGGTAACAGGACTTATCTGCTACAAGACAGTGATGGACAGATAATAGAAGGACACTCTATTTCTGCCGGATTAGATTATCCAGGTATTGGTCCTGAACATTCATATTTACATGATTTAGGTCGAATTAAATATGTCTCAATTAGAGATGATGAGGCTTTAATGGCTTTTCAACTTTGCTGCGAAAAAGAAGGAATAATACCTGCATTGGAACCTAGCCATGCTCTAGCTTATGTTAAAAAGATTGCTCCAAAGCTACCTGCTGAACACATCATGGTCATGAACATGTGTGGACGGGGTGACAAAGATATATTTACTGTTGCAGAGGCATTGGACTTTAAAATAGATCATTATTGATTATTAATCTTTTGAAAAAATTTTACGACATTTTTCATGCTCATCTTTGATTAGGTGTTTAATTCCTAAGTAGCATTTTGACAAAGATTGATTTAATATTATCGCCTCCTCATCCGAGAAATTACTAAGTACATATTTAGCAACACCATCCTCTTTAGGTCTGCTAACTCCGATTCTAACCCTAATATAATTTTGACCAATTGCTTCATTTATGGACCGTAAACCATTATGACCAGCATGGCCTCCACCTATCTTCAACTTAACTGTTCCAAGGGGAAGATCTATATCATCATGGAAAATGATGGTATCCGTCATTGCAATTTTATAAAAACTCAAAACTGTTTGGGCGGCTATTCCAGAGAGATTCATGTATGTCAATGGTTTAAGTAAAATAACCTTTTTTTGCTGTATAGTCTGGAAACCTATTAAGCATTCAAATTTGTTTTGCCATTTCGCATTATTAAATTCACTTGCAACTAGGTCAATAGCCATAAAGCCAGCATTATGCCTGGTCCTCATATATCTGGTTCCCGGATTTCCGAGTCCTATTATAAGTTTCATACAGATATAATGAACAAGAGAAGTTAGAATTAAAATTATTCGGATTCTGTTTCTTCACTTGCTTCCTCTGTTACGTCTTCTTCTGTTCCCTCCGCTACTTCATCTTCAGCAGAACGAAGTCCAGAAGGAGCTTGTATATTGGCAATAACGAAATCCCTACCAGTGATGGTCGTAGTAGCTCCTTTTGGGAGAGCTATATTAGAAATATTGATGGTATCGCCAATTTCAAAATCAATTAGGTCAACAACTAACTCGCTGGGGATATCTTTGGCATTCACAACCAATTCGACTTCAGGCCTTACGACCGTTAAAACCCCACCTTTTTTTATCCCAGGACAGATATTTTGATTATCAAAACGAATAGGTATAAATAAATTGATAGAGGCATTCTCAGAGAGTCTCATAAAGTCGACATGTGTCGGAAGATCTTTGACTACATCCTTTTGTACACCTCTACATATCACTTGCTCCTTCTTGTCATCGAGGCCTAGGTCTATAAGTGTTGACATGAATCGGCCTTTCTTGAGAAGGCGCAGCAATTCATTAAACTTCACCTTAATAGCTTGGGGGTCTTTTTCCCCGCCATATACTATACCAGGTACCTGATTGTTCTTTCTAAGTGCTCTGGCCGCACCCTTTCCCGTTTTATTTCGAGCTTCTACTTGTAAGCTAATATTTTCAGCCATTTTATGCTCCTAAGACGTAAAAGATTTTGTAAATAATAAGTCTCGATGCGTATAGTACAAAAAACCAAGAATTAAAAGAGGTTTCTGAACCCTTGATTCATGCCAACTTTATTTGCTTAGCCGGGTTGTGTAATTTGATTCTTTTTTGGGTTATTATTTTATAATAATCTTCTGGTTTTAGATCAAGCACGCTTCCTTTAATCTTTTTTTTTTTAAAAATAGGTCGTTCCCGATCTCCATTTTTTTGGATTCTTATTAACCTGTCCCCCTTCAAAGGCCTTGGGGTTCTTGTGACTATACAGAATAATGTTATCATGTCTTGATGACCAATCAATAAACCGGGTTTAAGATGACTGATTTAACAAGCTTAACAACTATTGACGATTTAAGAAGTTTAGCTAGAAGAAGGGTCCCCAAAATGTTTTATGACTATGTGGAGTCTGGTTCTTGGAGTGAGTCAACTTTTCACGCTAATCTTGACGACTTCAAGAAAATAAAATTTAGGCAGAGGGTTGCTGTAGACATATCAAATAGAAATACAGCCGTCGATATTCTAGGTATGAGATCAACAATGCCTTGTGCAATAGCACCCGTTGGCCTTCTAGGCATGCAGCATGCCGATGGAGAAATAATAGCGGCCAGAGTTGCTGAAGATTTTGGAATACCATTTACGCTTTCCACGATGTCAATTTGCTCTATTGAAGATGTTGCACGACACACTAAAGAACCATTCTGGTTCCAATTATACGTAATGAAAGATCATTCATTCTCTAAAAAGTTAATTGATAGAGCAAAAAAGGCTGACTGTTCTGCATTAATGTTAACCGTTGATTTACAAATTTTAGGGCAAAGACATAAGGATATTAGAAACGGTTTGAGCACTCCCCCTAAATTAACAGTCAAGAATATCATCAACTTAATGAGACATCCAAAATGGTGTTTTAATATGATTAAGACTTCAAGAAGAAGTTTCCGAAATATTGTAGGCCATGTTGAAGGGGTTTCTGATATATCTAAGTTGTCAGCTTGGGTATCTGAGCAATTCGATCCAAAGTTAAGTTGGGATGATGTGGCTAGAATCAGAGATTGGTGGGGTGGAAAGTTAATTATCAAGGGAGTGATGGAACCCGAAGATGCAGCTGAAGCCACAAAAATTGGAGCTGATGCTATCGTAGTGTCAAATCACGGAGGTCGACAACTTGATGAAACTTCTAGTTCTATTTCTATGCTTCCTCCAATTGTGAAAGAGGTGGGAGGTAAAGTATCCGTTTGGATGGACGGTGGTATTAGGTCTGGTCAAGATGTCTTAAAGGCTATAGCCCTTGGAGCCGACAATACCCTTATAGGGAGGTCATTTTGCTATGGTATAGGAGCGTGTGGTGCTGACGGGGGTAATAAAGCTCTCAGTATTCTACATCAGGAATTGGATATGACTATGGCTCTATGTGGACATAGGGATATTGGAGAAGTGGACTACTCTATCTTAAAGGCTTAGATTTCTTGTAAGCAGAGAGGCTCAATCGCTAGAACAGATTTTATGATTAGCTATATGTTCTGCTATAGATAAGGCTGAAGTAAGCCCCGGGGATTCCATGCCAAATAAATTAATTAGACCTGGGATATTATGCTCGTTTGCAGTTTGGATCATGAAATCTTTTCGGAAGCATTCTTTTGTCCCTAATTTAGGTCTTATTCCTGCGTAAATCGGTCTTAGACGACTATAATCACATTTAGGCCAATATTTTTTTATCTCTTTGAAAGCATGTGCAGTTCTTGTTTCATTCAGACTATAATCTTCTTTTCTTACCCATTCAGTATCTGGGCCAAATTTCCCATTCAAATTCATGTCTAAGGTGAAATGTATGCCCAAACCCTCCTTATTGGGCAGAGGATAGATTAGATGCGAAAATGGTAAGCTACCCTCGTACCCAAAGTAAGAGCCTTTACAAAAACTAATGTTTTCGATATGAGATTTCTGGAAACCTTCTATAAATTCAGCCAAAATAGTTGATCCTAAGCCAGCAGAGTTTATCAATTTCTTAGTTGAAATTACTATCGAGTTGTCCACAAGACAGTCAATAGCGTCATCTGTTGGAACAATTCTCTCAAAGAGATGATTAAAAACTACTGTTCCCCCTTCTTTTTCTAGATCAGCCAACATTGCACTCATGCAAGCATGACTGTCAATTATACCAGTCTTAGGCGACCAAATAGCGCTAATTCCTTTAACCTCGGGTTCAAATTTCCTTAAATCCTTGTTACTTATGATACGGAGTTCTGTGCAACCATTGGCCAAACCATTGGTATATATTTCTTGGAGTTTACTCGACTCGTTATCATCTGTTTGGATTATTAGTTTTCCTATTTGCCGATGGGGTATCATTTTGCTTCTACAATAATTATAAAGTAATTCCATTCCTCTCCGACAAAACTGTGCTTTTAGAGAATTTTGAGGATAATAAATTCCTGCGTGTATTACTTCACTATTCCGGGAACTAATACCTTGGCCAAATGTAGGGTTTTTCTCAACCAAAAGAACTTGTAAGCCCTTTTTAGCATGTTCTAATGACGTTGCTATACCAATTATGCCAGCACCGATTACTACTACATCAAAATAATATTTTTCAGTTTCAATCAAAGCTATTGTTTTTTATCTTTTTATGACTCTTAATATTGTGCTTCTTGCATCAGTTTAGTAATATAAAAAAGCTATTTATTCAAAATATAAAATCAATTAATTCAAACACCATGCACGGAGCTGGCCAGAGATTTAATATAATTTTTAATTTCATCTATAGGCTTTCCTTTATCTATAAGGTCAACTATCGCAGAACCCACTACCACACCATCTGCTATATGAGCTATCTTTTTTGCATCTGAAGTTGTTTTTATCCCAAATCCCACGCATACTGGTAAATGTGTTTCACTCTTTATTCTAATGACTTCTTTTTCAACTTCTGCAGTGTTGAGGTTGCTAGACCCTGTGATCCCAGCCACTGATACATAATAAATAAAACCAGATGTATTTCTCAACACAGTAGGCAGTCTTGTTGGACTAGTTGTTGGGGTTGCTAGCCTAATAAAATCTAACCCTGCTCTTTTTGCAGGCAGGCATAGCTCGCTATCTTCTTCTGGTGGTAAATCCACAATAATTAAGCCATCTACACCCACCTTCTTAGCTTGCTCTAGAAACTTTTCAACTCCCAGAGAATAAATTGGATTATAATATCCCATCAGTACTATTGGTATATGCTTATCTTCCATCCTTATTTTTCTTACCAAATCTAAAACCTTAGGTAGGGAAGTTCCAGAAGCTAGAGCTCTTTGGCCAGCTTTTTGAATGGCCGGTCCGTCAGCCATGGGATCGGTAAAAGGCATTCCTATTTCTATGATATCAACACCTAGTTTAGGTAATTCCATCATTATTTTGAGAGATATGGGTAAATCAGGATCCCCAGCCATTAGAAATGTTATAAAAGCAGAGGAATTTTTCTTTCTGAGCTCTTTAAACTTGGCTTCAATTCTTGACATTGAATCTTTTTCCTTATTAAAGCAAGGCTAGTGTTCTTAAACTTATAATACTAGTAAGTTTATGCCTAATAACTTTAGGGGAATTCTTTAAAGTATTAAAGAGGATATAGTTAAGAAAATTATTTTTTCATTTTCGATATTTGGAGCATAAGAATGGGATTTAAGACTGGAATTGTTGGTCTTCCAAACGTTGGAAAATCAACCTTGTTTAACGCCTTGACAAGGACTTCAAGTGCCCAAACAGCAAATTTTCCTTTTTGCACGATAGATCCAAACGTTGGCGAAGTTCCTGTGCCAGATCGACGTTTGCAAGAACTTTCTAAAATTGCTTCTTCAAAAATCATTATACCCACTAAAATGACATTTGTTGACATTGCTGGTCTAGTAAGAGGAGCTTCCCGCGGGGAAGGATTAGGTAACAAGTTTTTAGCCAATATACGTGAGTGCGATGCAATAATTCACGTTTTACGTTGCTTTCAAAGCTCTGAAGTAACGCATGTATCAGGCAAGGTAGACCCAATCGCAGATGCAGACATTATTGAAACTGAATTATTACTAGCTGACCTAGAAACAGTGCAAAAGAGAATAACTTCCATAGCAAAAAAGGCTAATAGTGGGGACAAAGAGTCAAAGAAAGCACTGATTGTATTTGAAAAGATTATGAAAGCTATTAGTGATGGAGTTCCCGCTAGGGCAATCAAATATGAAGAGGAAGATATCCTTATTGTTAATTCCCTCCAGCTATTGACTGCAAAACCTATTCTTTATGTCTGTAATGTCGCGGAGAGCGCAGCAGCCAAAGGCAATAAATTTTCAATTGAGGTCGAAGAGCTTGTAAATTCCAGGAAGGCAAAAATGGTCATAATTTCTGCCGTAATTGAAGAAGAAATTAGTAAACTAGAAGACCCTGAGGACGCAAGGTTATTTCTTGAGGATTTAGGCCTAGAAGAACCGGGCCTAAATAGAATAATAAGTTCTGGGTACAACCTTCTAAATTTGCAAACTTTTTTTACTGTTGGTCCTAATGAAACTCGTGCTTGGACTATACCTAATGGGGCATTGGCGCCTCAAGCTGCTGGAAAGATACACAGTGACTTTGAAAAAGGATTTATTAGAGCCGAGATAATTTCCTATACAGACTATGTTAAACATAATGGGGAACAAGGTGCAAAAGAAGCGGGAAAAATGAAAATAGAGGGCAAATCTTATTCAGTTCAAGAAGGGGATATAATACACGTATTATTCAACTTATAGTGGAACCTAGTTTTTCCCAAAAATTCGATTGCAAAAAGTAATATTTTTTAGGTATAGACCCTCTGGTGGAGCAACAAATCCACACTTTTTTCTATCCTTAGATTCTAGTATAAACTTTATATGTTCCGCTTCCCATTTGCGGGATCCTACTTTCTCTAGACTCCCAACTATGCTCCGAACTTGATTATGCAAAAAGCTTCTTGCCGTACACTCAATCACTATAAGTTTTCCACTGGGCAAGTATTTCTCTTTAAATAGTATGCTGTCTATAGTCTTGATAGGCGAATTAGCCTGACAAATTGATGATCTAAAAGTAGTAAAATCATGCGTGCCGATCAAATGTTTGGCACCATCTTCCATTCTACTTATGTCTTGATTTCTATTTAGATGCCAGTATCTATTTTTTTGAAGAGTTAGTGGGGCTTTTCTTACTAATATCCTATACTCATAAATACGAGATTTTGCCGAGAATCTAGAATGAAAACTTTCATCAACGGTACTCACTTTTAAAATTGAAATAAGAGTGTTTTTTAGGAAATAATTTAGAGCCCCTTGTATTTCTTCAGGCAGCCAATTTTTTTTTAGGTCAACATGGGCAACTTGCCCTAACGCGTGTACCCCAGTATCAGTTCTGCCAGACCCAGAAATATTTACTGGGTGACCCAGAAACTTTGAAAACGCTAATTCTATTTCCCCTTGAATAGTTTTACACTGTTTTTGTTTTTGCCATCCATGATAGTTGGTCCCATCATATTCAATTTTAAGAGCATATCTATTCATCATTTTTAGTTAATTTTTCCTTTTAGGTTTCTTTCATAATTGCTCGTATGAAATAATACTATATGTTTTGTATATCCTTAATGCCCAAATTTCAAAAAATGCTTTCTTACATAGTCCAGGAAAATTTTTTGATTGTATGCTGTCCAATAATTGATTTACATGAATAGTTAAAAGATTTATAGGCCTTCAATATTGTTTGTTAGTGTGAAAGAGTGAGCTAAGATGTCAGAAGAACAATTTGACTTTAAGGATACCTTGCTATTACCGAATACTGCCTTTCCTATGAGAGCTTCTTTGCCAAAAAGAGAGCCAGAATGGATAAAACATTGGAATCAGATCGGAATTTATAAGAAATTGAGAACACTTGGTGTTGGTAGAGAGTCCTTTGTTCTGCATGATGGCCCTCCTTATGCAAATGGACACTTGCATATAGGCCATGCACTAAACAAAATCCTAAAGGACTTTATTGTTCGTAGCCAGCAAATGCTAGGTTTTGATTCAAGGTATGTGCCTGGATGGGATTGTCACGGACTACCAATTGAGTGGAAAATTGAAGAGGAATTCAGAAAAAAAGGCAAGAATAAGGATGAGATTCCAGTCAATGAATTGAGAAAAAAATGTCGAGATTTTGCGTCAGAATGGGTTGATATACAAAGAAAAGAATTTCAAAGATTAGGAATAACAGGCGATTGGGACAATCCTTACAAGACGATGGATTTCAATTCAGAGGCAAAAATAGCGTCTGAGTTTATGAAATTCATTGCCACCGGTACTATCTATCAAGGTTCCAAACCAGTGATGTGGTCCCCAGTAGAAAAAACTGCCTTAGCAGAGGCAGAAATAGAATATAAAGAACATGACAGTAAAACAATCTGGGTTAAATTTCCAATAGGCTCAGGGAAGTATGAAGGCAGTTCGATAGTTATTTGGACGACCACTCCTTGGACTTTACCCTCAAACCAAGCAGTGTCCTTTAATAAAAGCATATCTTATGGGCTATATGAAGTCAAAGAAACAGAAGATGAATGTTGGTTATCGGTTGGTGAGCGAGTTATGCTCGCTGACAAGCTCTCAGACTCAAGTTTAAAGCAAGCTAGGGTTGTTGTTGCAGAGAAAGTAGGAGAAGTAAAATCTAAAGAACTAGAAAGTAACAAGCTTAAACATCCATTCCATAAATTAGGCGATTCAAACGGGTTTTGGGCCTATGAGGTTCCACTGATTGAAAGTTCTATTGTGACTGAGGAAACGGGTACAGGTTTTGTACATATGGCTCCTAGTCATGGCGCTGAGGATTACGAGGAATTTGTGAAAAGAGGTTGGACCGATAGATTGACACATAACGTCGAAGAGGACAGCTCATTTTCGAGGCGAATACCATTTTTTGGAGGATTAGAAATCTTCAATAAAAAGGGTAAGGAAGGCAAGGGAAATGAAGCAGTAATTCAGAAGCTTATTGAAGCAAATGCATTAATGGCAAGAGGACGTTTGAAACACTCCTATCCCCATAGCTGGAGATCTAAGGCACCATTAATTTTTAGGAATACAAATCAATGGTTTGTTTCTATTGATAAAAAAATGTCAGACGCTAAATCTCAATATGGTGATACGATTAGGAAACGCGCCTTGAAATCAATCGATGAGTTAGTCCAGTGGGTTCCCAAAAGTGGTAGAAATAGACTTTATTCTATGATTGAATCTAGACCAGACTGGGTGCTATCAAGGCAGAGAGTATGGGGGGTTCCTTTAACGGGTTTCATTAGAAAGGATCGAAAATCATCTGATAGAGACTTTATACTAGATGATGAGGAAGTGAATGAGCGCATTATTCAAGCTTTTAAATTAGAAGGTGCTGACGTCTGGTTTGAATCTAATGCGAAAGAAAGGTTTCTAGGTGGTTTATATGATCCCAATGATTTCAAAAAAATAGATGATATCTTAGATGTCTGGTTCGATTCTGGTTCTACCCATTCTTTTGTTTTAAAAGACCGTGAAGATGGAAAATGGCCCGCTGATTTATACTTAGAAGGAACAGATCAGCACCGAGGTTGGTTTCATTCTTCTTTGCTTCAGGCGTGCGGCACAGAAGGGAGAGCACCTTACCACGGTGTTTTAACCCATGGCTTTACTTTGGATGAGAAGGGCATGAAAATGTCAAAGTCTCTGGGCAATACTGTCAGTCCAGAAGAAGTGATTAGTCAATATGGCGCGGATATTTTGAGGTTGTGGGTTGCTCAATCAGATTATACTAGTGACCTTCGAATAGGTCCTGAGATTTTGAAAGGCGTTGCAGATAGTTATAGAAGATTAAGAAATACCATGCGGTTCATGTTAGGATCGTTGGGACAATCGACACAAGTACCTTCAGTAATGTTCTCTGATCTACCAGAACTTGAAAAATGGGTTTTGCATAGGCTGCATCATTTAGATGCCTTAGTAAGAAACGGTTATAAGACATATTCTTTTCAGCTTGTCTTTCAACAGCTTTTTCAGTTTTGTACGGTTGACCTCTCCTCATTTTATTTTGATATCCGAAAGGATTCTTTGTATTGTGAACCTGTAAAATCGCCAATAAGAATTGCCTCTATATACACTTTAGATCTTGTTTTTAGACGACTTGTGACCTGGTTTGCCCCTATTCTTCCGTTTACAATGGAGGAAGTCTGGCTTAGTCGCTTCCCAAGTGATGAAAAATCTATTCACCTAGAAGATTTTCCAAAAACTCCTTTAGCCTGGTTGGATCAGGATTTAGAGAAAAAGTGGGAAATAATCAGGAACTTACGAGGGTTGGTAACTGCAGCAATAGAGCTGGAAAGACAAGAGAAAAGAATTCGGTCCAGTTTGGAGGCTTTTGTTATCATTAGTATTAAAGACAAGCATATATTGAAAATCATAGAGTCAGTGGATTTTAGTGAAATTTGTATAACTTCTGATTTGGAAATTAATCTCTGTAAGGAACTTCAAAAAGACAGCCAGTCTCAGGAATATGCGGTCAATATTGAGGTGAGACAAGCTGAAGGAGAAAAATGTAACCGTTGTTGGAAATATTCTCGTAGCTTTGAAAACTTTGCTGGTAAAAATATTTGCCCAAGATGTTCTTCTATTTTAGCTGACAAAAAATCATAATTAGATGCTAATTCAAGCTTTAGGGTGGGTTTCTTTATAGACTTTCATTAACCTTACTTCATCAACATCAGTATAAATTTGAGTTGAAGTCAAAGAGACATGTCCAAGTAATTCTTGTATGGTGCGAAGGTCTCCTCCTGCAGACAATAAATGCGTTGCAAATGAATGCCTTAAGGCATGAGGTGTAGTTGTGGCCGGTAACCCTAATTGAAGTCGTAAATTACTTATTTCTTGCTGGACTATTCTGGGGTTTAATTTTTTCCCCCGCTTCCCCACGAACAGGTGTTCACAGTCTGTTTTGTGAAATGGGCATAGCTCGACATATTTGTCTATGGATGTTTTTATGATTGGTATGATTGGTATGATTCGTTCCTTATTTCCTTTTCCCTGAACCTTTATGAAATCACCAAAAGGATAATTCTTTCGTTTGAGGCCGAGAGCTTCTGAGATTCTTAATCCGCAACCGTATAGTAGAAGCATGACAGCAGCATTTCTAGCTGCTAGCCATGGTGTACTCATATTTTCAGATGTAAGGGAAAGCAATTTCATTACGTTAACTTCTGAAATTGGTCTGGGAAGCTTTTTCTTTTTGCGTGGTAGTTGAATGCTAAAAACAGAAAAATTTGCAAGGCTCTTTTTTTCGTTGAGCCAATTGTAGAATTCGCGTACTGAGGAGACATATCTGGCTAAAGATCCTGGACTTGTACCGAATTTTCTTTCGTCAGCAAGCCAGGAGCGAAAATCAATAGGCTTAAGATTTTTGAGTGACTGAAGAGAAATTTTATTGCCTAAATGAAATTCAACAAAAACTAAGAAAAATCTTATGTCCCTGGAATAGGATCTAACCGTATTTGAACTGTATCTTTTGAAGTCACAGGCAAATCCGCGCCATTCATCGAGTAGTGATCGGCCTTGTTCTGAAAGACAATCTTTTCTCTTATTCATCAACTGACCTTTGCTTTTCTAAGAGGTGGTAGAGGTTATGAGAAATAACTCTAGCTAGAATATTGAGATAATCTGTTTTGTTATTTTGATTAAATGTTTCTTTATTCTCTGACCCTACTAATAAAATCGCTTGATCATCTTTTCTCATATAAGTTTTTAACGACAGTACAGCTTCAGAAAATTTTTTTTTATCATTAGATTTCAACCCATCAGCTTCACAGAAACACTTTGGGTGAGACCGTAGTGACACAATTCTTTTCGTGGATAGCTTTGCAGTTCTCATCAGATTGACCATCTCAAGCTTACTAAGAGGTTTCCAATTTGGGTGATCAAGGTTAGGTAATGCCTTGCTATATATACATAACTTAATCTCCGAAGCACGTAGGATCTTCTTTATGTCCTTACCGAGGGCATCTAGCAAGTCCAACAAAGTTTTTTGATCAAGAACATTGATTATGCATCGATGTAGATTTGAAAGTCCTAAAAAGTTTTCATATGCAGCAGAAACAACAGAATTACGAGACTTTGAAAGGTTTTTGACCTCCAATTTAGCTTTTTGTAAAATAATGTCCCGGATATCCACTACTTTGTCAGAACTAGATTTTCTTTCTGTTATAATGAGGTGATTCAGTAGCTCACTGTCATGCAGAATCCATTCAGGATTATTGAAAATAGCTTTTCTTAATGGTTCAGGTATTTTTGGTTTAGGAGGTATCATTTTCTTTCTAAAATCTTCAGCTTTAAGTTGATAAAAATCAGAGTATTTTCTGACCTGATTTTTCCCAATCAGCGTTAAAAGTTTCCAGTCCTTTATCTGTTAGATGGTGGTTGGCCAAATCATAAAATAGATTTGGTGGTATTGTAGCTATATCTGCACCTGCAATCGCACTTTGGGTAATATGATTCTTAGTTCTAACTGATGCAGACAAGATTTTTGTGGTAAAGTTGTAATTAGTATAAATTGTTTTTATTTCACGAATAAGCTCAATTCCATCAATATTTGAGTCATCTAAGCGGCCTATGAACGGACTCACATATGTAGCCCCTGCTTTTGCTGCCAATATTGCCTGTGTAGACGAAAAACACAAAGTTACATTTACAGGGATTTTATTCTTTGAAAGTATTTTGCATGCTTTGATGCCTTCCCAGGTCATGGGTAATTTCACCACGACGTTACTGGCCATTTTTGCTAGTTTAAAACCTTCCTCAACCATTTTCTCACTTGAGCTGGCTGTGACTTCTATACTGACAGGTCCATTTGTGATTGCACATATATCTGTAACCAATTCTCGAAAGGGTTTCTTAGACTTGTATATTAATGATGGGTTGGTGGTTACCCCGTTAATCATGCCCAATTCATGAAATTTTGAGATCTCCTGGGTTTCCGCCGAATCTAAAAAAAAATCCATTGCTTATTTATCCTTCAGTCCAAGTTCTTTCCGTTGTACATTTTGAGAATTGATTTGGTTATTTGTGATTAACCTACCTTATAATAGCGCTTTTTAGAAATTAATTTTTATGCTTGACAGAAAATCTTTCCAAAATAGTAGTTCATTGTTTTTAGAGGAGGGTGATACAGCAACTGTAGTAACCACACAAAGGGGAAAAGAACTCCTCAACTATTTAGTCCCTAAGGGCGGTGTGCCCTTGGGGGGTATTGTAAACGTACCTATAAGGAGTAAAATTGTTTTAGGAGTTGTTTGGTCTAATGGAAAGTCCTCGCAGACTTCTTACAAAAAGAAAAAGATTAGCAAAGTATTGGATTTGCCGATCTTAAAGAGCGAAGTACGAAACTTTCTTCAAAAGAGTAGTGAGTACAATCTTTTTTCACTAAATGCTGCTTTAAGGTTATGTTTAAACCCAAACTTAAATTTAGAGAAATCTTATTATAATTATTTTTATGTTTTTGGATCTGAAAAAATTGAAAAACTTACTCCTCAAAGGAAAAGAGTATTAGATATTCTGTCTTCTAAACGAAAGGAGCCAATAGGTAAGTCGGAATTAATAAGTAAATCTAAGGTGAGCGAAGCTGTAATAAGGGGTTTGGAGAAGAAAGGGTACATAAAAAAAATTTCAGTCCCGATAAATGACAGTTTTGCAGCTATCCAAGCGACATTTAGTACTACTTTGTCCAAGCACCAGAAAAAGGTTTCTGAGAATTTACGTTCAAAAGTAAAGTCTGAATCTTATTCAACTACACTGTTGAAAGGAGTAACAGGATCAGGCAAAACCGAAGTATATATGGATGCAATAGCAGAGGCAATATTACTGGGACGGCAAGTCCTCGTACTTTTCCCCGAAATTAGTCTTTCAACAACATTTGTTGAAAGGTTGCAAAATAGATTTAAATTTGGTTTTGCAGAGTGGCATTCTACAATCTCAAAAAAAGAGAAGAGAAGGATCCTTAAATCTGTCCTTGATGGCTCGTTGAAGATAATTTTTGGAGCTCGTTCGGCAGTTTTCTTACCTTTTCATGACCTGGGTTTAGTAATAGTCGATGAGGAGCATGATTCTTCATATAAACAAGAGGAAGGTCTACGGTATCATGGTAGAGACATGGCTGTTCTTAAAGGCCTCTATTCTGATGCGGCTGTCATTTTAGTATCAGCAACACCTAGCCTGGAAACTTGGGTAAATGTGCTTGAAATGAAATATCATGGTGAGGTTCTCCCAGAAAGATTTGGGAATGCAACCTTACCTAAGGTCAGCTTGGTAGATTTGAGAGTAAATAGCCTTGAAAGGAATAAGTGGCTTTCAAAAGAAATAATTGAAAGGGTTAGTTGGCAAATTGAGAGAAAACAGCAATCATTGCTATTTCTTAATCGGCGAGGATACACGCCAGTACTTATTTGTGAGAGTTGCTTTGAAACATTAACATGTAAGAGTTGTGATGCAAAACTGGCCGAACACAAACTGTTTCAAGCCCTTCTTTGTCACCTCTGTGGGGCAAGATATCAATTACCTAAGTTTTGTCCTTCATGTCGAAATGAATCTAGTTACGTACCAATAGGTCCAGGCATAGAAAGAATAGAGGAAGAAGTAAGATCATTGTTTCCCAATGCACGTATTGAGCTACTTTCCTCTGATCACTATAACTCCCTGGAAGATTTGAAAGAATGTTTTGGAAGAATTACAAATGGAGAAGTTGATATAATAATTGGAACACAGTTAATATCGAAAGGTCACAACTTTCCATTCTTAAGTTTTGTAGGAGTTCTCGACGTTGATCTGGCTCTTAAGGGGGGTGACATTCGAGCAGCGGAAAATACTTTTCAGCTTTTGAGACAGGTTATTGGACGGGCAGGCAGGTTTGAAATTTCTGGGGAGGCTTATATCCAAACCTACTTTCCAGAAGATCCTGTTATGAAAACCCTTTGTGCTTATGATGATGAAATATTTATGACTGAGCAAAAGAATTTAAGGGAATTAGCCAGAGTACCTCCCTTTGGAAGAATGGTGGCCTTGATTATTTCAAGTTCTGTTCATGGAGTGGCAATGAAATTTGCCAAGGATCTCACTAAAGAAATTTTTTCCTTGCAGAAGTATGATGTGGAGATATATGGACCGGCTGATGCAAGAATATCGAAAATACGAAAAAAATACCGAGTTAGAATCTTAATTAAGGCTCCTAAGATGGTTCCAATTCAATCATTGTTGAAGAATATTTTGGTGAAAAAAAAATTACAGAGAACAATAAACCTGATTATCGATGTCGACCCAATAAATTTCTACTAAGGGACTTTTAAAGGAATTATATATTTCATTTTCTTTTAAAAGGTCATATAGAGCTAATCGAGTATTTTTAATCGACGTGGGTGAGTCATGAGAAAAAAAGAATTCAAAATACAGCCGAACTTCTATTTTTCTGATACCCCTATTTGTAAAGGTGGTGAAAAACTAATAGAAGATGATCACTTTTTTGTGAAGTTAAACTCAAATGAAAACCCTTTCAGCCCCAAACCGAAAGCTATTGAGGTTGTAAACAAATGCCTTGTATTAGATTGAGAGAGCAGATGAATTATGCCATAGAGACACAAAATGCCATTTAAACATGTAGCTTTGTTAGGGTTGGGGTTAATAGCATCCTCTATCGCTTTGACTTTAAGAAAGAACAATCCATCAATAAAAATAAATGGTTTTTCCAGGTCTGAAAGCACTCGCAACAAGGCCAGGGAAATTGGCTTCTGCCAAGTATTTGACTCTGTTTCAAGTTGTGTCGATGGAACAGACTTGGTTATCATGTGTGTGCCTGTTGGGGCAATGAAAGATACAATGAAGATGGCCGCACCCCACCTCGCACAAGGTGTGGTCGTAACTGATGTGGGTTCGGTAAAATCGAATGTTATAAAAGCAATAAAGCCTTTGATCCCCAAAGATGTCTCTTTTGTCCCTGCTCATCCTATTGCTGGTACGGAAAATTCTGGTCCAGAAGCCGGATTTGCAGAGTTATTTGTTGATCGTTGGTGCATACTAACCCCAACACCTCAAACACCTATTGAGGCAACGAGGAAAGTAAAAAAATTCTGGCAATCATTAGGTGCCCAGGTTCAAGAAATGGACGCTAACCATCATGACTTGGTTTTGTCTGTAACCTCTCACGCCCCTCACTTAATAGCTTTCACAATGGTGGGTGTAGCCGATGAGTTTTCAAAGGTGACTAAATCAGAGGTCATAAATTATTCTGCGGCTGGATTTCGTGATTTTACTAGGTTGGCTGCTTCTGATCCAATAATGTGGCGAGATATTTTCATTAATAATAAAGAGGCATCCTTAGAAATCTTAGGTCGATTTACTGAGGAATTATTCTCATTACAGGGTGCCATTAGGCGACAAGACGGTGAATTTTTACAAAAATACTTCGAAAGGACACGTAAGGTCCGAAGGAATATTATCGAAGCAGGTCAAGACACATCTGAACCAGATTTTGGTAGAAAAAGTGGGTGAGACATCCTTGCTGAAATGTAAATCTGACTTTTCCAGGCAATTTTTTAACCTTGTTTAGCGATGCGTTTGAGAAGATATAAGAAATTCTTTGAATTTTAGGGGCAAAAAACGAAGGTCGTTCTTTAGGTCAAGATTGGTATTGATAATCTCTAAAGTTCCGGTGGTAGTAAATACCGATTCACTTATTGTTTTCTCTAGAAATGGAACTGTAGTTAGAGTTAATTCTCCAATGGGAAAATTTGAAAAATTAAAATCGAAGGCCAAGATCTTGGTCTTATTTCTGACATCACGGCCTAAACGAGTGAGATAGAGGTCATGAATCTTTATAAATATTTCCCGATGTTTAGAAAGTAGACCTTCTGCAAATCTTGTAGAAAATATTAAATTCTTGACGGTCATCAAATCTTCACCATCTATCTGGGCAATTAGATTTTTTCCATGGAGTGTAAAGGTGGGGGCATTTTTTTGCTTTTCTATAGAGATGCTAACTTGTAATTTGCCGCTTGGGATTTCCAGTGTGTTATCATTGATCACTAGTCGTAGTGGCGGGGCGATGCTCAGAATGGTTTTATCAGAATCATATATCAAGGACATAACTAGAATTTTATTTGCAGCAAATTCGTTCCCAGTATCCCTCTCTTTAATTTTCAGGTTTTTAATTTCTGTATCTACCCTATTCGGAAATCCCCTAGTATTCAGAGTGTAGCTGATGTTAAAATCCATTTTTGAATTCATATCTAACTGTTCGATTATTACGTTTTCTTGAATAGACGCCTTTTCTCTCCAAAAGATTATTCCAGAGATTGTGAGTAACAAAACTATCCAAATCGAGTATTTTAACATAACAGCTTTTGAGTTTTCAATTTTGAGGACTTTTTACGAGTTAAAAGATAGTTAAATCACGCTCAAAATAATTGCACGGTAAATACAGATATGTTTTTTTAATATAATGTATTAGAATCTTCAATTATTGAAACTTATTGGTGTAGCCTAATTGAGATACCTAGTATTTTTTTAAGGGGGTAGTTTGAAAGATCAGAGGACCTTTGAATTTAGTCAACCCACAAGACAAACCGGCCTTATGATTTTTGTCTTAATTGCGGTTTTGTTCGTAGCCTATTTACTATTTCCGGCTGTTGCCCCAATTTTCTTATCATCTCCTTATTTAAATGGGTTTATTTTAAGTGTTTTTCTTTTAGGTGTCTTGGCTTGTTTTTGGCAGGTGTATATTTTGGTTAGTTCAGTTTACTGGATTGAAGGTTTTGTTTCTGATCGACCAGGCCATGAATTTGCAAAGCCACCCAGAATTTTAGCATCTCTAGAAGCTTTGTTGCGTGATAAGAAATCACGAATAAATATTAATGCCTTGTCGGCAAGGTCAATACTGGATTCGGTGGCGACCAGGTTGGATGAAGTCAGGGATATTACTAGGTATATAGTTAATCTACTAATCTTCTTGGGGTTGTTAGGGACCTTTTATGGGCTCGCAACTACAGTCCCAGCTGTAGTTGAAACAATTAAATCTCTTGCACCAAAAGAAGGTCAAACCGGGTTAGATGCTTTTGAAGGTTTGATGATCGGATTGGAGTCACAATTAGGAGGAATGGGAACCGCGTTTGCTTCTTCTTTATTAGGTCTAGCAGGGAGCTTGGTGGTCGGACTTCTCGAACTATTCGCAGGTCATGGTCAGAATCGTTTTTATATGGAGCTTGAAGAGTGGCTTTCCTCCATAAGTAAGATAGGACAAAATTTGTCTGAATCCGATCAAGCCACAAACGAACTCGTAGGCTCAAAATACCCAGAAATGTTTTTTAATAAGAAAATAGACTACTTAGTCGAGTTATTGGAAAACCATGAGGGTCAGGCAATCAACACCCAAATTAAGATAGTTGAATTAATCAAGACAATAGAAGCCAGAATTTCAAATCTTGGAACAAAAGGGCGTGACTCCTTGAGTCAGCGAAAAGATGAGACAATTAATTTAGATTCGCTAGTTCAAAATCAAGAAAATCTAGTGAGTTTGATTAGAAATTATATAGAAATTGAAAATAATTCGGATACTGAATTTAGGGCTAGGGTTAGGAACATGGATGTGCAGTTGGCTAAGATTTTTGACGAGTTAGCCTCTGGGCGTCAGGAAAGCCTAACTGAATTACGTGAAGACCTCACAATCTTATCTAATGCAATTTTGAAATTGGCGAATGCCGACGAAAAAAAATGAAAAGAATAGCTTAAGCCATGGCATTATTACGTCGGTCCGGTAGTAGATTTACAACAAACATTTGGCCTGGTTTTGTTGATGCTATGACAGCACTCTTACTTGTTCTTATGTTTGTCTTGTCTATATTCATGATTATTCAAACGGTGTTTAGGGAAAAAATTTCTGGCCAAGAAACAGAACTGACCAAATTGGAGGCCGAAGTTATGCAGTTGATTTCCGACTTACAAGGGCAGAAAGAACAATATGAAGTACTAAACGCTTCCAATTTACTTATTAAACAAGAATTAGAAATTCAGAGAGAAAAAACTATCAATAGATCTCAAAGGCTTAAGCATGCACTTAAGAATTTAGATTTAGCTAATGTTAGAATATCTGATTTTGAAGTCAGAGTAGCAAGCCTTATAGCTAGGAGGACCCAGTTACTCACTCAAATAGAGCAAAAAGATAATCGATTAACAAAAGAAGTTTCACGACTGGAGGCTTCGAGGTTAGCCCTAGCATCTGCAAGAGACGAAATTGATAAGCGAAAAGAAACCGCCCGTTTAGCTGCGGCCAAGAGAGAAGCCTTGGAGGCAATGGTTAAAGGTTTAACGTTAAATCTGAATACACTGGAAAAAGAAAAAAAGGGCCTTCAAACCAATTTAGATCAAAAGGATTTAGCCTTAGTGTTAGCTTATGAAAATTTAGAAAAAACAAAAGAAAGTCTTACTTCATCTCAAAGGGAAAGTCTAATTAGGCAAGCAGCCATAGAAAATTTAAGAAAACAGGTATTTGCTAAGGCAGAATTGGTCAATGATGCCTCTAAGAAAATAATTGTCCTGGAAAAAGATTTAGAGAATAAAGATAAAGTCCTAACAAATAGCCAGAAAGAGCTCCTACTAGAAAAGATTGCAAAGGAGAAGTTGAAGGAGCAACTAGTAGATTCAGAAATAAAATTAAATGACTTTGAAAGAAAGTTATTGGTTGAAAAATTAGCCATAAAAAAATTGCGAGACAGGTTGACAGAATCACGAGAGGAGTTGGAGTTAGCAACGCTTTCACTTGAAGAAGAAAGAAAGAGGGCACTAGATAATCTGAACTTGATAGCTGCATCCGAGGCGGCAACAAAAATAATGAAGAAGCATAACATTGATTTACTTAGAGAAAATAATCTAACCAAAGCTCAGTTAGTAAGAACTTCTGATCTTTTAAACATTAGGGAACTGGCTATTTCTCAGCTTCGATCTCAAGTTTTAGCTACTGAAACTGAGAATAAAATTTCCCTTACTCGTATTAAAAATTTAAATAAGGAAACACTGTCTTTGGCGAATCAGTTGAATGAATTACAAGCCCTTTTGGAAAATTATGAACAAAAAGACTCTGAAACAAAGGCCCAAGTTGAAAACTTGGGCAGTCGTTTAAATGCCGCCTTAGCTCAAGTTGTTTTAGAACAAAAAAAGATTGCCCAGTTGGAAGCCGAAAAACTAGAAAAATTGGAGGCTGAGGCTAGGGAACTCAAGAATTATAGGTCAGAATTTTTTGGTAATTTGCGAAAGATACTGGGAACCAACAAGAGTGTTGAAATTGTTGGAGACCGATTCTTGCTTCCTTCTGAAATCTTATTCAACAGTGGCTCTCATGAGCTTGAAATAAAAGGAAAGAACGAGTTGGCACAGATAGCTATTGTTATCAAGAAAATTCTGAAAGATATACCAGATAATATAGATTGGATCCTCAGAGTAGACGGACACACAGATAGGACAAAGTTCTTATCTGAAGTTAACTTCAAAGACAATTGGGAATTAAGCCAAGCGAGAGCGTTGTCTGTGGTAAGATATTTTGTTAATGAGGAAAACCTGCCCGCAAGAAGATTTGCTGCCACCGGATTTGGTGAGTTTCAGCCTATTGATCTAGGCAATACAGAGGAAGCATTAGCTCGGAACCGTAGAATAGAAATAAAGCTTACGGAGAGGTAGATTACTTAAAGGGTTGAGATTTAGAAGCTACTTTGCTGTCAGTAGGGGCGGTGGTTTGTTGGAAGAAAGTCTTGGTTTTTCCAGTGGAGAGATGTCTAAATGAATCGCATCATTCTTGATACAGACCTTTACCAAACCGCCTTTTGTAAGTTTTCCAAACAACAAATCTTCGGCAAGTGGTTTTTTTATGGAATCTTGTATCAATCTAGAGAGAGGACGTGCCCCCATTTTCTCATCATAGCCATTGCTCGCTAACCATTCTGAGGCCTTGATACTCAAATCAAGTGTAACATTCTTGTCCATAAGTTGCGCTTCCAGCTGGAGAATAAATTTTTCGACAACCCTCATTATTACTGGTTTTGATAATGGTGAAAAGCTAATTACCGCATCAAGTCTATTACGGAATTCAGGACTAAAAGTTTTCTCAATAGCCTTTGTATCTTCTCCTTCCCTTCTATCTCTCCCAAATCCCATCGCTGAACTTGCTTGCTCTATTGCTCCGGCGTTTGAAGTCATTATCAAAACAACATTCCTAAAATCTACAGACCTTCCATTATGATCAGTTAGCTTACCATGATCCATTACTTGGAGTAATATATTAAAGATATCGGGGTGCGCCTTTTCTATCTCATCCAATAGTAAAATTGAGTGTGGATGTTGATCCACTTTGTCCGTAAGAACTCCACCTTGATCAAAGCCAACATATCCTGGAGGAGCTCCAATTAGTCTTGAAACGGCATGTTTTTCCATATATTCGGACATGTCAAACCTGATAAGTTCTATTCCAAGGCAATCTGCTAATTGTCTGGCAACTTCCGTCTTTCCTACTCCCGTTGGTCCAGAAAAAAGGTAGTTACCAATAGGTTTTTCCGGCTCTCTGAGTCCTGCTCTTGCTAGTTTAATAGCTGAGGTTAGAGCGTCGATAGCCTTATCTTGTCCAAAAACTACTCGCTTCAAAGAATTATCAAGATTACCCAACATTTCAGCATCTGTTTTTGAAACACTCTTGGGTGGGATTCTAGCAATTTTTGCAACAACAGTTTCAATTTCTTTGACACCGATTGTCTTTTTTCTCTTTCTCTCGGGTTGCAACATTTGCGCTGCGCCAGCCTCGTCTATTACATCTATAGCTTTATCTGGGAGTTTTCTGTCATGAATATATTTTATGGAAAGGTCAATCGAGGCCTTAATAGCTTCGGCTGTATATCGAGTATCGTGATGTTCTTCGAAGTATTGCTTCAAGCCATGAAGTATATCAATAGCTTGTTCTGGTGAAGGTTCGTCTACATCAATTTTCTGAAATCTTCTTGCGAGGGCTCGATCTTTTTCAAAATGTTGCCTGTATTCCTTGTACGTCGTTGATCCCATACATTTAAGATTTCCGGATTGCAAAGAAGGTTTGAGTAAATTTGATGCATCCATGGCACCCCCGGTAGTAGCACCAGCACCAATCACCGTATGGATCTCATCGATGAAGAAAATTGCATTTGGATGTTCTTCTAATTCTTTGAGAACATTCTTGAGTCTTTCCTCAAAATCACCTCTATATCTTGTCCCTGCTAATAGAGCTCCCATATCCAAAGAGAAAATCGTTGCTTGCGATAGAACTTTTGGTGTTTCCTTATGTACGATTTTTCTCGCTAAACCTTCTGCTATTGCAGTTTTCCCGACGCCTGGATCTCCTACAAGTATTGGGTTATTTTTTCTACGGCGACAAAGAACTTGGATACACCTCTCTATTTCTTTATCTCGCCCAATTAGCGGATCGATTTTACCTTGTTGGGCATTCTCGTTCAAATTGATGCAATATTTTGATAAGGCCGACTCTTTTTCTGGTTTTTCTTCTTCAGTTGTTTCCTCAATTTCATCAGTAGTTCCAGAAATTCTTCTATCTTCCGAAAAATCTGGATTTTTTGCTACGCCATGAGCTATAAAATTAACGGCGTCGTATCTCGTCATTTCTTGTTCTTGGAGGAAAAAAGCCGCATTACTTTCCCTTTCTGCAAATATTGCAACTAGAACATTAGCACCAGTGACTTCGTTTCTTCCAGAACTTTGCACATGTATAGCTGCCCTCTGTATTACCCTCTGAAAACCAGTTGTTGGAACCGATTCTGTTCCTTCAACTTGGCTAACCAGGTTTCCTAATTCATTTTTTATAAAATCGGAGACCAATTTACGGAGCTTCTCTAAATCAACATTACAAGCCCGCATCACTTGCGATGCATCCGGTTCGTCCACAAGGGCTAGAAGTAAGTGTTCCAGGGTTGTCAGTTCATGCTGATGCTCATTAGCAATTCCTAATGCTGAGTGGATACAGTTTTCTAATGATTTGGAAAAAGAGGGCATTTTAACACCAATCAAATATTTGTCAGAATTCTATAAGACTTACAATAAAACAAATTCCCTAAGTTGTTACCTAAAATCACAATGGGTAACAATTCTTTTGGAAAATGTGACTTCGCAACCATTTTTTATGTCCTTTGTTCTAAGTAATCAAGTAAAGACTTTATTCAATCTTTCAACCTAGTTAATAGGTTTATTTAACAAACCCCTTTTTTTGACATGATAGAGGTCAGAACCTTCTGCAGAAAGGATGCCAAGTTCAAAATAAGTTTGCAATAAATTTTGCTGCTACGCTAACTTGCTGTTATCCGATTATATATCCAATATATACGTGCTATCTAAAAAATATCTCGTCTACTCCGCAATTCCGCTAAAACAGCTGCATCTTCATCTTTACTCAGTCCTAAAAACTTTTTTAATTCAGCATTCCCTGCTCTTAAAAATGGATTGGTTTCTAGTTCGGCGCCTATTGTGCTGGGTACCGTAGGAAAATTATTCAACCGTAGCTTTTTGATTAGGGCAACCCTGTCCTGAAGTTTTTTGTTATCTGGGTCTATCGAGATGGCAAAATTGGCATTTTTTTCTCCATACTCATGACCGCTATAGATTTTTGTTTCAGGTGGTAGTCGACTAAATTTTTGCAAGGTTTCCCACATTATTCCGGGATTTCCTTCAAAAAGTCTACCGCAGCCGAGTGTCATCAGGGAATCACCAGAAAAAACAGCAGAAATTTTTTTTGAGTATAGTGCTATATGTCCGATAGTATGCCCGTAAACTTCCATGACAGAGAACTCTATAGTCCCAAGGTAAAATTTGTCGTTTTCTTTCAATTCTGCATCCAATGATGGTAGTCTTTTAACATCGGCAGTCGCACCGGAGACATTTGCTGAGTAACGTTTAAGTAAATCGCCTAAACCTGCTACATGGTCAGAGTGATGATGAGTCAAAAAAATCTTGTCCAGGTTCCAAGCCCTCTTCTCCAAGTATCCAATTATTGGCGTTGCTTCTGGGGCATCGATTAAGCAGGTGGTGTTTTCAGTATGGTTATGAATTAGGTAAGCATAATTATCGGCAAGACATGGTACTGTCGTAATCTCTATAGTCAATTTATTTTCCTCTCAGTATAAGTGAAAATATGATATCTATTAATATAAATTTTTATAGGGTAAAGCCAAATAGTAAATATATTTGGATGTCTTCAAAACGGGGTGTGAGGTGCATTTAGCAGTCTCAGAAATTCAGAATTTTTATTCAAAGACAGAACTAGGTTCTATCACCACCCGGTTCATTAATGATTCTATAAAAATGATGGATAGTCTAATGGTAAAGAACATAGAAAGAGAATTATTAGTCGGATATGGTTATACGACGCCATTTATTGAAACATTAATCCATTCCTCGTCATGCTCAATATGCCTAATGCCTGAGCAGCAAGGGGTAGTTACGTGGCCGCCAAATGTTCCTAATAGATCAATTTTAATTGGACAGGATCAGTGGCCTTTAGAGTCAGAAAAGGCTGACATTGTAATGATGGTGCATGGTCTAGAAACTTGCGAAAAACCGCAACAGCTTCTCGATGAGGTATGGCGGGTATTAGTGCCTGAGGGTTATTTACTAGTGGTAGTACCGAATAGGACTGGTTTTTGGGCAAGATCTGATTTGACTCCATTTGGCCATGGAAAACCTTATAGTTTGTTGCAGTTAGCCCGATTGTTAGAGGTTAATAGATTTGAGATTATACGAACCTCTGCTTCGCTATTCATGCCCCCCTCTACCAGAAGTTTTTTTATAAAGTCCTCTGCATTGTTAGAAAGAATTGGTATGAAATACGCTACCAGAGTAATGGGTGGAGTAATAATCATGTTAGCCAAGAAGCAAATTCATGCCCCTACCCCTCTTAAGATAAGTGACTCGATCAAGGTTCCCCTTAGTATTCTTGATGGGTTAATAGACCCTAAACCAAAACCATTGCCAAATGATGGGTGTACGTATGAGAAAGAGAATATAATCAGAGGCAATATATGATAGGGCATTAAGATCAAATTTAAGAATCTAGAAACCGATAAAAAAAATTATATTTCTTCTAATACTATACTTGCATGGAGGTAATCGCTCTGGTATCACCTTTTATAGTCTGGCTATTCTTTTGTTGGAGGTCAGATTATTAACAACTAGCTATATTGGCTAGGGCTTGGAGATATTAAGTTGGGTAAAGACTCTTCCTTAACAATGGACGCTGCATACAGATATGCAAACGCTTTGTTCAATTTGGCCAAAGAAACAAAATCTATTGAAAAGTACGAGGAGGATCTAGACAAACTTTTGAAGCCTCTAAAGGCAGACAAAAACTTGTCATCATTTATAAAATCCCCACTTTATTCCAGAGATATACAGATGAATGTCATGAAGAATGTCGGCAAAAAACTTAATTTATCAGCTGATGTTGTAAGTACTGTATTACTAATGGCAGCTAAGAGAAGATTGTTCGCTTTGAGAGAAATGATAATGCACTTCAAGTTGTTATGTAGACAGCATAGAAATGAAATCATAGTCGAGGTCTTTAGTGCATCGGAGTTAACTGATGCTTTGCTGACGAAGATAAAGAAAACTATTAACACCCATATTGACAAGGAAATAGTTATTAAAGCAAACTGTGATCCAGGGCTTTTGGGAGGACTGATAGTGAAAATAGGATCCAAGATGATAGATGCCTCGATAAGAGCAAAAATGGTTAAACTTAGAAATAATTTGAAAGAGGTTGGATAATGAGCATCCAAGCAGCAGAAATATCTGCAATATTAAAAGAGCAGATTAAGAATTTTGGGAAAGAAACTGAAGTGGCCGAGGTAGGCCGAGTATTATCAGTAGGAGATGGAATAGCTAGAGTTTTTGGTTTGGAAAATGTACAAGCTGGAGAGATGGTCGAGTTCCCTGGTAACATAAGGGGCATGGCACTCAACTTAGAGATAGATAATGTGGGGGTAGTGATCTTTGGCTCTGATCGGGATATAAAGGAAGGTGATCTTGTCAAAAGAACGGAGTCCATTGTTGATGTGCCTATCGGGGATGAACTTCTTGGAAGAGTAGTAGACGGTTTAGGCAATCCGTTAGATGGGAAAGGCCCCATAAAGACAGCAAAAAGATCGGTAGCTGATGTTAAGGCGCCTGGAATTATACCACGAAAATCAGTTCATGAACCAATGGCAACGGGGTTGAAGTCAGTAGATTCCCTTATTCCAATAGGTCGGGGTCAAAGGGAATTAATTATTGGCGATCGCCAAACAGGAAAAACTGCGGTGGCTTTAGATGCAATTCTTAATCAAAAAACCTATAATGAGGCAGCCGGGAAAGATGAAAGTAAGAAATTATACTGTGTATATGTTGCAATAGGGCAAAAAAGATCAACAGTTGCACAACTTGTGAAAAAATTAGAGGAGAGTGGTGCTCTAGAATACACTATAGTTGTGGCAGCAACTGCTTCTGATCCCGCCCCTATGCAGTTTCTGGCACCGTATGCGGCTACCTCAATGGCAGAACATTTTAGAGATAATGGTCGCCACGCATTAATAATATATGATGATTTGTCTAAGCAAGCGGTGGCATATAGGCAAATGTCTCTACTCTTAAGACGTCCACCAGGTCGGGAAGCTTATCCTGGGGATGTTTTTTATTTGCACTCAAGATTGTTGGAACGTTCTGCTAAGTTAAACGACGATCATGGTGCGGGTTCCCTAACAGCTTTACCAATAATTGAAACCCAAGGAGGAGATGTTTCAGCCTTTATCCCCACTAACGTGATTTCTATTACCGATGGTCAAATATTTTTGGAAACTGAATTATTTTACCAGGGCATTAGACCTGCCGTGAATACAGGATTGTCAGTTTCTAGGGTGGGGTCTTCCGCACAAACAAAAGCCATGAAGTCTGTGGCAGGTTCAATTAAGCTGGAATTGGCGCAATACCGAGAAATGGCAGCTTTTGCCCAATTTGGGTCAGATCTCGATGCATCAACTCAAGCATTGCTAAATAGGGGTTCTCGGTTAACTGAACTGTTGAAGCAGGCACAATATTCTCCACTGACTAGTGCTGAGCAAGTAATTGTAATTTATGCAGGTACTGCAGGTTATTTAGACGACATCAATGTAGGAGATGTAACTAGATTTGAGAAAGGTCTTGTGGCTCACCTTCGAAGCAATTGCGAGGAGTTACTGTTGGATCTTACAAATAATGACAGGAAAGTTGATGGAGATTTAGAAGTCTCTATTAAGGATTCAATCGAAGGTTTCAAAAATAAGTTCTCCTAACTGGGAGTAAGGTTTCTCATTTGGAGATTTAATATGCCTAATCTGAAAGATCTTAAAATCCGAATAGAAAGCGTAAAGTCTACACGTAAGATAACGAAGGCAATGCAGATGGTTGCTGCGGCAAAACTTAGAAAAGCACAAGAGGCAGCAGAAGAAGCCCGTCCTTATGCTAATAGGATGACTAAAGTCTTAAACAAGCTTGCTGGGCCAAGCTCTCATTCGTCGGCGGACTCACCATTGCTAATTGGAAACGGGAAGAGTGAGAAATATCTTGTCATTGTGGCTACTTCGGAGAGAGGGCTTTGTGGAGCCTTCAATTCCTCGATAGTTAGGTTAGCAAAAAGTCATATTACTGATCTGCTAGCACGTGGGAAGGGTGTGGAAATATTGACTATAGGCAAAAAAGGTCGAGAACAACTGAAACGGGAATTTGGTGATTCGATGATTGATCATGTTGATCTCTCAACAATCAAAAAGATGACATATGAGGAAGCAGCTCTAATATCAGAAAATATCTTAGAAAAATTCGCAAAAAAAGAATTTGACGTTGCAATTGTTTTCTATAATCAATTTGAGTCAGTTATCTCACAAGTCCCAAAAGCTCAGCAATTGATACCAGTTGAAGGTAATACTGAAGATTATACAAATGATATGGCTGAAGAGCTGAGTTATGTTTATGAACCTGATGAACAGGAAATCATAGAAGATTTATTGCCCAAAGCTATAACCACCAAGATTTTTACGGCACTCTTAGAAAATGGGGCGTCGGAGCAAGGAGCAAGAATGTCTGCTATGGACAATGCCACTAGAAATGCAGGCGAAATGATTGACAAGCTAACTATACAGTTTAACAGATCTCGTCAAGCAGCAATTACGAACGAATTAATAGAAATTATTTCCGGTGCAGAAGCACTTTAAAAAAGAATGGAGAAAAAGATGGCAAGGGCAAAAGGAAAAATTACTCAGGTAATGGGAGCAGTCGTAGACGTTCAATTTGACAGTCATCTTCCAGAAATACTTAACGCGTTAGAGACGGAGAATGAAGGTCATAGACTCATTCTGGAAGTGGCGCAGCACTTAGGGGAAAATACTGTCAGAACAATAGCTATGGACAGTAGTGAAGGTTTAGTAAGGGGATCTGAGGTAGAAGATACTGGGGCTCCGATATCAGTCCCTGTGGGAAATCCAACGCTGGGAAGAATATTAAACGTAGTTGGAGAACCGGTTGATGAAAAAGGTGTGATTAAGGCTGAGGAATTGAGACCGATCCATCAACCAGCTCCAGAGTTTTCCGAACAAGCCACTGACACGGAGATATTGGTAACAGGGATAAAGGTCATAGACCTTTTGGCCCCATACTCAAAAGGTGGAAAAGTTGGTCTTTTTGGTGGTGCCGGGGTTGGTAAAACAGTCTTAATTATGGAGCTGATCAATAATATAGCAAAGGTGCACTCAGGTTTTTCTGTTTTTGCTGGGGTTGGTGAGAGAACGCGGGAAGGTAATGATCTTTACCATGAAATGATCGAATCGGGTGTCATAAATCCTGAGAAACTTGAAGATTCCAAGGTTGCATTAGTTTATGGCCAAATGAATGAACCGCCGGGTGCTCGTGCTAGAGTTGGATTAACAGGGTTAACTTTAGCAGAACAGTTTAGGGATCAGTCGGGCACTGATGTTTTGTTTTTTGTGGATAATATTTTTCGTTTTACTCAAGCAGGTTCAGAAGTTTCTGCCCTTCTAGGAAGAATACCTTCAGCGGTGGGTTATCAACCAACTCTTGCAACTGATATGGGCGCACTCCAAGAAAGAATTACGTCGACCAAGGCAGGCTCGATCACATCTGTTCAGGCTATTTATGTCCCTGCAGATGATTTAACTGATCCTGCTCCCGCCACTTCTTTTGCTCACCTGGATGCCACGACTGTTTTAAGTAGGGCAATTTCCGAATTGGGTATATATCCCGCCGTAGACCCTTTAGACTCTAATAGCCGATTAATGGATCCATTGATTGTGGGTGAAGAACATTACCAAGTTGCACGGGATGTGCAGGGTATTTTACAAAGGTACAAATCTCTCCAGGATATCATTGCTATTTTAGGAATGGATGAGCTTTCAGAAGAGGATAAGTTGACTGTTGCCAGAGCAAGAAAAATTCAGAGGTTTTTGTCCCAGCCTTTTGATGTGGCAAAGGTTTTCACAGGTTCTGATGGAGTTCAGGTGCCGCTAGAAGTTACTATAGATAGCTTTAAGCGGGTGGTTGCTGGTGAATTCGACCATCTACCTGAGGCAGCTTTCTATATGGTGGGAGGAATTGACGAAGTTCTTTCTAAGGCTGAGAAAATGGCAACTAAAGTAGCTTAGAGGGCTAATCATGGCCGAAGATAGATTTAATTTTGAGTTGGTTACGCCGGAAAAAGTCCTAATTTCAGGAGAGATTGATTCTGTTTGTATTCCTGGAGTGGAAGGTGACATGACCATTTTTGCTAATCATTCAGCTCTCGCAACGGCTATCAGACCAGGGTATTTAGAAGTCAAAGACTCTGGAAAGTCAGAAATTTATTTTTTGGCGGGCGGATTTGTAGAAATCTCCCAGAAGGAAGTCATTTTGCTCGCTGAAAAGGCTACTTTGGGATCAGAGGTTTCGGTGGAGATCATAGCAGAACTAATAGAAAAGACAGAGCGGTCATTGAAACATGCTTTAGATCTCCAAAAATGTGTCTTATCTAAGAAATTGAATGATTTAACATCAATTAAAGATCAGTTATAAAAGTAGCGTGTTTGGAGCTAATAGAGCAGCTTTTTTTATTTTCGTTACAGTTGTCTTAGACATCATTGGTCTTATGATCATTTTCCCAATAATGCCTGATATTCTCCGTCTAGTCGGTAAATTGACGATATCTGATGCGGCGGTATGGGGTGGAATCCTATATGCTTCGTATGCCCTGATGCAATTTTTATTTTCTCCAATTATCGGAAATTTGTCTGATACCTTTGGTCGTCGACCGATCATTCTGACGGCATTGGTTTTAATGGCTATAGACTACCTAATATTAGGCTTTGCTTCTGTTCTTTGGGTTTTTATAATTGGCAGAATGGTTGGTGGGGTTGCGGGCGGAACCGTCCCAACTGCCTTTGCTTACTTAGCTGATATATCTACCTCAGAAGATAAAGCAAAGAATTTTGGTTTAGTTGGGGCGGCATTTGGTGTAGGATTTGTTCTTGGGCCATTCCTGGGTGGTATCTTAGGTGAGATTAATTTTCGGTTGCCATTTTTTTTCTCTGCTGGACTATCTTTTTTTACTTTTCTACTTTGTTTCTTCTATCTACCAGAGTCACTTAATTCTGGAAAAAGAAGAAAATTTAGACTTAAGGACTTGAATCCTTTTGCTTCATTAGCGAAAGCTTTTATATTCCGAGATTTAAGAATAATGTTTCTGTGTTTTTTCGTTATAAGTGTTGCTCATTGGGTATATCCAGCAATTTGGAGCTTTTGGAGTAAAGAGGTTTTTAACTGGGGTCCTGGCTTAATAGGAGGTTCCTTAGCTTGTTATGGATTAGGTGTGGCTTTTGTTCAAGGTTTTGTTATCCGTATGAAGTTCGTTAACCATCTAGGACCTAAAAAAGTAGTGTTTTTCTCTTTAGTCGTAGGTGCTGTTGCTTTGACTGGGTTCGGTTTCGCTAATGCAGCCTGGATGGTTTTTGCCTTGATCCCTATAGCTGTAATGTCAGAACTAATGAACCCCACTCTTGAAAGTTTTGTGTCCAATCAAGTTTCAGATTCTAAGCAAGGCTTATTGCAAGGTATACTTTCTAGTATTAATGCCATCACTTCTGTCATTAGCCCGTTGATGATGACCCTATTATTTAAGATTGGTACAATTGATGACAGGCATTTTCATTTTCCAGGGGTGTCATTTTTATTTGCTGCTATACTGCTATTAGCAATAATTTATCCTTTATTAAAATCAATGAAATCCCTAGAGAAGGATTCTGAATTGAGAGAGAAATTAATTTAATTTAGGCCTTCTTTTTTCTCTCATGGTGATATTTAGGATAATAAGGTTTATAAATTGGGCTCAATCTTTCGCTATCAAAAAGCGAAGAAACTGAATTACCATGGGCTATATTTAAGACAGCTTGTGCGAACAAGGGTGCCGTTGGTATGATTCTTATTTTTTTACTATCCTTAATTTTGGAAATTATGCTTATTGAGTCAGAAACAACAAGAGAGCTCAGGCTAGAATTTTCAATTCTCTTTATTGAAGGGTCTGATAAAACACCATGTGAAATATAGGCATGCACTTGACTAGCGCCTTTTTCTATTAGTAGGTCTGCCGCTTTAACCAGGGTTCCCGCTGTATCACAAATATCATCCACGATTAGGCAAATTCTATTTTTTACCTCTCCAATAACTGACATGGATGCTATTTCCCCTGGTTGATTCCGTCTTTTATCTACGATTGCTAAGTCTGCATTTATTCTTTCTGCTAATCCTCGAGCTCTGGCAACACCGCCCACATCTGGTGAGATTACGGTTATCATGTCTGGATCATTAAAATTATGGCTTATATCAAGTGCAAAGATTGGGGAGGCATAAAGATTATCGACTGGAATATCAAAAAAACCCTGTATTTGTGTTGAATGTAAATCTAGAGTGAGGACGCGTTCTATTCCGGCTCCAGTCAATAGGTTGGCTACAAGTTTAGCTGTTATAGGGGTTCTTGCTTTAGTGCGTCTATCCTGTCTTGCATAACCAAAATATGGAATTACAGCAGTTATTCTTTTCGCACTAGATCTTCTTAGTGCATCGGTGATTATTAAAAGTTCCATCAGGTTATCATTTGCAGGATTTGAAGTGGATTGAATTACAAACATGTCTTCATTTCGGACATTTTCATACACCTCAACAAAAATTTCCTGGTCGGTAAATTGTTCTACTCGACCTTTCACCAGCTCTATTTGTGTCCTGCTAAGTGAACTCGCCCAACTGGCAATTCCCTTAGATAGGGTAACATTAGAATTACCTGAAATAAGTTTT
>CACKFK010000002.1 GCA_902599445.1 uncultured Alphaproteobacteria bacterium
AAATTCTGGAAAAAAACAATTGGTTAAATCTTCCCAAACTTCAAAGTTGTTCCTGGGTGTATATGGGTATGTTTCCTAATTTCGTATTAGGTCTATATCCAGATTGTGTGATTTATTATTATGAATATCCTATGTCTGCCAATAAGACAATCCAACAGGGGGGTGTGCTTAGGCACAAAAAAGAAACAAGAGAAAACAGGTTAGCGAGATACTTAAGTGGACGTATTGACAGAGATACAGCTAAGGAAGATCAGATGTTGGTGGTTTGGTCATCAGAGGCAGTCAAATCCTCTGCATTTTCAGGAATCTGTTTATCGGATCTTGAGTCTGGGGTTAAGACATACCACGATCATCTCAGGGAATTATTACCGGTAGTGACAATGCAAGAGGAACCTAAAGAAAAATCTCTTTCGCAGGTCAATAAAAGCCTTTTGAAGGGGGAGTTTATCTCAGTTTAAATTCTTTAATCAAGAAATGAAAAGAGTATGATTTTAAAATGAGTTTTTCAGAGCAGGATAAAAAGGGATGGCGCCTTCTTGGCTTGCCATTTATATTTTCACTGCTGCTCCTTGCGGTTCCTCTTGCAACAATGTTTGCATTAAGTTTCTGGACACAAGATTATTTGGTTCTCAAAAAGACTTTCACCTTGGCAAATTATAAACAGGCTTGGTTTGAACCCGTTTTCCAAACTTTATTTACACGCTCGTTATTAATTTCATTTACTGTCACGGTGTTCACCATAATTTTTGCTTTCCCGGTTGCATATTTCATCTCTTTTTATGGGGGGAAGCGTAAAGCCCTTTGGTTGTTCTTAATCACTATTCCTTTTTGGACTAGTTATCTATTGAGGATGTTCTTATGGAAAGTCATTTTAGGTTATAATGGTGTCCTGAATTCATTTCTCGAATGGATTGGTGCTATCACTGAACCACTGACTTTCCTTTTGTATAATTCTAATGCTGTAGTCCTTGCATTGGTTCATGGCTGGGCCCCTTTTGCGATACTGCCAATTTTTGTTTCTTTGGAAAAAATAGATCGCTCTCTACTGGAAGCTTCAAATGATCTTGGTGACACTGCATTCAAGCAGTTTTTTAGGATAATATTACCACTCTCTATGCCAGGGGTTGTTGGTGCGGTTTTAATAATATTCATACCAACCATTGGAGATTATATAACGCCAAAACTAGTTGGGGGACCTGAAGGGTTAATGATTGCTAACATGATACAAGTCCAGTTCTCAAAAGCAAACAACGCGCCCTTGGCAGCAGCTTTATCGGTGACTTCCCTACTTATAGTGGGGTCGATATCAATCTTATTCGTTTTATTAAATAAAAAGCATTTGAGAAATTATTAAAATGAAGCAATCTAGCAAATACTTTAAAGCCTGCATTGTTATATTTCTGATATTTTTGTATGCTCCTGCTTTTCTTTTGCCTATTTTTTCTTTCAACGATAGTAAAGTCATTGCCTTTCCACTCTCAGGTTTTTCAACGGTATGGTTTCAGGAATTACTATATGAAGACACCTTGCATGATGCTCTGAGAAACTCATTATTTATTGCTGTTTCATCTTCTATCTTAGCCACGGTATTTGGTACGCTTGTGGCGAGAGCGTCTTCAAGATACCAATTTTTTGGGCAAAGAGCATCGGTAACCTTTATTTTGGTTCCTCTTATATTGCCTGAGATTATTTTAGGGGTGTGCCTCTTGACTGTATTAATCCAACTTGGATTAAATCTGAATCTATGGACGGTAGTTTTAGGCCATACACTTCTTATAACGCCTTTTTCCACTCTTATTATGGTGTCTGCTTTTAATAATCTTGATATAAGTTTAGAAGAAGCATCTTTAGATCTAGGTATGAGTGCAGTTCAAACCTTTCGTCTAATCATATTACCTATGGTTTCTCCTGGGTTAATCTCTAGCCTTCTTATTGGTTTTGTAATTTCATTGGATGAATTTATAATAGCATTTTTCCTGACTGGGGTAGAACCGACATTGCCAGTTTATATTTGGGCACAGTTTAGATTTCCAGCAAAATTACCTAGCACCATGGCTCTTGGGACTATACTTCTGATTGTTTCTTTAATTTTAGTGTCTTTATTCGAGTACTTCAGAAGGCGGATCGAATTATATAATCATTACAGTATGGAGCTGGATCAAAAATGACAAACGGGGGGGGAATCCAAGAAGGTAATATTGTAGATTTGATATCCATACAAAAAACCTTTGACCGCATTAAAGCAGTGAATGATGTTTCTATAGGGATTAAAGAAGGTGAATTTTTTTCACTGCTGGGCCCTTCAGGATGTGGAAAGACTACACTACTTAGAGTAATTGCTGGATTTGAGGTTCCTGAAATGGGGGATGTTTTAATAAATGACAAACTTGTGAACTCTGTTCCACCTAATAAGAGACCAACTAATATGGTTTTTCAAAATTATGCCATCTTTCCACATCTAAACGTTGCAGAAAATGTAGGGTATGGCTTAAGAAATAGTAAGCTAGATAAAAACTTATTACAGAAAAGAGTAAGGGAGACACTGAATCTAGTAGGTTTAGACGGATTTGATAATAGGTCATCAACAGCGCTGTCTGGCGGTCAAAGGCAGAGAGTGGCCTTGGCTCGTGCCCTAATTTTAGAACCTAGAGTGCTGTTGCTCGATGAACCTTTATCAGCATTGGATAAAAATCTCAGGGAACAAATGCAGTTTGAATTAAGGCAGTTGCAAAAATCCGTTGGTATTACCTTTGTGTTAGTTACACATGATCAAACAGAGGCTCTTACCATGAGTGATAGGGTTGGGGTGATGTTTGATGGAAATGTGGATCAAGTAGCAACACCGGAAGATATTTATAATAAACCTAGAACTAAAAGAGTAGCATCATTTATAGGGAGCATGAATTTTTTTGATGCAGAAGTATCTGTCAGACAAGACAATTCGATTATAGCACTAAATAATAACTTAGGAAAAATCCGATTGAAAAAAGAAAGTGTTTTTGGCATGGAGGGCTCAAAACTCTCAGTTGGCATTAGACCCGAAAAATTCAAGTTAATTTCCAATGATAATAAAGAAGCAGGTAGGGCTGTATCTGCTATAGTTTATGAAAAATCATTTCTTGGCCAAACAAAATTATTTAATTTGAGATTCAAAGATAGTGAAAATGTCATAACAGTTTCTACCTCAGATTTGAAGAATGCTCCCAATCCTCACATTGGGGATGCGGTTAAGTTTATATGGGATGAGGAAGATCTTGTGGGTTTTTATGAGGAATAGGTGGTTTGAACCACCTATTCCCGCTTTTAAGGTTAGTTAGAAGCCAGATTTGATTAGTTCGAACTCTTTAATCATTCTTTCTCTTAATTCTGGAGCAGATGGCTTTTGAAACAGAGAACCTTTGGTATAACTCTCTAAAGGTTCCCAACCGTTTTCTTTGCCGACGGTTGCCATGACTTCTTTGTTTGTATGACCGTATCCCCACTCAGTTAGCATGTAAGCAGCGGAGGCGTCTTCTAGCCATGCGTCTAAAAAGTCATAAGCTTTCTGTTCTGATCCTGGTGCATCCTTCATCATGGTATAGCCACAAACCCAGGTCGATGATCCTTCTTTTGTTCCTCTGTTAAAGACAACTTTTGGTGCATCTTCTTCCCAACCAAGAGTAAATGCTACTTCATTCCAAGTCCATTCCAAGAGGATTTCACCACTTTTCATCAGTGCTGAACCTTCTGCGCCATCGGCATGGTACTGCCTCACATTCTTATGAACTTTTCTTAAGAATTCTGAAGCTTTTTTAAAGTCATCGTCAGTTGCTTTGGTCCAATCTGTTACACCTACTGCTAAAAATCCAAGAGCATAAGCGTCATCGACATTATCAATCAGGGAAACTCTACCTTTGAATTTTGGGTCAGCAAATGCGTACAAGGAGCTTGCCTCAGCTTCAGTTACTTCGTCCGCATTATATGTTAGGGCAGTCGCACCCCAGTCGATAGGAAGCGCCCATTGCACACCATCCACTTGAAAACCTTCCATTCCAGCAAATCCTGGGTCTACTTTTCCCCAGTTCTTTAGTCTACTAGTATCAATTGGGACAATGATATCGGCATTGCGCCATTTTACTACTGACTGGGAACAAGGATGACCAAGATCAGCCCTAAATCCAGCTCTTACCTTTTGAAAAGCTTCCTCTTCATCAGAAAAGAACGAATAAGTGGGTGAGTCCCCATACTTTTCTACGTAAGCTCCAAAAAATCCGGGGTCTTCATACCCACCCCAATCAAAAACAATCAGCTCACTATCTGCTGCTACTGCTAGGTTCGCAAAAAATAATGAACCAATAAATGTTAGAATATTTACAGGTTTTAAATTCATGTTCTCCTCCCATATTACGAATAAAAGTTTTTCAAAATGAAATATTGATTATACTTGCACTAAGCTTTTTCACCACAAAATTTATTGAAAATGTTTTTCAACCTCCAAAACAGCATCATCTAGAATGTCGAACATCAAGTCAATCTCTGTTTTTGTGATAATAAGTGGGGGTGAAAATACACACATATTAATTATAGGTCTAAGTAGTAAACCTCTTTTTTCAGCGGCTGTGTCAATAAGAGAGCCAAAGTGGTGGTCAAAAGCTAATCGATCTTCCTCATCGAGGTTTTCATCACTATGACCTTCTAGGCAACCTAAAAGTCCAATTCCTCTTGCATAACGAATACAATGATATTTTTCTCCAAGATCCTTAAGCCGCTTCTGAAAATGAGGAGTTATTTCTTGAACATGCTTCAAAATTTCTTCATTCTCCATTATTTCAATTGTTTTCAAGGCTGCCGCTGCTGCTATAGGATGTCCGGAATATGTGAATCCGTTTGCAAACAAAAGCTCATTATTATTCTTATTTGCCTTTATATCTTTCATTAGAGAGTCGGAAATAATTGTAGCGCCCATGGGAATATAGCCTGAAGTTAGGCCCTTTGCACATGTTATTATGTCGGGCACAAAATCAAAGATCTTCTCTGAAGCAAACCAGTGCCCAAGTCGTCCAAAACCAGTGACGACTTCATCCGAAACATATAATACCCCGTACTTTTTACACACTTCCCAAGTCATTCGGTGGTAACCGTCAGGAGGAAGTATCACTCCTCCCGACGCTAAAACCGGTTCAGCTACAAAAGCTGCCACTTTTTTAGGGCCAATCTGTAAAATCTTTTTTTCCAATTCTGAAACTTTTATTTCACACCACTCTTTTTCTGAAGTTTCAGAACTCCTCAGATTAGGATTCACATCTGATACGAATTCAATTCCTACACCTATTGTATCAAGATATCTTTTATCCCGCTCCTTCCCAGAAATACTGGATGAAAGTAATGTAGAACCATGATAGCCCTTTTCTCTTGCTATAATTATTTTTTTTTCACTTTGGTTTAGGCAATTGAAATAAAAATGTACAAAGCGAATTGCGCTATCCAGTGCTGTTGAACCACAGGTCGTGAAAAATACGGTGTTTAGATCTGAGGGTGTCAGGGTTGATAGTTTATGAGATAGGCGAGCGGCTGGTTCTGTACTAGAAAACCATGGACTAGAATAGGGCAATTTTTCACATTGGTTTGCTATTTCTTTAGCTAGTTCTTTTCTGCCATAACCAATATTTACGCACCACATCCCCCCTGGCCCATCGATATACTTGTTACCATTCGCATCGTACAAATAAATGCCTTCTGATCTAACGATCATGTTGTAATCCGAAGATTCAGAATTACAGTCCTGCCATGGATGTAAGAAATGTCTCGAATCTAAATTTCTTATAATGTCGGTGTCAGGGGTCATCTTGATTTAATTATTTTGCTTTTTTGCCGTTCATGCCTTATCTAACGATAAGTTTAGTTTATTCAGTTTCATACAAGAAAGTCCATCTATTTTGCCTGTTAGGTATATATAGTAATAAGTTTTGATAATATTTATGGAAAAAATAATTTCAATGCTCGTCCTTTAATTTACGACTGAGAAAAAAATAGTTAGCAGAAGAAGATGAGTGAAAATGGTGATCAGGCTTTTAGGGCCGACAGTAATCAAGAAAAATGGTCTGAGATGACTTATGGTGGGGTATTAAGTTTCCTTAGGCGAAAATATTCGCGTAATTTGAAGGGGGTAGATGTTGTGGTATCTGGTCTACCTTATGACTCAGCAACGACCAACAGACCTGGAACAAGGTTTGGCCCTAGAGCTATAAGAGAAGCTTCTACTCAGTTGGCCGAGCTAAAGTCTTTTCCTTTCGGTTTTGAAATCACTAATTCTCTCAACGTAGTTGACTGGGGTGATTGCATGCTAGATCCCCATAGGCCTGATTCTATTGTTGCTTCCATTCAGGGACACGCTGAAAAAATTTTAGATAGAGGCTGCAAAATGTTAACATTTGGAGGTGACCATTTCATTAGCTATCCTTTGCTCAAAGCTTATGCAAAAAAATATGGTCCCATAAGTTTGCTACAAGTTGATGCTCATTGCGATACGTGGGAGGATGATGGCGAAAGATTAGATCATGGAACAATGTTTACTCGTGCCATCAAAGAAGGCTTAATAGACGTAAATTCTTCGACTCAAGTAGGTCTCCGGACCTTCAATGATAATGATTTTGGCTTTGAGATTTTATCTTCGCCTTGGATTCATACTAATGGCATAGGTAAATGCCTTGAAATAATAAAGAAAAGAGCTGGAGAAAATCCACTGTATGTTTCATTTGATGTTGACGGTTTGGATCCTGCTTTTGCCCCTGGTACTGGGACACCTGTTTCCGGTGGTTTAGCTAGTTGGCAAGCTTTGGAGATTATCAGAGGATTAGCAAATTGTAATTTGGTTGGATTGGATGTTGTAGAGGTTTCACCTCCGTACGACCATAGTGATATTACAGCGATATTTGCTGCTACTATAGCCCATGATTGGCTATGCTTACTAGCGAAGAAAAATGGTGCTCAAGAAAGTATAATTGGTCGAATCTGAAAGGGATGTCATGTTAAAAAAACCCAGCGCTAGATTGCCTAAAGCCCTACAAGGCTGGCTTGGTAGTAAAAAGATAGAAGAAGTTGAATGTGTGATTTCAGATATTGCAGGCGTAGTGAGAGGGAAAGCCATGCCGCTTTCAAAGTTTGATCGACTAGAAAATGTATACATGCCATCCTCTATTTTCTATCAAACTATTTCAGGTGATTATGTAGATTTACCTATACCAAACCAGTGGACTGAGAATGACATGGTCTTAACTCCAGATATTTCAACAGCCATATGTTCTCCCTGGGCAGACGATGTAACTGTGCAGGTGATTTGTGATGTTCTGGATCTTGATGGTAACCCGATTGAAATTGTACCTAGAAATGTATTAAAGAGAATCATTAATCTTTATAAGCAAAAGGGGTGGGATCCTATCGTTGCCCCAGAGATAGAGTTTTACCTTACAAAACCAAATCTTGATCCCAGCCTACCTATAGAACCCATGCTTGGTAGAACTGGTAGAAAAGTTGCTTCCCGACAGGCGTATAGTATGGCTGCAGTAGATGAATATGGTCGGGTGATAGATGATATTTATGATTTTGCTGAAGCACAAGGATTTGAAATTGATACTATAAATCAGGAAGGTGGGGCTGGGCAGATTGAGATTAATCTTGTGCATGGCGATCCATTGAAGTTGGCAGATCAAATTTTTTTCTTTAAGCGCATGATCAGGGAAGCTGCATTTAAGCGTGATTGCTTTGCGACATTCATGGCAAAACCAATGCAGGAAGAACCTGGAAGTGCTATGCATATTCATCAGTCAATTTGTGATTTAGCTTCAGGGCAAAATATATTTGTTAACAAGAAAGGTGAGCCAAGTAAGTACTTTTATAATTTCCTGGGAGGGCAACAGGAATATTTACCAAAGGCGATATGTCTTTTGGCGCCTTATGTAAATTCATATAGACGTTACGTTGCCACTGGATCTGCACCGATAAATCTTGAGTGGGCCCGAGATAATAGGACTACTGGACTTCGGATCCCAATTTCTTCATCAAACAATTTAAGAATTGAAAATAGGGTTGGAGGAATGGACTGTAATCCTTACCTTGGGATAGCAGCGTCCTTGGCTTGTGGATTGTTAGGAATAAAGAAAAAACTTAAACCAAGAGAAGCCCTAAAAGGAGAAGCATACACAATGCCAAGAGCTCTCCCGCATGGACTTATCGAAGGTTTAGAATTGTTTAATGAGGCTCCAGAACTTGAAATACTTTTAGGTAAGACATTTTGTTCAATTTATAGATCTTTAAAAAGGCATGAGGCAGAGTCTTTCTTACAAGTCATAAGTCCCTGGGAAAGGGAGCATTTACTCTTGAACGTATGATTGATCTTTTAAGGATAAATGACCCAGAAGGAGAGTATCCAAAGAGTTACTATACTTCTACCGTAAGCATTCAAAATGTTTTACCATCTCTTCAAGAAAACATTAAATGTCAAATTTGTATAATTGGGGCTGGGTTTACAGGTCTGGCTGCAGCATTGTCTCTGGCCGATCTTGGTTATGAATCTGTAGTTTTAGAGGCAAATAGAATAGGTTTTGGGGCTTCTGGTAGGAATGGCGGACAAGTGGGGTCTGGACAAAGATGGGATCAAGAAAAACTGGAAATGCATTTTGGATTTAAACAAGCCCAAATCTTTTGGAATATTGCGGAGGAAGCAAAAAAAGAAGTTTATTCAAGAATAAAGCGACATGAGATTAAATGTGACTATAACCCGGGGGTCATACAAGCTTGTATAAATCGGAGGGATACTCTTGATAGCTATGATCAGGCAGATCAATTGACGGAAAAGTATAATTACCAAAATTTGAGGAAGTTAAATCATGAGGAAATTTCTGAAATTCTTAATACTGATTTTTACAAAGGTGGCTATTTAGATCTTGGAGCCGGCCATTTGAATCCGTTTAAGTTAGTCTTGGGTTTGGGAAGTGCAGCACTGACAGTGGGGGTCAAAATTTATGAAAAAACTAAAGTAGCAAAGATTGAATATGGGAAAAAAAATAAATTAACTACGAGTGCAGGGGCAGTTGTAAATAGTGATTATTTGTTAGTAGCCGGCAATGGATATTTGGGTAACTTGGATGAGGAGACAGCCTCACGTGTGATTCCCATAAATAATTTTATTATTGCCACTGAACCATTAAAGTATGGTTTTTTAGAATCTTTTTTGCATCACAATTATGCGGTTGCTGACAGTAAGTTTGTTCCAAATTATTTTCGTCCGTCTCCAGACAAGCGATTAATTTTTGGGGGAGGTGAAAATTATACTTATAAGTTTCCAAAAAATTTCAAAGAAACAGCCAGGAAAAAAATGATTAAGGTTTATCCACAATTGAAGGATAGCAATATTGATTTTTCTTGGGGAGGAACATTAGCGATAACCAGAAATCGGTTGCCTTGCTTCAGGAAAGTTTCAGACACTGCGTATTCAATCTCAGGATATTCTGGCCATGGAGTTGCTTTATCAATAATTGCCGGAAAAATATTTGCAGAACTTATTGCCAAAAAATCTGAAAGATTTGATTTTTTTTCCCAATTACCCATTGAACCTTTCCCAGGAAAATCAAGCTTTAGATGGCCTCTAATGGTATTGGGAATGCTTTGGTATTCCCTAAGAGATCGGTTCAGATAAGATTCTTGGAAATAATTTGCTGGGGATATTGACTTTCAAAATAAAAAGGGCATAAGGCACCTAAGTTATAGCAAATACCTGGAGTAAGAATTATGACCTTAAAAGTTGGAATTAATGGATTTGGCAGAATTGGTAGGAACGTTTTAAGGGGCATTTTAGAGGGAGGTAGAAAGGATATTGAAGTCGTTGCAATCAATGATCTAGGTCCTGTTGAGACAAATGCGCATTTGTTACAGTATGATAGCGTTCATGGCAGGTTCCCTGGCATCGTTAAAGTAATTAAAGGTGGAATTGATGCTGGTAATGGACCTATTAAAGTAACAGCTGAAAGAGACCCATCAAAATTGCCTTGGGACAATGTTGATATTGCATTAGAGTGCACTGGAATTTTCACTGATCGCGATAAGGCAGCCTTACATCTTCAGAACGGTTCTAAGCGGGTTTTGGTCTCGGCTCCGGCTTCGGGCGCTGATATAACTGTGGTTTATGGGGTCAACCATGAGAGCTTAAGTGCCAATCATTTAATAGTTTCAAATGCATCATGTACCACGAATTGTCTTGCTCCTGTTGCAATGGTGCTAGATAAAGAATTTGGCATTAAAACAGGGTATATGACGACTATACATAGCTATACAGGTGATCAGCCTTCATTAGATACTATGCACAAAGATCTTTACAGAGGAAGAGCTGCAGCGTTAAGCATGATACCCACCTCCACAGGTGCAGCAAAAGCCGTGGCTTTAGTGCTCCCTAATTTGGAAGGAAAAATGGATGGAGCTGCCATAAGGGTGCCTACCCCAAATGTATCTTGCATTGATTTAAAATTCTTAACTGAAAAGAGTACTTCAGTTGAAGAAATAAATAGTGCGATTAGGGAAGCGTCTATAGGAGCTTTAAAAGGTGTATTGGGCTATGATGAAAATTCTCTTGTTTCGATAGATTTTAATCATGCTCCCGAATCATCGATCTTTGCACCCCAACAAACAAAAGTGCTGCCAAGTGGTATGGCAAGAATTTTGTCATGGTATGATAATGAATGGGGCTTTTCAAACAGAATGGCAGATACTGCAGTGGCTATGGGAAAATTAATTTAGTAGATTAAACCTTAAAAAGTCATGAACCACAGTACCCTCGAGCCCACTACTTTGGTATTGAAATCTTTAAGGTTGCCTAGGTAATATTTTTCTAACAGCTTCTGGCAATCCTTGAAAGCTTTCTCTCCCGTGTATTCATATAGTATTCCTATTTAAAAGTGTCCTCTCGATTCCAGATCTTTGTAACTACTCTCCTTAGCATTCCTGCTCTTTTAAATATAGAAATAACATCATCCATAAAAATAGAGTCTTGTTTGCTAATGTATAATTCGAACTCAGCCTTTGACACAAAATCTCTAGTTGTATAATTAATGAGAGTAGCATCACCCATTTTGAAAAAATTCCTTTTAAATTAACTGTCCTAAATATAGGTCGAATATATGACTTCTGATTTTTTAACTGAATGAAAATACCTAGCCCGTGCATAGACATTTGTAAATATAAGTTAGAGGCAAGATGTACCGGTTGCTTCATGACAAAAAAAGAAAAGAAAACTTTCAAGTCACTTAAAAAGCAATCTGATCGCAGAAAATTCATAGCTAACCTTATTACTAAACAAGAAGCCTTTGAAAAATCAGAAAAATGGCAAGCTGCCTACCGCAGGAAATGCGATAAAAACGGTATTAATTACAACAAAATAATTATCTCAAATGCGAATTAAGAAGCCAAGCAAATTTTTCATGAACCTGACCTCTAGTGATTGCTAAATCCTGAGTTAGTAAATCCCCACTTTTTTCAGCTTGGGCCGCGACCCCGCTTAAAGTAGCAGCTACCGTTGTCTCTGCTTCGGCCAACATTTTGATCATGGACCGGTCATCAGACTTTCCATCACTTTCCAAAACTTTGGAGTCTTTTACCATCTTACCCAGCTCACCGTTTGCATGGCCCCCAATAGCTTTAATTCGTTCCGCCAATTCATCTTGTGCTAAAAAATGATCTTCGTAGATTTTTTGGAATAATTCATGGAGTGGTCCAAAAGCCATTCCGGTTACATTCCAATGAAAGTTTTGTGCCATCATAGTTGTGACGACTAATTCAGCAATACTTTGGTTTAATCCGATTTCGAGTTCTTTTTTGGAATCTACACTTAGAATTCTTTCCGTTTGTCCCATTTGCTTTTCCTTTCGCTACTAGAGAGAATCAATGTCTTGTACTAGACCATCGACCAAGAAATAGATATATGACCTCTTGTTTAGATTTTCTACCCTGCTACTCAATAAAAATTTGATACTAATATTATCATTTTGTCTAAAGCTAGTTATGAGCTTAGCCAACCATTTTTCATCGAAACTCAAATTGGTTTCACCAGGAAGTCTAAATACTGGGGGTTTGCCGAGAGCCTCAGTCAATGTCCTGAGAATGCCATAGGCAAAAAAACGTGCGGATTTTTTCTTATCTACTTGTATCAGTTTACAGGCTTCATCAAGACTTATTCTTGATTCAATTCTGCAGCTTATCATCAAAAAACGTAATTTATTTATTATATTCAATAAGTTGTCAGATTCTACACTTCCTAAGGTTTTGATAGCAGACTTAGTTTTCAAATTCTTATCATGCATTTTTCTTGTAGAAACTAAAAAGAATATTATTACACCTAAGACCAATATAATGATCTAATTCAATGTAGGGAAGGGGGTAGTTCAAATTTGCGTGGAACTTAATTATTAAGAAATGTCATATTAACGATCAAATTTTACTTGTTTTAATTTCTTTTTTTACAGTAAATTATTGGTCTATGCGCCCGCTTTTGTTCTTCTGTAAAAGAGCTAATTGCAACACACATTATGGGAGTAAGGCTACAATGAGTGATAAACATAAAAATAAAAGTAAAAAACAAAATAAGCTTTCAAAAAAAAGCTACGAAATGGAATTACAGCGACTTCATTTTGAACTTATTAAGCTTCAAGAATGGGTAAAAAAAACTGGAAAGAGAGTTGCAATAATTTTTGAAGGTCGGGATGCTGCTGGAAAAGGTGGAGCAATATCCAGGATTGTCTCACCGCTCAACCCACGTCTTTGTAAAATAGTCGCACTTGGTACCCCTACTGAACGAGAAAAAGGGCAGTGGTATTTCCAAAGATATGCCCAACATCTGCCTTCATCTGGCGAAATAGTGATTTTTGATAGAAGTTGGTATAATCGAGCAGGAGTAGAAAGGGTTATGGGATTTTGTTCTGAAGAACAATATAATAAATTCTTGGTTGCCTGCCCAATATTTGAGAATTTATTGTTACAAGATGGTATAACGTTAATTAAGTATTGGTTCTCAGTAAGTGATGAAGAGCAAGAAAAGCGATTTCAGGATAGAGCCACCAATCCATTGAAAAATTGGAAATTAAGTCCAATGGACTTGGAATCTAGAAATCGTTGGGTTGAATATAGCCGGGCAAAGGATGTTATGTTCGAACATACTGATACCAAGGAAAGTCCATGGTGGGTAGTGGATGGTGAAGAAAAGAAAAGAGCGCGACTCAACTGCATTGAGCATTTACTAAGCAAGTTTGAATATACTGATTTAAAAAAATCAGCAGTTAAACTGCCAGTTCGAAAGGAAATTCAAAAACTGGCTAGGCCTCCAATGGGGAATCAAAATTTCGTGCCGCGCATATGGTGAGCAAAATTCTTATTGTAGCAGTCTCTCAAAAACTAAATTTTTTTGTTTAGTTTCCCCAAGTGAGTTTAGACGTCAAAAGTAGTTACCAAGGGATTTCTTTACCATCATAATTAAAGAACTTTCCAGAATCTTCTAAATTCTTCTTAGCAATCACACTTGCCATTCCATTTACACTTTCTTCAATTGATATAAGTGCATTAGGGCCGCCCATATCAGTTCTAACCCAACCTGGATGTAAGGCAATGACGGAAATCCTTCTTGATAGTAGATCAATAGATAAGGATTTAACAACCTGGTTAAGAGCGGTCTTGGAGGATCTATAAATATACATACCTCCTCCGGTGTTATCTGCAATTGAACCTACCTTAGAACTTAGAAAAAATATCTTTTTTTCCAGGCCTTTATCAATATTTTTAATTAATGATTGGCTAATCAACAGGGGTGCAACAAGATTGACTTTTAGGACTTCTAACCAATCTGTCGAAGTTACTCCCCCGAATCTTTGAGTTCCTGGGCCAATTACACCTGCATTATTTAAGAATAAATCAATCGGTTCTCCATTGAGAAAATTTGATATATTTTCCCCTGCATTTGGTTCTACAACGTCAACTTGGAGAATTATTAATTTATCAGGAAACCTTTTTCTTAATTCTTCAAGTTCTTTTGCTTTAACTATATTTCTACATGTGGCAAAAACTTTGTAACCTTTATCAAGTAAAGTCTTTGTAAGGCCTAGGCCTAAACCTTTGTTGGTTCCTGTTATTAGGGCATTCCCCATTATACTATGCTATATCTGAGAGTTTGGTGGACGGGGTCATGTTTTTTTTCCAATCTATAGATATGATTAATCACTATGAAATAACAAGTCGTTCCTTGTTAAATAGATAAAGTTTTTTGTCAAGATCCAGATACCTTGCATAATTTTTGGATATTTCAGTTGCCAGGAATATGACGGGCAAAGATATACAATAGATTCAAAGCTTTACCATTGTTGCAATATCACTCTTTTCCACCACATGACAGTAAATCATATTAATTATTTCTAATTCATGTTTGTGCAGAGCATCAGTTGCTGCAGCACAGCAATCATCCACTACTAGGACATTAAAACTCTCATCTGCCAAGGATCGCACTGTCGAACTTATGCACTGGTCCGTAAAAATCCCTGTAGCAATAACATTTTTGATACCCATATTATGAAGTATCATTCTTAGATTGGTTCCCGTTAAAGCACTGTCTGTAGTTTTTAGAATAGTTATTTCATCATCTTTTGGTGATAACTCGCTAATAATCTGGCTATCTTCTCTATTTTTTGGAAGGAGAAGATAATTAAAACCTGGCTTCTTTTGACTCAAAGATCTGTCTCTTCCATCATCTTTTAAACATGCTATTCTAGCGAATATTACCTCTACCCCAGATGTGCGCGCCCAAGACACTAATTCGGCTGTATTTGGTATAACTACATTGCTCATCCTACGAAAAAAAGGCTTCCATCTTTCACGCTCACCAGGGTCGGATGGTTCCTCCAGGTAAGTATTTTGTATATCAATTACTAGGAGGGCTGTTTCCTTTTTGTGAAGAATAATGTCTTCTGGATCTTCAGCATTCTTGTAGTAAAAACTGCGATGAGCTTTTTTCCAATTGCTCATCGTGCTCTTCCTTTTACTTTGAGGAGGGTCTTCTTTATTGCTTCACAGGCTTTTTGCATTTCTTCAGTAGTTCCCGACATAAAAATACGACCAGATGCACCCATCATTTGTACATCATTGATGACTGCATTTGGGGCTGCTCTCTCAGCTTCATTAGCTGCTACACAGGCAAAAAGTGCTGGTTCCATTTCAAAAATAAGCAGGGAAACGCCGGGAACAAGAATTGATGCATCTCTTGATCTATTCAGAATAATAGAATGTTGATCTGACAAATTTTCTATAATGTCATAAAAGAGAATCTTTGGTGTTAGTTGGTCTGAGGGTTTAGCATTTATTCCATCTAGAACCACTTTGCCCAAAGTTTGTAGTTTTTCTAAGTTATCGGAATGCAGTTCAAGTAATCCAAACTGACGTTCGGTAAATAGTATTCCCAACTCAATATCGGGAGACTCCTTTAATGCTAGATCGGCAAGACGATGAATTGCTAATGCCGGGGATACTTCTATAATTAAGCTATTCTGTCCTTCATAAGGAGGATAGCCTCTAGCTCTCAATGGTGTCGCCAGATAGGCTGCAAATTGCGGTTGCAGCTTCTGAATAGGTAGGTAAACCCTTAGTTCCGTCATGTCTTATTTCTTCTCAGCCATTATTTTGAATTTGTGGCATCAAAATGCTTCCCTAAGTCTTGATGTGGTCTTGGAATGACATGAACTGAAGTAACTTCACCGATTTGATTGGCAGCTTCAACGCCGGCCTCTGTCGCCGCCTTAACAGCTCCTACATCTCCCTTAACTACTACTGACACCAATCCACCCCCAACTTCACGACGGGCAACAATTTCAACATTTGCTGCTTTCACCATTGCATCAGCTGCAGTTAGTGCGGGAACATAGCCCCGTGTTTCTATCATTCCTATTGCCATGTTTGCCATTTTAGATCTCCTTTTATATGGTGTTACATATCCTTGGGATTATTCCCGTTTTAGTTATCGTCAATCGAACCAATAATTAAGGCATCAATTGGTGCCTTAGCTTTTGTGAAAAAGCCTGCTGCAACTGAACCTTGGGTAATTAGCACGGTTTCACCAGTTGCACAGCCCAATGGATCAAAGGCTATAATAGTTTGACCTGACGCATCTACTTCCAGTAGGGCACCGTTTGGCACAGTATCTACATGTCTTGTCGACCACACTTTACCAATTACCTTACCCTTTATCATTTGATTTCCCTTTCAATTTTTATATTGCGTCTTTTCATCTCATCTAGCGCTAATGGAGTACAATGAGTTGATTTACTTACCGTTACAACTTTAGTATTGTTAGTCAGAGTTTCTACATCTTTTAGGGTGATGATACCACCTTCGAATGTAATACCATGATCATTCTGGAACATTTTTGATATTGGCTGGTGAGCCTCAACTAAGGTGTGTTCATAATTGTTGGAAAGACGAAAAATATGTTTACCAGTGCGTAATTCAGAGTTTATTTTTGGATCTTGAGACATTTTCATTATACGTTTAGCGAAGTTATTTAGATCCAATGATGATTGAATTCTTACTTCTTCTTCTTTAACTGGGTTATTTGTGGTTTTGGTTTTTCCTTTTAGGTTATTTAGTTCCTCCTTTAAAACCTCTCGGATAAGGTAACGCAAATTTTCCACTATTCTGCTCCTATGCTTCTTAGAGCTTGCTCGGCCGCACTTTTTGCATTTCTGATTTCGGCTTCATCCCCTGATAAATATAGACGTCCATTTGGACCTATCATTCTATAATCGATAACTTTTACATTTGATGCCTTTTCTGCTTCATTACAAGCTAAGGTTGCATACGATGCTGATTGACATTCCAAAAGGTATAAGCTTTCTCCACCTAGTATCATGGAACCCAGTCGATTTCTATTTATGAGAAAAGCATGCTGATGGTCTACACGGGTTACTATTTTTGAAGCTAATATTTTCGGGGGTATGGCATCTTCTTTTTTTGCCGAGAGAGCGTTTAATACTGCGTCAGCAGCAGCATGAACTTCATCAGTAGATTGAGAATGAAACTCAAGAGTACCAAATTGTCTTTCGACCACAAGTAGGCCGGCTCTTACCACTGCACTTTTTAATGCTACATCGGTTAAGGCCTCAATGTCCAACCCAGGTGAAATTTCAATAATTTGAGCAGCCATTTTTGCCCTAGGTAGGCTACCTCTCATCCACGAGGCAAGGTAAGCCAGCGTTTGTGGTTGTAATTGGTCAATAAAAATGAATGAGCGTAATTCAGCCATTACTCTTTCCTAACAAGTCCTTTAGTTCTTCAGAAATTAACCGCCGAATTTCTTTCCTAATTTCCGCACTTTCCACACTATTTTGAGTGATTTTAGTTGGTTGTTTTCGAGAGCTTGGTCTTAGTCCTTCTATTTCGGCCTCTGGTAAAGGCCCAGGAAAATCTTTACCAATTTCATGGTAATTCCCAAAAACCACCTTTTCATCACGGTTATAAGCTACCTTTGTCCAATGAACTAGATGTTGGGGCCCAATATTGTCTCCAATTGATGACCTCCCAAAATATCCAGTACCAACTGTGAAAGTTGGTGCCAAATTTGTTTCAAGCCCTGCAGCCCCTTGTGAACTAGGAGCATTTACCACAACTCTATAAACTTCTACATGGGCTGAATAGTTTAAAATTGTTTCCTCACTTTCAGCATGGATTGCAGCTGAATGTCCCGCCCCTGATAGGCGAAGTACTGCTCTGGCTTGGGCGAATGCTTGTTTTTCATCGTTTGCTACATGGTAGGACAGTACAGGACAAAGCTTTTCCTTAGATAACTCTTCTTCTACTCCTATCTGAGAAATGGGAGCTATCAAAACTTTTGTTTCAGAGGGGAGGCGAATTCCACATTCGTTTGCGATCCAGGTTGCACTTCTCCCTATTGCTTCCACATTAAAGCCCCCAGGATGGAACAAGAATCTTCTCAAAAGATCTGTATCTTCCTTGGAGCAAATATGAGCTTTATTAGCCTTTAAGGCAAGTTTAAGACTGTTCTCCGCTTCAGGAACAGTTATTAAAACACTCTCATTAGTACACAATACTGAATTATCAAATGATTTTGAGCTTATTATTCTCTGTGCGGCCATTTTGATATTTGCTGTACTGTCTACGTATACTGGTACATTTCCTGGCCCAACGCCTATAGCTGGATTTGACGAGGAGTAGGCTGATCTCACCATGGGGGTCCCACCAGTAGCCAAAATCACATTTGTTTTTGGTGAAGTCATAAAGGCTTCAACCATAGGAATGGTGGGAGATTGTAGTACTTGGATTATACCTTCTGGTGCCCCTGCTTTTTCTGCAGCATGGATTAGTCTTTGTACCGCCTCATAAGAACAAGATTGCGCTGCTGGGTGGGGAGAAATTACGATGGCATTGCGTGTCAGTAAAGCCAATATGATCTTATAATTTACCGTAGCAATCGGGTTGGTTGAGGGTATTAAGGCAAAAATGACACCAGCAGGCCTTGGAATTTCAACAATTTTCTTTTCTTCGTTTACACGAGGGTTCACGAAATCTTGTTCAACATAATAGTTAAACAAATATCGAGATGCCATTTCATTCTTTGTCTTTTTGTGTTCCTTTATGCCAAAACCAGTCTCCTCAACGGCCTTTCCAGCAAATTCTTCGGCCATTTCAAATGCTGCATCCGAAACTGCTTTAACTATGTTGATAGTTGTTTGGATATCATATCTTTCAAAAATAGAAGTAGCCCATCGAGCTCGTTCCAACACTAAATCAGCTTTACCTAATAGGCCGGCTTTACTCTCTCTAATATCTATTAAAGAGTGAAACAAAGAATCTTGCATTACAGCTTTCTCCTTTTTACACCCATGACTTCATTTCGAGCCAGTTCGACTGCTATTGCCATTCGTCTTAGAACCTCTTCAGCATCAGTTTGGGACAAAAGTAATCCAGGTTTAAATTGTAAAACACTGGGATCAAGCGTAGAAAATATTGCCCAAACACCATTTTCATATAAATGACGCATGACGGGTTTGGCTCCCTGGACATCATTAAATACTAAACCCATGATGACTCCATGCTGACGGATTTCTACAAAAAAGTCTGAATAAGCTTGCCTTATTTCGTCCAAGCCTGTCCGGAGAAAATTACCGATATATCTGACCATTGTAGCAACTTCTGGCCTTTGAACAATTTCGAGGGTTTTTATCGAAACAATGCACCCTAGTTCTGCACCACCGCCAGTAGAGATATGGCCAAAGCCATCTTCTTTCAGCCAGCCGCCACACCTTTCAGAGATTAACACACACGCTAAGGGATACATCCCTCCAGCTATCCCTTTTCCCGTTACCATAATATCCGGCTCAACACCGTATTTCATGCAACCCCACATGGCCCCAGTTCTCATTAGTCCTGTCTGGACTTCGTCAGCAATATATAGAGTTTCATATTTTTCACATAAACGCTTGACCGATGTCAAATAACCTTCATTCGGCATTGGAAAGCCATAGGTAGCGGGTATGGTTTCTAAGATTACGGCAGCTACGTCACGCCCCTTGAGAGCATCCTCCATTTCAGTTAAATCATTAAATGTAACTTGAATAAACTCATCATTAACGTCTTCTGATAGAAATAACTTGGAAAAACGATCATCCCCTGCCTTGACGGCTAATCCAGTGTGTCCATGGTAGGCTTTTTTGATAGATATGATCTTTTTTCTCTTCGTTGCGTGCCGTGCAGTTTTTAAAGCTATGTCAATCGCTTCACCTCCTCCTGAGGCATAGGCCGTATATTGTAAATTTGGGGACGGCGCACATTCTTTCAGCGCTTCTGCTAGGGCAGTTCTTGCTAAGGCTGGAAAGTGATGATTTCCCATGTCAAACCGTTGGGTTCCAGCCTTCAAGGCTTCTACTAGTTCAGGGTTTCTGTGACCTAAATTATAAGTTCCTCCATTTAAATGAAAATCAAGTAATCTGCGTCCATCCATATCGTATAGATAATAACCTTCTCGACGATCTATTACTAAATCCACACCAAAATCGATCCAATCTTGAGTTTTTCCAGGATTCCAAAACTTCTTTGAGCGTTCTAAGAATTCAGTTTTTGCTTCTGACATCTGTTTGTATCCTCTTACCTGATACTTCAGATAAAGTGATTCTTACTATATTGGCTTGACACAAGTTATGAAAAATTTGACAGTAAATCACTCATATTTGTGCAGATATGACATAGCAAGGTCATTCGTTACTTTCGCAAAACCATGAGCTAACTCCTGTGCTTCAGGTGCTTCAATGTGGCTTCCAATCCAGGCTAGCAGAGCTAGCCGTCTCAGCATGACAAAAGTATCTATTTCTATCTCTTCTTCCTTGCTCAGGCTTCTAATTTTTCTATAACCTCTTATCCAGGATTCCTTCAATTCAGGAATACGTGGATCATCCTCAAAAAAGCTTATCGCTGCCGCAAAATCATACAGATACCAACCCATACCACAATCATCAAAGTCAATCAGCCGGGTCCCATTTTCATCAATTAGAAGATTTGCCAAGCGCATATCAGCATGGATAAGCCCAAATCGATCTTTACTCATGCCGAAATCTTCCAGCCTTTTTTTAATAGTTAATTCAGTAGTTTCAAGAACTTTTAAATAATCTGGGGTCATTTCTGGTCCATCCCGCCAGTTTCCCCAAGTTGGATTCTTTCCAAATACAGCATTAAAGTCCCAAACCAATCGTTGAAAATTTTCTGGCTTCTTCCAATTGATTGAATGAGTATGTGTCTTAGCGGCTAGTTCCCCTAATTCTTCAAATGGTTTAACTAGGTCACCAGTTTCATCAGGTTGTACACCTTCTACAAAATGAAATAAGACCATGTAACGAGAAGAATTCAATTCATCAATCCGGCCAATTTGTATAGCTTCTCCATCCTTGCCCAAATAATGACCTGGGGTGATAACAGAGTTAGTTTCACCCAAGGCTTGGATCCAGGCCAATTCACACTCAATAGCCCGTTTGGTATGATAATTTTCGCGATGAACTCTTAATATGGCTTTAAAACTTTCTTCTGATTCAACTAAGTATGTTATGTTTTCGGAAACATTAATTAATCGAGCAGTGCTATCCTTTGGAATTGGCCACAGGCTGAGAGATTCATTGGCAAGCTTTAATGTGTATTTAAGTAAAACCTCAAGCGGTGTTTGATCTAAATCATTCATTTTATTTTCCACATTAAATTAGGTTTCTGCAATTAAATTTCACCTAATGATTCGAGTGATTCTGGTATTATTTGCCCCCCATCAACTACGACTTGCTGACCGGTAATATAGGCAGCCTCGTCGGTAGCAAAAAACAAGGCTGCATAACCTATATCCTCCACTGCTCCAAGTCTTTTCAACGGTATTGAAGCAGCCATGGAATCCATGTATTCCTGACCCAATTCTAACAACCCATCAGAAATTATATTGCCAGGTAAAACGGCATTTATTGTGGTATTATATCTTGATAACTCCATGGCAGCAGTACGTAAAAAACCTAGCTGACCTGCCTTTGAAGCAGAATAATGAGACCAACCAGGATATCCGGTGACAGGTCCTGTAATAGAAGAAGTCAAAATCACTCTACCTTTACCTGCTTTCTCAAAATAAGGTATGCAGGCCTTAACGGAAAGAAAAGCTGACTTAAGATTTGTTCCAACCACGTCATCCCACTCGGACGGGTCCATATCAACGATCTTTGTATTTGGGAAAATACCGGCATTGGCACACATTATATCAATTCCGCCTTGCGCATCTGCAACACTATTGACCATTTCATTGACGCTTTTCCAATCTGAAACATCACAGATTTCATAACGAACATCACCTTCTATCTTGTTTACAGCGTCTTTTAGAGCTTCTTCACCTCTTGCAGCTAGTGTTACTTTAGCTCCCTGTTTAGCGAAAACTGCCGCGATCCCTTGCCCAATTCCTTTTGAGCCGCCGGTGACAATAACACTTTTTCCTTTTATTGAAGTAAACATTACCTTCTCCTTTCTATGGTTTTAGTTAATTTTATTTTGGATAGAACGATAAAAACTTATTAAAGCAATACAAACCAAGACTAACAAAAATGAACTGGCAACTGATAGTATACCCAAGGTAGGAACCAGAGGTGAATATCCAGACACCATTTTTGCGTACAACCACTCAGGAAGGGTTGAGTCGGCGCCCGTAGTGAATAACGACAATGGGAAGTTACCCCAGCTTAATAGGAAGGCAAATAAACCTGCCGATATTATACCAGGCATTAACAAGGGCAAAGTTATTTCCTTTAACACAGTGGTAGTTGAAGCACCCATATCTCTAGCCGCCTCCTCCAAGGAAGGATCAAAACTGTAAGCTCTTATAGCAACAATCAGGGTTGCTATAGGTGCAATCCATACAAGATGTGCAACAATAGCAGTTTTCCAGGTAGGTATAATACCAATTGAGTTAAACCACATTAATAGTGCTAAACCTAGAACCGTCTGTGGAAAGAAAATTGGTAACAAGATCAATTTTTGGAAAAATCCCCGGTATCGCCAATTGTACCTTGCAAAAGCTAATGCTCCAAAGAATGCCACTATCATGGAAATAACTGTAACAATAACAGCAACTTTCAATGAAGTCGTTATTATTGCATAAACGGTCTCGCTTTCCATCGCTTTCATATACCATTTGGTAGAGTATCTTTTGATTGGAAATGTCAAATATCTTGCTTTAGAGATAGAAGCAAATCCTACTGAAATCAGGGGTAGATAAAGAAAAACAATAACTAATAGCCCGTATATGAATAAGATGATTTGTGTAGATTTACTTGAATTCATTAGCGCTTCCGCCCCATAACTGTATCTAAATCAATCTTGTTTATCCCATATATTGCGAGTGCTCCTATTATTATTATCAAAATCATCGATAAGGAGGCTCCAAGAGGCCAATTTTGTCCAAATGTAAAAGCAGTCTCTATATCATCGGCTATCACAATAACAGATTGCCCACCTAAAAGCTTAGATTCGGACATGGCACCAGCACCGAGAACAAAACATAAGAGTGAGCCAACCATTATACCAGGTGAAGACAATGGTAAGTCAACATAGAGAAGAATTTGCCACCGGTTTGCACCAAGATCTGCTGCAGCTTGTCTTGCATCCTCAGGTACCATTGCTATACCTTGCGCCAATGGAAAAAGCATGAAGGGAAGGTAAACATAAACTAGGCCAAAAATTATGATCCCCGTATTGTACAAAAGGCTTGGTAGAGCAATTCCAGTCCAGGCTCGCAGATGGCCTTCCAGAAGACCGCCTTTCATCAAAGTCAAAGACCATCCAAACAGTCTAATATTTTCAGAAACAAAAAGAGACATTACCACAGCTATAGTCAAAACAAGCGTAAATTTCTTAAAAACCTTTGCCATTCCGAACGCCAGAGGCCAACATATAAAAAATAAAATAGCTGTTGATATCAGAGCCATGCTTAGGGACCATAGGAGAGATTTGTAGTACCCCTGATTGAAAAATAATTTGTATGAAGAAAAATCTGGTAGTTGTCCTAGACTAAAAACTTTTTGAGGCATTGTCGAAAACAAGGCTACAACAAAAAGAGGTGCCAAAAAACTTATTGCTAGAATGAGTCCTAACGGGATGGATGAAAAAAAACCTAGTTTACGATCTAATTTTTCCATTATAATTCCTCAATAATGTGAGCACTCTCCGCGTCAAAACCTAGGGTCACTTTAGATCCTTCCTTGCCCATAAAACGATCTTCTCGTAGTTTTTCCACTGTAATTATATTCTGGGATGCTGTTTCAATTTCATACTGTGTTCGTGAACCGAGCGCATATTCCGCTTTTAGTTTTCCAGTCAGAACAAAATCTGCAGATTCTGAATTAGTTAAAAAGCGTAAACATTCTGGTCTTACTACCAGTACTCCCCCAATCCCGTCAGCTAAACCTAGTTTAGCTTTAGATGGATCACAATTAATATGAAAATTTGGATTTTCAGATTTCAGTCCAAGCTTTTTAGTTCCTGAAACTTCAAAAAGATTTACTTCTCCCATAAACTCAGCCACGAATCGACTTACTGGTCGTTCATAAATATCATCTGATACCGAAATTTGCTCAAATTCTCCACCCCGCATTATGGCTATCCTGTCGGACATGACCATGGCTTCCTCTAAGGAGTGTGTAATATAAACGAAGGTCTTTCCGGTTCTTAAATGTAGGTTTTTAAGTTCCTTTTCCAGCGTCTTTCTAAGTCGATAATCAAGTGCAGACAAAGGTTCGTCAAAAAATAATATTTCTGGGTCAAAAGCTAGCGCTCTTGCCAAAGCAACACGCTGCTTTTCTCCACCAGAACATTGAGAAATTCTTTTTTCATAAAAAGATTTTGGTAACCTAAGCAAATCCAAAAGTTCTAGGGATTTTTGTTTGCGATCATTAGGTGCCATTTTTTTTAATTTAAGGGGGAATTCAATATTTTGCCCCACTGACATATGTGGGAAAAGAGCAAGAGATTGAAAAACCATGCAAGTTGGTCGCAAATTTGCAGGTGTCCTATCAATCCGGTTACCTCGTAGATAAATTTCACCCGAGGTTAGATCATCCATCCCAACAAGTAATCTTATGAGAGTGGATTTACCACTCCCAGACGGACCAACAATAGTGAAAAATTCGCCTTCAAAGATTTCTAGATTTATGTCCTTCACAGCTTGAAAAGAACCAAATGCCTTAGAGATATTCTTTAGGCGTAAAATAGGTTGCACTTTCATTACAAGATATCCGTATGCAAAAATTTACGGTTGCTTAGACCTTGATTTCTTCAAGGTCTAAGCTCTCAGTATTATTATGATCTTCTGGCTTTTGTATAAATTTCAATCAGTTTATCATAAGATGATACCACCTGATAATCCAGAGACCTTGACATATCCTCAGCCAAACTATCCATCTGGATGGCATCTAATTCCTCAGAATCAAACATAGCTAAACATGCTGGATCACCCATCTGGCTAACAGGGTTGTATGTTCCCTCTACAAAAGATACTGCCTTGGAAATATCAGGCTGCTGAACAAACTCAAGAAAATCTTCTGCAAGGTTGCTTGGATCAGGGTTATTCACAGCTGAAGTCAATTCAATCCAAACAACTCCACCTTTTCCATCGACAGGACCAGAATTAGGTGTAATTCCACGAACATTCGTTGCACCATCAAAACGAGCAGGCGAGGCTGTATAAGTACCCCCAGTAAAATAGGCGTCAATTTCTCCATTTATTAAAGCAGTATTCATAGCAACGAGATCATCAGTTAGGATTTTTGCATTACCAAGAATTTGTTCGGCTACTTTTGTGAATGCTTCTTCATCGGCTCCATTTACAGGCTTAAATGGGTTTACACCAGCTGTTAAGCACATATGCATCACATTCCAATTATCATATGTTAATACACCATAGCGATCTTTCATTCCCGAATCCAAGAACAAATTCCAACCTTCATCTTCGGCCATTTTTCTGCTGATTTTATCAGTATTAACGACGAAGCTGAATGGCCCATACCTTTGAGGCATTCCAATCAAGTCACCATTGTCTGCGAACGCTAAAGGATAAGGGGCAGCGAACTCTGGTAACATTTTATCAAAATAAGGCATGAAGCGGTCTTTATCTAATGGTTTGATCAAATTATTAGGGTATAACACATCTCTTGCCCATGGTTGGTTCAAGTTGATTAGGTCCCATACATTTATTTCACCAGCCCTCAATTTGTTAATCATATCTGGGTCGGATGTTCCACTTTCAGCTCTTACTGTAGCACCAGGGTTGGCTTTTCTGAAAGGTCCCAAAACACCATCAGAGTTATAACCTTCCCAACACAAAATATTCATTTGGTCATTTCGATCTGCAAATGCTGGATTGATAACTCCAGCCGTAGCAAGACCGGTAGTTGCAAGAGCAGTATTCGTAAATTGTCTTCGGGTAAATTTCATGGTTCTCTCCCTTAATTATTAACTGCATTTCAAGGAAATGCATTCTTCCATCTTATCAGTCTACTCTAATCATTTAAAAGGTGCTTGACTAGTCATATTGGAAATTTAACACTAGTTCCAAGTTGGGGGGCATTCTATTTTTGTATTCCCAAAAGGCTTGAGCGTATATTTGCATTGGTTTTCTGTGATAAATACTGGCTTACCTGTGTTTTTTTTGCGTGTTTGGTGAAATTCCATCAAATTTTTTTCCTTTCCAATTTTGAAGTAGTATAATCCATATAAAGTTTTAACGATTCGGTGTCACTTGGAAAACTTTTCAACTACAGAAAGAGATCTAGTGCCAGCAAAGGTGCTTTCGTCAGCTACTTCAGGAGCAGCCGAACTTTTCAATTTTAACGGTGGTGATGTAGGAAAGATATTTTCTGAAGCTGGAATTAGAGAGCAAGACTGTAATAATCCTATATCTGAAGTCAATCTTTCCCAGTATTGTAATTTGTTTGAGTTAGCAGCGAAGGAAACAAAAAATCCGAATATTGGGCTACATTTTGGGCACGGCTTTAAGCCCGAGCAATTGGGGATGATAGGTTACGCGGCCATAAGTTCGCCCACTTTGGCTTCAGGTCTCAAAAGCATGGAAAATTATTTTCCAGCACATCAAGGAAGAACGAGTTTTAGCTTATTTCAAGATGATGGAATAATGTGGTTACAATATCATATACTGGACCCCAGAATTAAAAATAAAAGGCAAGATGCGGAGTTATCTTTGGGTATGTTTTGTAATATATTTAAGGCTGCACATGGTCAAGAATGGGCTCCACTAGAGATCCGATTTGAACACACAGAGCCTGAAGATGCGACGGAGCATGAAAAACTTTTTAATTCAAAAGTTTTGTTTGGGCGAAGAACTAATGCCATTGCTTTTAAAAAAAGCAATCTAGATATTCGAATGCCAGGCAATGATCCTTACTTGTTGTCTATGGTTAGAGCTTTCTTAGAAGGTAGGTGTACTCAGATCTCAAACCCAATAGATTTAGCAACCATTGTTAGAAACGAAGTGACTATGCAATTAGGTACCAGCATACCCTCCCTAAATGAAGTAGCGTCAATTTTGGGTATGACTGACAAGAATTTTCAAAAAAAACTTCGCATAAATGGATTAAGCTTTCCCGAAATATTGAGGGCAGCTAGGCATGAACTAGCATTGCACTACATGGATGACCCAGAAATGTCTCTTACAGAAATAGCATTAAATTTGGGTTATTCTGAACTTTCTGCTTTTTCTAGAGCCTTTAGAAATTGGACTGGAATGAGTCCTCAAAGTTTTCGCACTGTTAGTTGAATAACATTTTAGGGTAGGAGTTTTAATAAACAATAGATTGAGGAAAGTTTTGGTCAGCTGAGGTAAAATGCCGAATAACAAAATACAAGGCAATCGTTGGAAACGGTTTGATGACTGGGATGAAAGACCTTTAAGCCAAGATCAGTTTGCTATTGAGGATTCACAGGAAGGTTTTATAGCTTGTAGAGGTATTAAGGACCCCAAACCTGAATTAAGAATTTCTTCTGGTAAAGTGGTAGCACTAGACGGCATACCAGCTGAAAAGTTTGATATAATTGATGAGTTCATAGCCAATTACCATCTTGACCTGAAAGTAGCAGTTAAAGCCATGGCAATGGAATCGTCTGATATTGCCAGGATGCTAGTTGATATAAACGTCCCTAGGTCTGAGCTTGTTATACTTGCAAGGGGGTTAACGCCGGCGAAGCTGGCTGAGGTAGTTGCTAGTCTCTCTGCTATGGAACTTTCTTTTGCATATTCAAAGATGAGGGCTCGGGAAGTTCCTGGAAATCAAGGTCATGTAACCAACGCAAAAGATGATCCGTTGCAGCTGGCAGCAGATTCGGCAATAGCAGTAGCTTTAGGTTTTGATGAAATAGAGACTACAATGCGTGTATCTAGGAATTCTTGGTCTAATGCATTGGCATGCTGCGTAGGTTCGGCCGTAGGTCGTGCAGGTGTGCTTTTCCAGTGCTCGAGTGAAGAGGCTGAAGAATTAAGAATAGGCATGTCAGGATTTACGTCTTATGCCGAAACTGTTTCTGTTTATGGATCAGAGAGAGCCTTTATTGATGGAGACGACACCCCTTGGTCAAAAGCCTGGTTAACTTCTTCCTATGCTTCTCGGGGAATAAAGATGAGGTGCACATCAGGAGCGGCAGCTGAATTGCTAATGGGTTTTCATGAATCTAAATCTTTACTTTACTTGGAAGCGCGGTGTCTGTGCATGCAACGTGGAATGGGAGCCCAAGGAACACAGAATGGTGGGATAGATGGAGCCCCCCTAGCTTCTAGTATACCAGGGGGCGTAAGAGAACTGTTGGCAGAAAACCTTTTAGCTGTTTGGCTTGATTTAGAGTGTGCCTCAGGGAACGATGCTAGACATTCTGAGTCTGAGATACGCGTTGGAGCAAAGATCACTCCTTATCTTCTTGCAGGTTCAGACTTCATCTGTTCGGGGTTTGGCACTATCTTAAAATATGATAATTCATTTAATCCATCTTCTTTCAATGGAGAAGAAATTGAGGATTTCCTGACCCTTCAAAGGGATTTCGAAGTAGACGGAGGATTGAAATCGCTGGAAGATGCTAAAGCACTAGAACTACGAAAGAGGGCCTTAGATGCTATTTCTGCCGTTCTCGAGGAGTTGGATCTTGCTAATCCCAATGATACCATGAGGTCAAGCATTGCGTTATCATCGGGGTCGAGAACAACTGATACATTCCCCACGCGCATAGTAGGTGAGATTTCTTGGAAAATAGAAAATGGTGGTATAACACTACTTGATGTCATTAGAGCTTTAAATAATAGGGGTTTCTTACCTGAAGCTGAAAACCTTCTTTTCATGATTCGCACCAAAATGTCCGGGGATTATCTTCAAACTTCTGCTGTAATAAGAAATGAGAAAGTGATTAGCGCAATCAATTATCCAAACCAGTATACTGGCCCAGGTACGGGGTACCAATTATCCAAGGAACGACGAGATGAAATAATCAAAGTTAGAAATGAATTAGATAAAGAAAGTGTTTTGAAAAATGAGGCAATTCACGGTGTAAAAGAAAAATCCAGGATAATATACAGGGTAAAAGAAGAGGCTGATTTTTCGGGAGATGGCAATGAAGTCGTGTTAGCCATTTCACCAGCTTTTGGGATAAAGTTTTTTCAAACATTGGCTGGACATCCTTTAAGTAAAGTTTTGGACAATATTAAGCGGGGAATTGAATCAAAAAATAAAACCATGCGTATTGTTCGCTGCCTTCATACCGCAGACACATCATTTCTTGGCCTATCTGCTGCACGCTTATCAGGTTCTGGCATTGGGATAGGACTTCAAGCTAAAGGTACTGCAGTAATTCACCAAAAAGATCGTCTCCCTCACAACAACTTAGAACTATTCTCTAATGCTCCCATCACCAAGCTTTCTCATTATTTTTTGCTCGGTTCTAATGCTGCCGAATACGCGAATGGTAATTGGCCTGAACCAATTTTGGTTCCAAATAAAGGTGAAGCTCTAGGAGCGAGGTTTCATGCGAAAGTAGCACTCATTTTTGCTATAGAAACAGGTTTGACAAAAGTAGAGCAAAAACCCCAAGTAATTGAAGTAGAGTTTTTATGAGGTTAGGATGAGGAAAAAATTGGGGGTTGAGGACTATCCGCTGGGAGAAAAACATCCGGACCTGATAGTTTCAAAAAATGGTATAAAGCCAAGCGAATTAACATTGGAAAATATATCATTAGGCTCAGTCACAATTGATGATTTCCAGATCTCTAAAGAAACCCTAAAATATCAGGCACAAATTTCTTATAGTGCAGACCGTAAACCTCTTGGGGATAATCTTGAGAGAGCAGCTGAAATGGTAAAGATCCCAAACGAAGTAATTATGGCAATATACGAAAAGCTTCGACCAGGCAGATCAAAAAATAAGGAAGAATTGTTAAGTTATGCGAGGTTATTGCGGGATAAATATGAAGCTAAGATATTGTCGGCTTTTATCATTGAAGCTGCCGAAGTTTATGAAAAGCGAGGTCTATATAAGTCGCGTTATTAGGTCGTAACATTAAAGCAAAATATCTTTCGGTCAGTAATCAAAATTTCAAAAGAAATACTTTTTCAACCTTTGCATTATTGATCTGCTAATTTATTTAGTTTTCGTTTAGCACTCATTCTACAGGCATCTGAACACCACTTTTGGTCGCTCCGTCCAATACATATCCATGCCGTACAGGTTTTCCTTTTTTCATTAAAAAGTGTAATATATTCACACCGACGATAACCTTGCGTACCACTTATCAGGAAATCGAACCAAATGGCACTCCTCAAGGAATTCATTTCAACAAACGTACCCAAATCCCCCGAGGCTGTCTGAGAGTCTATTATGGTCACTGAAAAGTTTGTAGAAAGTGCAGTCTGGTTCTGTATCTCAGGCCTCCCTACTTTTGTAACAGAACTCATAGAGTCGGCTAGAGCACTAAAATCCTCTAAGTACGTACTTTCCTCATATTTCAATGGTCCAAATTGATTAGCAAAAGAAATGGCCATTTTTTCAAATTTCTTTGAATCTTCCTTATTTTTCCTTAGGCTAAGATCCAAAAATGCAAGCATTATGTCCGTTGAATATCTAACTGGTTCAAGGGTCGCTTCAGCCTGAATAGGGACAAGTTCGGAAAACATTTCGGTAAATCTATATCCATATCTACTTCGTTTGTTAACAAAATATATGGGTAATTCAATCATAGTACTGTAGAAATCCAATATGTTCGTCATAAAAAAATTAAAGCGAACAATATAGAACTTAGAGTGTTGTTCTCCTTACGTCAACCCTATTTAAATATTCCGTTGCGGTGAACTTAGTCTGATTCCAGCGCTTGGGTTGATTAAGTTGATACCCACGGATTATTGAGGAGGTCGCGCTTTAAGTTATATACTTCCTCAAAGATGCAATATCCTTTTTCATATTAGACCTTCACAGTTTCTACGCAAATGATAGTATTGTACTGTTTATTTAATGAAGAGGCCTAGTGTCTTAGATACTGCCCTCCAAATCAATAAAGAGGGTAATAGTGATAAGAAAGTTTGACAAATCTACGGCGTTACTTTTAGTTGACACACAGAAAGGGGTGAATGATACAATCTATTATGGCGGCACAAATGGGCGACGAAACAATTTTAAAGCTGAAGAAAATATTATTTCCCTTTTAGAAAAGTGGCGTGAAGCAAAGGGACAAGTGGCCTTTACCAAGCATGACTCTAGAGAAAAGAATTCGCCTTTGAAGCTCAAACTGGAAAGTGGTGAGCAACTTGAAGGTATGGTTCCAAGAAAAGGGGATATTGTTGTAGAAAAGGATGTAAACAGCGGTTTTATAGGAACTTCCCTTGAATTAGATTTACGAAGAGCCGGTATCCAGAGATTGGTTGTGGTTGGATTTTTTACCAATGTTTGTATTGAAACGACCGTTCGTATGTCAGGAAACATGGGTTTTGATACTTATTTAGTTCATGATGCTTGCGCTGCAATGAACTGCATTGGTCATGATGGTAGAGACTATGATCCTGACACTGTTCACAATATGGCAATCGCTAATCTACATGGTGAGTTTTGTACTGCAATTACTACAGAACAGGCCTTAATTCTTTTTGAAAAGGACTCTGAACACCTGAACAGAGTTCAAGGAAACGAGTAGTGTTTGGAGTTTCGTCTATGACAGCACCTTTAAAGAAGGTCGCTGTGAAGAAACCAGGTAGATCCCTAATTAATGCAAAAGTGGAAGAGTGGCATTACGGTCCTTCATTTAATCCAAAAAAAATTGAAGAAATTCATGCTAGTTTTGTTCAACTATTGAGAGATTCTGGTGCAGAAGTTTTCTGGATGCCAGAAAATGATCTGGGTATTGCTGATGCGGTATTCACTTATGATGCTTCGCTCATGACCCCACTAGGGGCGATCCTAATGTCACCTGGAAAGTTATTAAGAAGAGGTGAACAAAATATCCACCGTGATTTTTATAACGATCTAAATATTCCAATTATAGGAAGTATCAAAAATGGGGGTCTTGCGGAAGCTGGAGATACCTTATGGTTGGACGAGAAAACACTTGTGATAGGTAGAGGTTTTCGAACAAACTTTGAGGGTATTGAACAAATAGGAGAAATACTCTTCCCACAGGGCATATCAATTCACGTATTTGATCTTCCTGTTTATTCAGGTGAAACTGCCTGTTTACATCTTATGTCGCTAATTAGTCTCGTTGACACATATACTGCATTGGTGTGTTTACCTCTTTTACCTGTGGGACTTCTAGAGCTACTTAAGGAAAAGAATTTTTTGATAATAGAGGCCCCTTTTGGTGAGTTTGAAAATAGTAATACGCTTAGTACCAATGTACTAGCTACTGGACCTAAGGCATGCATAATGCTTGATAGTATGCCGGAGACTCGAGCAGTATTAGAAAGAGAAGGTATAAATGTGAAAGTGTTTAAAGGCGACTCACTTTGCATAGGGTGTGAAGGTGGTCCAACCTGCTTGACTCGGCCTTTATTGAGGTCACACACCTGAATGCAAAAAGAATGGCTATATAAATATCAGTATATATTCGCTAGGCTTTTCCAAAGAAACTACTTCAAGATTTTACTGTTGCCTATTGCTGGGGTTTTATAAACATGTTGTTCCTGAGATCATTAATTGCTGTCTGTATTTCTTCTTGAGAATTCATGACAATTGGACCATGCCAGGCAATGGGCTCTTGTATTGGTGTGCCAGCTATCAGCAAGAACCTAATTCCTTGTGGACCTGCTTGGATCACAATCTCATTTCCAGTTCCAAATTTAACTAAAGTTCTATTTCCTGACATGTCCCGTATATTCAGTTCCTGCCCTAGCACTTCTTTTTCTAGTAGAATACCTTTTGGTACTGAAGCATCAGCAAATTTTCCCTCTCCTTCAAAAATATAAGCGAATGTATTTCTGTAAGTATCAACTTTAAATGACTTTCGACGACCGGCGGGAACGCTGATATCAAGATAGAGGGGATCAGCAGCAATACCATCAACTGGTCCTTTCCTACCCCAGAACTTACCCGTGATTACCTTTACTTTCGTTCCATCATCATCAATGATTTCGGAGATATCTTTGCTCTGTACATCTTGGTATCGTGGTGTTGTCATTTTAAGATATCCTGGGAGATTAGCCCAGAGTTGGAAACCGTGCATTTGACCCCGGGCATTCCCTGTTGGCATCTCTTGGTGCATAATACCCGACCCGGCAGTCATCCACTGCACATCACCATTTGTTAGTGTACCGCTATTACCTAGGCTATCACTATGGGTTACTGACCCGCTGAGTACATATGTGATAGTTTCGATACCGCGATGTGGATGCCACGGAAAACCAGCTAAATAGGACTCAGGGCTATCATTTCGAAAATCATCAAAAAGTAAAAATGGGTCATGGGTTTCTGGAGAATTGAAGCCAAATGCTCTATGTAACTGAACGCCTGCACCCTCTAGAGTGGGTGTTGCACTACTCGTAGTCAGCGCTGGTCTGATTGACATTGTTAACCTCCATTATTTTGTTCTTCAATTAAAATCTAAAGGCTATCCTTACTCTTCCAAATGAATCAGAAGGGTTTATTTGAAAAAAAGAAATAGGCCAAGCTAAATACTATTATAGTTATACTCAAAATGATATAATCTAGTATTTTTAGTATTGTAACAAATTATATTAGTTTATAATTGTATTACTTTACTTGAAGTATCAAATCAATAAAATCTGGTAGATTGAGTATTAAAAAATTTCTGTTTACTAAGGATATAAGTCAGTTAATGCAACCGAAAAAGTCTGTGCGAATAGTCGCCAAAAGCTGTGATTAAATGATCGAAGTAAAAAAAATAACACCGACAATTGGAGCAGTCATAGAAGGTGTAAATTTTTCAAAGCCTATAGAGAAAAATATTTTTGATCAAATTTATGAGATTCTAATTGAAAATCTGGTTGTCTTTTTTAGGAATACCAATATTTCTCCAATGGCTCATTTGGAGTTTTCAGAGAACTTTGGTGAATTAGATGAACCTCATCCAGTTTATCCCAATGTTGAGGGTTATAGTAGAATAGTTAAACTTGAAAATGATGAAAATTCACCCCCTGACACTGATGCTTGGCACACAGATCTAACTTTTAAACAGGTACAGCCATTTGCTTCAGTACTGGTTGCTCGATCTGTTCCAGAAATAGGTGGTGACACACTTTGGTCTAGTTGCTATGCAGCTTATGAAAGACTTTCTCCTGGAATGAAAAAAGATTTTGAGATGATAAAATGTATCCACGATATGGGTGACTTTAGAAACACGTTCGCACAATCTTTGGATGGTAAATCTTGTGTTGAGCGTTTAAATGAGGGCATGTCTAAATTTGGTCAAAACATACGTAATCTAATTGAGAAGCATCCCACTAGTGGAAAAAAATATCTTAATTTTAACGAGACATTTGTTTCACATATAATTGGAAAGACTGTTAATGAAAGTAATGCAATAAAAGCATTTTTAACAAATCATATGAATAAACCTGAAGATCAAATCCGTTGGAATTGGGAGTTAGGTGATATGGCTATGTGGGATAATAGAGTTACTATGCATTATGCTATTGCTGATTATCTTCCTCATTATCGATGCATGAATAGGGTAACAATTATTAAAGATAGAAGGTGCTAAATAATTAAAGTTTATTTTCTGTAATAGAAAGAGTCTATGCGAAATACTCCCCAAATTTTATGAAAGAATCTGCTAATGTTATGGGTGAGGCCATCAATTTCTGAGATCGGAATGTGATTATATAGCATAAGCAGATATTTTTATCGTGTAAGTCATTGATTTTAATGGATAAAAGGTGGTACGCCCTAGGGGAGCGTTTATGTAATGATTTCAATGACTTAGACGAGATGACTCGTGTCTTTTGTTGCAAAGTGTTTCACTTTTGTATTATACTTTATGTGATAAAAATAAACTTCCATACCTAATTAAAGGAGTAATTATATTGGCTAATATTTTTCTTGATATGTTACAAAGAAAGGGTTCTAGAGAAATTTCACTGCTATCTCTTATTTGGGGTGTCCTAACATTTTCAGATAAAAAAACAATAAATGATGAAGTTTTTCAGGAAACAACAGAGTATGAAAAAGGATTTGCAAAATACTATCAAGAGAATTTGAAACCTAAAATTTTTGAATTAGAAGAAGAAAGATTAAATGCACTTCGAACTGCAGCTCAGAAAATTCGACCCCTAATTATTGTTTTTATATCAATTCTTATATCATTTCTTTTTGTGTGGTTTATTCTTGGAGATTTATTAGATGTTTTCTATATTGAAGACTTTCTTCCCTTTTACTATGAAATAACTGAATTATCAGATGGGAATAGTATTTTTTATTTTGCTATTGTTTTTCTAATTTATGTTTCACTATTGTACTTTTTTACACTTCCCACGCTCCGTTCAGTAAGAAATTTAAAAAGCTCGTCTAAATCCGAAATTTTTTCAGTTATACTAAAGTTTTTTGGAGATTTTACTTTTACAGCTAAACCAAATATTAGCGTTTCCCAATTTGAATCTACGGGACTAATCCCAAAATATAAAAGAGAGGAGAATGAAGATTATGTTATTGGTGATTATGAAGGCGTGAAAGTTGAGTTGTTTGAAAGTATTTTAAGTCTTACAGAAAAGAATACTGACCTTCTAAAGACAAAAGAAGATAATAAATTTGTTACCACTATTACTTTCCAAGGCCTTTTTGTGAAATTTCAAATGAATAAGAATTTTAATGGTAAAACTGTTGTATCTGATGGAACTGCTAAAACTAAGGGATTGAAGGAAGTTATTTTAGAAGATCCTGAATTTAAAAATATATGGGCTGTACATTCTGACGATCAAGTTGAGGCAAGATATTTATTAACAGTGACTTTCATGGAAAGACTGAAAGAATTAAATACTTTTATCTCTCAATTTAATGATTTTGGTAGTAGAGAAAATATTTTTAGTGGAACAAAAAGAAAACTTTTTTCAAAAAAAATGCGTTCAAAAGCATTTAGCACGAGACTTCTTCGTAATGAAACAACTGATCGTATCCAGTGCTGCTTTCAAAATGATACCATATTTCTTATGATACCAAGTGATAAAGATTTTTTTCAGTCAAACTCTATTTTCGAACCACTAAACTTTATTGATGACAGTAGAAAAGTATTAAATGAGATAGGGATGATTTTTAAAATGGTTGATATTCTAAAATTGAATCAAAAAACTAACCTTTGAAAACTTTGTACACGATATTAATTGAAAACTTTGTAATAAATAAATTATGGTCAAATGAAAAAAACATCTTCAATTGGAGAATGCTTCATACGAACTAAAATCTGGTAGGGTGAGCATGAAAGAAATTTCTGTTTACTTAGGACATAAGTCAGTTAATGTAACAGAAAGAGTCTATGCGAAATACTCTCCCAACTTTATGAAAGAATCTGCTAATGTGATGGGGGATTTTATTTCTTGAAACAGGTGCAAATAGCATTAAGTGTCATAAGACGCGACTTTATTCACCTAAGTTATTGATTTTAAACGATTTAATTGGTACGCCCTAGGGGAATCGAACCCCTCTTTCCAGAATGAAAATCTGGCGTCCTAACCGATAGACGAAGGGCGCACGCCTGTCTTTAATAATTCGGTATTATGAATGGCGCAAGTAGTTTTTCTATACACCTATGTTGCTATGGAAACATCCTTAACTACAAAATTTGGAGTTTTCTGGCCTGACCAGTCATTAATTTCAAGATGGCCAGCAAAATGGTATTTTATTGCTTGGTTTTGAATCAGAAAATTCCCAGCGTCTTCGTTCATGCCTCGAAAAAAAATTGACTGTATATTCCTATTACTGCCATCCGAAATATAAAATCTGAGATGTTGATTGGCGATCACTTTAAGCCATTTTATCTGGCAATTGGCTAAAACAAAGAGTGGATGCTGGGCACTTGGACCAAAGGGGCCTGCTGCCTCAATTTTTTCAATAAGTTCCGCCGACATGGCATTAACTGAAATGAGTGAGGTTATATTTAATCTTGGAGATTCTTCACTTATCTGTTTTTGATTTCGTAGGATTTCCGATAATCTTTCCATGGCCATTCGGATTTGATCTCCCTTTATAGTTATACCAGCTGCTTGAGCGTGCCCTCCGCCTTTGATTATTAACTTTTCTTCTAACAATTGGCTTATAGCAGTTCCTAAGTTTAAATTATTAATAGACCTTCCTGATCCCCGGCCAATACCATTTTGATCAATGGCTATGGCTATCACTGGTTTGCCAAATTTCTCTCTTAGCCTTGAAGCTAATATGCCAGTTAAGCCAGGATTCCATTTTTCTTGAACTACCCAAATGAGATTGTTATCATCGCTAGGACTTTCAAGAATCTGAAGTGCTTTTTTTAACATTTCAGCTTCAATTAGTTTTCTGTCATCATTTAAGCTATTTAACGTCCTTGCAATGATTGCAGCCTGTGCATTATTTTTTTCAATAAAGAGTTCTGCACCAAGCTTTGAGAAACCTAATCGACCCCCTGCATTTATTCTGGGACCCAATGAGAATCCGAGATGACTGACCTTTATCTCTCCATTAATACCGGCGACATCCAGTAATGCGGTTAGTCCTACATTCTGCCTTTTTTCTAGGACTTTTAAACCAGTCTTTACAAATGCCCTATTTAAGCCAATAAGAGGAACGACGTCTGCGATAGTGGCTAAAGCGACCAGATCCAAGTAAAATATTAGGTCTGGGACCTGACATTTCTTTTTTCTTAACTTGTTGTTCAATCCAACTAGGAGCAGAAAAACCACACCTGCAGCACATAAATATTTGTAAATAGTTGGTTCATCAAATCTATTTGGATTAATGATGGCATCTGCAGATGGTAACTTACTACTACCCAGATGATGGTCTACTACAATGACCTTGCACCCCTTAGCCTTAGCAATTGAAATTGGGTCAAAAGAGAGAATTCCACAATCTACACAAATTATGACATCATGACTTTCTGCCAAAGATTTCATAGCATCATTGTTTGGTCCATATCCCTCTTTTATCCGATCGGGAATGTATATTGAGGGTTCCAAGCCAAACCAAGAGAACCAGGTATGAAGCAAAGCAGCCGAGACTCCGCCGTCCACATCATAGTCGGCAAAGATTGCAATCTTGTCTTTTTTCAAAATAGCTTCAGACAGAATTTCTATAGCTTTGTCCATGTCGAGGAATGTCGATGGGTTTGGCAAAGTATCTTTAATTTTTGGATCAAGAAAAGTCTCAATTTTATCCGCTGTTATTTGTCTTTGAGCCAACAATATAGCCAGGGGATACGGTATAGATGAAACTTGTTGCAAACTAGTTGCTAATCTTTGCTCTTTGTCGTCAGGCTTTACCCAGATTTTTCCGCTTAGAGACCTTGCAACATTTAAGAATAGCTCTTTTTGGTCATTCATGAAAACCTTTGCCTGTATAGTAACCTTCTCACCGAACCGGTCTTTGACCGCATCAAAATGGTTTCCATTTCTAGGATGTTTCCATCCCATCGAGCTCCGCGAAGAATTGATCCGTCCGTCACTCCAGTAGCCGCAAAAATGACATCTTTTGTCACCATATCACTAAGTGTGTAAATTTTATCAAGGTTTTCTATCCCTGCTGCAATGGCTCTATTTCGTTCCGAAGTAGTTCGGAAGATCAATCGGCCTTGTATTTGCCCACCAAGACATTTAAGTGCGGAAGCGGCAAGTACCCCTTCTGGTGCACCACCGCTTCCCATATACATGTCTATTCCTGTTCGGGCAGTATCCGCACAGTGTATGACGCCAGCAACATCCCCATCAGTGATTAATCTTAGTCTCGCGCCCGTTTCTCGAATTTCTTGGATCAAGTTCTGATGTCTTGGTCTTTCAAGTACACAGATCATTAGATCGGTAGGTTTACAACCTTTCGCCTCAGCTAATTTTTCAACTCTCTCTGATGGTGTCATTTCTAATGTTATCAAGTCTCGTTCATAGGCTGGGCCATAGGCTAGTTTCTCCATATAAACATCTGGTGCGTGCAATAGAGACTCTTTTGGTCCCATAGCAATCACTGTCAATGCATTAGGCATATCCTTAGCGGTTAAATTAGTACCTTCAAGAGGGTCAAGAGCTATATCTACCCCTGGTCCTTTTCCACTTCCAACTTTCTCACCTATATATAACATAGGCGCCTCATCTCTTTCACCTTCTCCGATAACAATTGTACCGTTTATGTCCAACATATTTAGCTGCTCTCTCATTGCATCCACAGCTGCTTGGTCGGCTGCTTTTTCATCTCCTGCACCAACAAATTTGGTAGCCGCTATTGCTGCTGCTTCGGAGACTCTTGCAAGCCCTAAGGATAGTAGCCGGTCATTAAATTCACTTTTCGATTCCATATTAATCCTGATTTATAAATCCACTATTTTAATGTGAACAGGGCGGTTTTTGCATATTTCAAGCTTGCTAATTTCTTCCATAGCAGATATCAATAGAGCTTTTTTCGTCGGATGAGTTACGATCAAGACAGGTGCATTCTCATCTTTATGATACAGCTGACGCATTCGGTTTATCGAAATATCATGTTTTCCTAAAATTCCAGCCAATTTAGCTAAAGTTCCAGGTTTATCTGTAAGCAAAAATCTAAGGTAGAAACTTGAAAAAAGATCTTCTACCGCATGAAGGGAAACATTTAACTGGTTTGTTTTTTGACCAAATGGGGGCATTATATTTCCCCTAGCTATATCAATCAGATCAGACACTACAGAAGATGCTGTCGGACCTGCTCCTGCTCCTGGCCCTATATAATGTGTATGCCCTACAAAATTTCCTTCTACCATAACTATGTTCGTTCCGCCTTCCAGTTTACCGAAAAGGCTTTCCTTAGGAACAAGGCATGGCTCGACTTCTTGGCTAACACCACTTTCTGACTTGCTGGCTAAACCTAACAACTTAATTCTGTATCCCATCGCATTTGCATTATTAATATCTATAAGATCTATGCTCTCTATTCCTGTGGTAGAAACATTATCAAAGTTTATTCTTGAGCCGAAGGCCAAAGAGGCAAGAATTGAAATTTTGTGTGCAGAATCTATTCCTCCCACATCAAGTGAGGGATCTTTTTCAACGAATCCAAGGTCCTGGGCCTCTTTGAATATTTTGGAATATTCTTGCTCATCATTTTCCATTTGGGTGAGGATGTAATTGCATGTTCCATTAATTACCCCATAAATTCTTGAAATTTGATTGCCACATAGTGATTCCTTTAGAGTTTTTACTATAGGTATGCCTCCGGCAACCGCTGCTTCAAAATTAAGAGATACTTGCTGTTCCTCTGCTAAAAGAGCAAGATAATGACCATGGTGAGCTATTAGAGCCTTATTCGCTGTGACCACATGTTTTCTATTTAGTAAAGAGTTCTCAATTAGTGATTTTGCAGGTTCATCTTCACCCCCAATCAACTCAACCACTACGTCGGTATCTTCATCATTTGATAGTGCTAAAGGATCTGAAAACCATTTAAATTTAGATACATCTAATTCACGCTTTTTGTTTTTAGTCTTTGCGGATATACCAGAAATTTTGATTTCACGCCCAGCCTTTTGGGTAATAGTACTTTTATTTTTCTTTAGGAAGTCAATAACGCCTAAGCCTACGGTTCCAAGGCCAATTATTCCAACTTTCAATGGATTACTGTCCATTAGGTAATCTTTTTTTCATGTACCGATCCTTAACAGTTTTCTCGTCAACCCTGTCTAGATATTCACGTTCTTTTAATGCTCAAGAATGAAGTTGCCGAAGCTATACATTAACAGATAAAAGAAACACATAAAACCAATAAGATCTAAGTCAGGTAATAAATTTCTATTCTCATTAATTAATTAATTAATTTTCTTATGCTCTTAGCAGCTTGACGAATTCTGTGCTCGTTTTCTACTAACCCTATCCTTACATATCCTTCCCCATATTCTCCAAAGCCTATTCCAGGCGCTACTGCAACAGAGGCCTTTATCATTAATAACTTCGCGAATTCCATGGATCCCATAGTTTCGAATTTCTTGGGCAGAGGTGCCCAAGCAAACATTGTAGCTGGAGGTTCTGGTATTTCCCAGCCCGCTCGAGCCATTGATCGTATTAAAGTATCTCGCCGCCGCCTATATTCATTTCTGATCTGCTCTATATAACTGGGGGGACCGTTCAGGGCTTCGACTGCAGCCACTTGGACGGGTGTGAAAGCACCATAATCAAGATAAGATTTTATCCGTGTTAATGCATTTATAAGATGTTTGTTTCCTACAGCAAAACCGACCCTCCAACCTGCCATGGAGAACGTTTTTGACATGGAGGTAAACTCAACAGCAATTTCTTTAGCACCATCTACTTGCAAAATTGATGGAGGGGGATTGTCATCAAAGTAAATTTCTGCATAGGCCAAATCTGATAAGATCCAAATTGAGTGTTTTATAGCAAATCTTACTAGTTCTCTATAGAAAGTAAGGTCGCAAAGTTGTGCTGTTGGGTTAGATGGAAAAGATACTACAAGGGCTATGGGTTTTGGTATGGAATGCATGACTGCCCGGGATAGGTTTCTCAGGTAATCTTCGGGATTAAAGTTACCGGTGGCCAAAGATGGTATGTGCCTAACGGTTCCACCTGCAATCATAAATCCATAAGCATGGATAGGGTAGGTAGGATTGGGGACCAAAACTAAATCACCAGGTGCGGTGATAGCTGAAGCCAGATTTGCTAGGCCTTCTTTAGAACCCAAAGTAGTAATGATCTCAGTGTCTGGATCCAAAGACACTCCAAAACGGCGTTCATAGTATTTAGCTTTTGCTCTTCTTAATCCGGGGATACCTTTTGAAGCAGAGTAACGGTGCACTTTGTTTTTTGTTGCTGTCTGGATTAACTTGTTTACGATGTGCTTGCCTGCATCGATATCAGGGTTTCCCATTCCAAAGTCTATAATATCAACATTTTCTTTTCTGAGATTAGCTTTAAGATTATTTATTTCTGCAAAAATATAAGGCGGCAGTCTTTTAATTCTATAGAAGTCTTCGTGCATGAACCACCACCAGCATGTTTTAGGAATATATACAATATCGCTTGGTTTCTAAATATGAGGCCCAGATTAAGTTGTTATAGATTTCGAATTCCTATCAAGTAAACCGTATTCAAAAAAGTCAACTGAGTGGTTAATAAATTGGAAATCTCTTACAAAGTTCTATCACTTGTTCTTTTATTTGAAGTTCACATTCCACATTTTGATTTGGGCCATTTCTTTGGAGAGAATCTAGAGCATCTGCGATCCAGTCACCAATTCTTTTAAATTCTTCAATTCCAAATCCTCTGGTAGTTCCCGCTGGTGTGCCAAGTCTTATACCTGATGTTACCATTGGTTTTTCTTTATCAAATGGGATGCTATTCTTATTGCAAGTTATATTTGCATTGCCAAGACATCTCTCCGCTTCATTTCCCTTAATATTTTTGGATCCAACATCCACGAGAATGACATGAGTATCGGTCCCCCCGGTGACTATCCTGAATCCTCTTTCTTCCAGCCGTTTTGCCAACGCTCGAGCATTTTCAATTACATTAGTTTGATAAGCTATAAACTCGGGCCTTAATGCTTCTCCAAAGGCGACAGCTTTTGCTGCGATGACATGCATTAGAGGGCCACCCTGTAGCCCAGGAAAAACGGCAGAGTTAAATTTTTTCGCGTGATCTTCATCGTTTGTGAGTATTATACCACCTCTAGGTCCACGGAGGGTTTTATGTGTAGTACTAGTAGCAACATCAGCAAATTCTAAAGGATTAGGGTGCTTTCCAGCCGCTACAAGACCAGAAAAATGAGCCATGTCAACCATGAAAAAGGAACCAATTTCCTCTGCAATATTTTTGAATTTTTCAAAATCAATTTGTCTAGGTACAGCGGAACCACCTGCTATGATCAATCTTGGTTGATGGTTCTTTGCAAGATCTCTTATTTCCTCATAATCAATTTGCTCAGTGTCTTTCCTTACTCCATAGTGCACAGCATTAAACCATTTGCCCGAAAGGTTAGGTTTTGCTCCATGTGTGAGATGTCCACCTGAGGCTAGGTCCATTGCTAGGAATGTGTCTCCGGGTTTCATTAAAGACATGAACACAGCTTGATTAGCTTGACTTCCCGAATTCGGTTGGACATTTGCAAAGTTACAATTAAACAATTTTTTTACCCTCTCGATTGCGAGATTTTCAGCAACATCTACAAATTCACATCCCCCATAATATCTTCTACCGGGGTAACCTTCGGCATACTTGTTTGTCATTACGGATCCTTGTGCCTGCATAACCGCCAAAGAAGTGATATTTTCTGATGCTATGAGTTCAATTTCCTGCTCTTGCCTCGTATTTTCGTTTTGTATTGACAAAAATAGCTCAGGGTCAGATGCGCTAAGGCTCTCTGTGAAAAGCTCCTTTTTTCTCTGTGTCAACATGGGATATCCTTTTCAAGCTGAGTGGGTATATAATGGTATAAATATGGTATTAAATTGGAATAAACAATAGTCTTTTAGGTGTTTTTGGATCAAAAAAATCATACTGAAAGTAAAGTCTATAGACTGCAAGCAACTAAACATTTTATTTTCAAGATATTTGACCAAATATCTTTGGTGGGACAAATCATAGTTACAGCATATGTGGTATTTTCTTTTTTCCCTTTTATTTCTCATATATAAGATAAGCTTTAAGTCGTTATATTACTAAGGAATTGATTATGAAATTTCAAAAACCATCCTTCATTGCAGATGCTGGCTTTGAGGCTCAGCAAGCGATGGATGAGCTTCAGGAGCGATATCGTGGATTCGATCTATCTCAGGCCGACGTAATAGTTGCTCTTGGGGGTGATGGTTTTATGCTTGATGTCCTTAATGAGTTTCATAGTGTCGGTTTGCCGTTATATGGTATTAATCAAGGAACGGTAGGTTTTCTCATGAACCAGGTTACAGAAGGAAATCTAATAGAAAAATTGAATTTGGCTGAGGAATCGGTAATTCATCCTCTAAAAATGTCAGCTACAAAGTTAGACGGTAGCATAGAAGAAGCCCTAGCCATAAATGAGGTTTCACTTCTCCGTGGTGGTTCACAGGCCGCAAAACTTAAGATTGCAGTGGATGATTTAGTCAGATTGGAAGAATTAATATGTGATGGAGCCTTGGTCTCTACCCCTGCAGGGTCAACAGCTTATAATTATTCTGCTCATGGGCCTATTGTGCCAATAGGTTCCAATATCCTGGCACTTACTGCCATGGCTGCTTTCAGACCTAGACGTTGGAGAGGGGCATTAATTCCAGCATCGGCCAAGATAGAATTGTATGTTGTGGAACCCCAAAAGAGGCCGGTGTCCGCTTTTGCTGATAGTAAGGAGGTAAAAAATGTCACAAGTGTTAAAATTGTAAGTGAAAACAGAATTTCTTACCGCCTTTTATTTGATCCTGGCCATGGCCTTGAAGAACGCATTCTGCGGGAACAATTTGTCTGAAGATTGGATTGTTTACTTAGCATAAAGGGAAAAATTGATGCAAGCCAAACTGAATAATGCTTTATTGATCTGTCTGACATTATTAATGACTATTGGGGGTTTTTATTATCTAAGCGATTTGCTTCAACCGTTTATATTCGGAGCAGTGATGGCCTATTTCCTCGATCCTTTGACAGACAAATTAGTAAAATATAAAGTTCCAAGAGCGTTGGCAGCTTCGATCCTAATAACTTGTTCTTTAGCTATAGTTTTTATCTTGGTATTATTCATATTTCCTATTTTTATGAAGCAGCTTTGGCATTTATTACAAATAATGCCCCAATTGTATGAGTGGTCGTTGACATTGGGTAAAAGCTGGTGGGAAGGTTTTTTTGGTGAGAAACTTGAATTGACTGATGCTATGCAATCCATTCGGAATGGGGTGCAGGAGAACTTAGGTAAAGTTCTTGGAGGTTTTTTTATTTCTTCGGTAGCATTAGTAAAGTTTTTCACTAATACGCTTATTACCATTCTACTGGCTTTTTATCTCCTCTTGGATTGGGACAGGCTAGTAGGGTTTGTCGTAAAATTGGTGCCAATAAGGTATCAGAAAAATTGGAATTCACTGTTTGGCGATATTGATAAAGTATTGGCTAATTTTTTCAGAGGGCAGATAATTGTTTGCTCAATTCTTGCTTTTTATTATGGGATATCACTTATGCTTGTTGGTCTTGATACGGGATTGGTACTTGGTTTATTTGCTGGCCTAATTTCATTCATACCATTTGTTGGTGCCATTCTTGGTGGTGGATTAGCTATTCTTATTAGCTTGGTGCAGTTTTGGGAAAGTCCAACAATAATTTTGTTGGTTCTTTCAATATTTATTATAGGTCAGCTTTTGGAGGGTAATTTTTTAACACCAAAATTAGTAGGAAAATCGGTTGGTATCCATCCAGTGTGGTTAATATTTGCTCTTGCGCTATTTGGGAGTTTGGGTGGATTCAGTGGCTTGCTCTTTGCAGTGCCAGTGACGGCAATTTTGGGGGTGTTAGTACGCTATTATCTGACCAAATATTTTTCTAGTGAGTTTTATAGTTCAAAAGGGCCTTAGATCTTGGAAAATCAATTGATTCTTAATCTTGATATTCGTTTTTCTCTTACTCGAGAAGAATATTATGTATCGACTGCAAATAGTTTTGCGATACGGACACTAGATGATTGGACCTCACGTTCACAGACGGGTCTTATAATTGTTGGTCCTCGCGCTAGTGGAAAGACTCACCTAGCTTCAGTTTGGGTCAATGAAACAGGGGGGCAATTATTTCAGGTGAAAGAACTAGTTTCTTTAGACGTAGAAATTCTATTAAGAGAAAAGTTCGTCGTTATTGAAAATCTAAACAGAATCATTCAACTTTCAAGAAACGAAAGAAGTGAGATCGAGGAAAAAATATTGCATGTTTATAATTCCTTAACTTCTAGTGGTGGAAGGCTTCTGATAACAGCTACAACTTTTCCTAATAAGTGGAACATAGAACTAAAGGATCTATTGTCCAGATTGATGTCCTGTCAAATTGCTGAACTGAACTTACCTGATGATAACTTGTTGGCTGCCATCATGACTAAACAATTTGTTGACAGGCAAATAGTTGTTTCACCACAAGTAATAGACCATGCTATGGTAAGGATGGAGAGATCTTTTTCATTTGCAAAGAAATTAGTAGAAAAATTGGATTCTGAAGCGCTTAGGATTAAGAAGCCAATCAGTAAGAACTTAGTTAACGATGTGATAAGTAGTTTAGGTTCGAGAAGATCTAAAAGTTAATTCTGGAGACGAATTGTGTTGAGAAAAAAAAATGAGATTAATGCCGATTTCCTACATAGCCTCGATTATAAGTCAAGGTTACTTGTTGGTATAGATAATACCTCAGTTGAAAGGTTTTTTAATCGTGAGCTATCTTGGATAGCATTCAATGATAGAGTTTTGGAGGAGGCGAGTAATGCAAAAGTCCCTCTTTTGGAGCGAGTAAGATTTTTGGCAATATCTGCTGAAAACTTGGATGAATTCTACACAGTACGAGTTGCAGGCTTAAAAGAAATGGTAAGAGGAAACATGGCCCGACTAAGTATTGATGGTTTGTCTCCAGCCGAGCAGATTGGAAAAATCGAAAAGTTGACCAGAGCTTTAATGCAAAGGCAGCAGGAAATATGGAAAGACCTAGCCTCCAAACTGAAGAATGCAGGCATAAAAATTCTTTCACAAGATAATCTCAAAGTAAAAGAGATAAATTCTTTAAAAAAATATTTTACAGAACAAGTTTTCCCCTTGATAACGCCGCTTGCTATTGATCCAGCACATCCATTCCCTTTCATAGCCTCTGGAGGATTTACCCTAGCAGTTAGGTTAAAAAGAATATCTGATAATACTTTCTCTGAAATCTTAATACCGATCCCTTCCCAGATACCGAGGTTTCATCGTCTGCCAATGGGAAAAAATCGTGAAATACGTTTCTTTCCCTTAGAGGCAATCTTAGACAAATTTCTACCACTATTATTCCCAGGATATAGAGTGATAGGTAAATGCGCTTTTCGAATTCTTAGAAACAGTGATTTGGAGCTGGAAGAAGAGGCAGAAGATTTAGTGCGAGAATTTGAGACGGCGCTTAAGAAAAGACGACGTGGTGATGTAGTGCGATTAACAATTTCAAAGAATGCCCCCAAAGAACTATTTGACATGATAACTAGTTCTCTTTCAGTTTTACCAGAAGAAATAATTCAGGTTGACGGTGTTATAGGCATGTCAGACCTGGCAGAGCTCGTCATTTCTGGTAAACCCGAGTTACTTTGGAAACCTTTTAAGCCTAGAAATCCTGAGAGAGTAGAGGAAAACCAGGGTAATATTTTCTCTACGATCCAAAGAAAAGATATGCTGTTACATCATCCATATGAATCCTTTGATGTAGTTGTAAGGTTTCTGCAGCAAGCAGCTAATGACCCTAACGTTGTGGCTATTAGGCAGACTTTATATAGGACAAGTAGGAATAGCCCAATTGTTAAAGCTCTATGCGAAGCTGCAGAGGCAGGCAAGTCAGTCACAGCATTAGTGGAACTAAAAGCTAGATTTGATGAAGCGAAAAACATTTATCAGTCTCGTGCTTTAGAAAGAGCAGGGGCCCATGTGGTTTATGGGTTTTTAGATTTGAAGACACATGCAAAGATTTCCGTAGTTGTGAGAAAGGAGGGCAGGAAACTTGTTTCTTATACACATTTTGGTACCGGAAACTACCATCCAATCACAGCAAATTTTTATACAGATCTTAGTTTTTTTACGCGTGAACCTAGCCTAGCGAGGGATGCAACCAAGGTTTTTAATTATATTTCAGGATACATTCAACCAACAAATTTTGAGAATATTAGCTTGGCTCCAGTAGATTTAAAGAAGACTATACTAGAGAATTTAAGAAATGAAATGAAGTGCGCATCACAGGGTTTAGAAGCTAAGGCTTGGATTAAACTAAACTCCTTGATTGAGCGTGAAGTTATCGATGCTATGTACGAGGCCAGTAATGTCGGTGTGAAGATTGATTTAATAGTAAGGGGAATTTGTGGTTTGAGACCAGGACTCAAAGGTCTGTCAGAAAATATAAGGGTCAAATCCATAGTGGGAAGGTTTTTGGAACATTCAAGGATAGTTTGCTTTGGTAATGGTGCCGGGCTACCTTCTCTGGATGCTAACGTCTATATTTCTTCGGCTGATTGGATGGATAGAAACTTGAATCGCAGAGTTGAGGTTTTGGTCAAGATAGAAAATAAGACGGTTAAAGCACAGATAGTCAATCAAATAATGGCAGCCAATCTAAGAGATCAAGCTCAATCTTGGGTTTTACAATCTGACGGCGCTTATTTAAGAGACAACAATAATGGTGATAAGAAATTCAGCTGTCATGATTTTTTTATGAAAAACCCTTCCCTTTCTGGCAGGGGACGAGCGATAAAAAAGTATCCTCCTGAGTTGTTGATAGAACGTAAGATCCATTAGCTAGCTAATTTTTGATAAGTTACGTAATTATAAGGCTTCCACAAAAGTCACCATGCCAAGCCCCGAGCAAAGAAAAATAAGTACAAGTGTCCTATACAGGACAGGTATAATTGATATTGGATCTAATACCGTACGGCTAGTAGTTTTTGAAGGACCATCCCGATCGCCTAGATATTTTTATAACGAAAAAGTAAATTGTGGCTTAGGCGTAGGTTTACTTAATACTAAGCGTCTAAACCCGAAAGGTATTAGAAAAACTATAAATGCTTTAAGGCGCTTTAAATCTATAATAGCTGAGATGAATTTAAAGCAATTTTATTGCATAGCAACCGCCGCTGTTAGAGAGTCGGTAGATGGATCACAATTTGTGAACCAGCTTGAGGAACAGTTCAGAATAAAAATCTGGGTAGTTTCTGGCGAGGAGGAAGGTAATTTAGCTGCTTCAGGGGTTTTAATGGGCTGGCCTGAAGCTTCCGGCATTGTTTGCGATATTGGAGGTGCATCTTTAGAACTTGCATATCTAAATAATGGTATGATTCAAGAATCGCAGTCCTTCGGGTTGGGACCACTGACACTGAATGATTATCAGCAAGTTGGGAAGGTCCAAGCTAATATAATCTATGAAAACCTTTCTCTAATGAAAGAAGGTTTTCCTAATATTATTGAGGATTTATTTTTAGTGGGAGGTTGTTGGAGGGCTCTAGCGCGGATACATATGAACATCAACGATTATCCTTTAAAGGTTTTGCAGGGGTATAAAATCTCTGCAGATTCATTGAATGAAACAATGGATTTTATTTCTTCTTCGAAGATTTCAATTTTGGCCAAGACTACCTCATCGTCTATGGATAGGCTTGAACTCTTACCCAATGCAATCAAAGTATTACAAGCTTTAATAAATAGGTTTAAGCCAAAAAGTATAATTTTTTCTGGTTATGGAATACGTGAAGGTTTTTTTTACAAACAGTTTAGTTCTGAAATAAGGGAAATGCAGCCTTTATTGGAAGCTTGTAAGTACCTAGAGAACACTAGGGCTCGTTTCCCTGGATTTGGGGAAGCTCTCTATGATTGGTTGCGGCCTATCCTTCCTGATATCAATGAGATTAACGGGAGGTTATATCTCGCAGCATGTTACCTCCATGACACTATTTGGCAAGCACACCCTGATTATCGTTCTGAAGTATGTTTTGAAACTGTTACTGGTGCTAATCTTGGTGGAATAGATCATGAAGGTCGTGTATTTCTCGCACTTTCTCTAATGTCCAGATATAAAAGAACCAATTTGACTAAGGTTAACAAAGACATGCTAGATCTTCTAGACCAGAACACTATAAGTAAAGCAATGATCTTGGGGGCTTCAATGAGATTAGGGTCGATGCTGTCGGTAACAGTGGCGTCGAATTTAAAAAAAACCAAAATATTTTTGGAAGGAAAAAATATTTGTTTGAGCTTAAGGGAAAAGGATAATTTATTGGGTGAAATTGTTGAAAAACGCTTAAGTTATTTGGCTCAATTAATGGATTTAAATCCAAAAATCATTGTTGAATGATATGTTTTCCTACACTATACGGTAATGGTCGTCTTCTTGTTCCGGTAGCAATCAATTATTCGTTTTCAAATTTCCATAATACCTAGGATGAAAAATGTATTTGACCAAGTATTTTTTACCAATCTTAAAAGAAAATCCATCCGAAGCGCAGATTATAAGCCATCGTTTGATGTTGAGATCAGGAATGATAAAGCAATCCTCGGCTGGTATTTATTCTTGGTTACCTTTGGGTTTAAAGGTTTTAAAAAAAATAGAACAAATTGTGGTTGAAGAACAAATCGCTGCAGGTCACATACCAATTTTGATGCCAACCATACAACCTTCGGAGTTATGGAAAGAAAGCGGAAGATTAGATGATTATGGGAAAGAAATGCTTAGAGTTGAGGATAGACATGGGCGGCTAATGCTTTATGGACCAACCAATGAGGAATTGGTAACTGATATTTTTCGAACACATATATCTAGTTATAAAGATTTACCGAAAACCTTATTTCACATTCAGTGGAAATTTCGGGACGAAGTAAGACCTAGGTTTGGAGTAATGAGGGGTAGAGAATTCTTCATGAAAGATGGGTATAGCTTTGATATGGATAAAGACTCTGCAATTCATGCCTATAATAGACACATGATCACCTATTTACGTACTTATGAACGACTGGGTTTGAAAGCTCTTCCTATGAAAGCTGATACTGGTCCAATAGGCGGTGATTATAGTCATGAATTTCTGGTTCTTGCTGAAACTGGGGAGAGTCAAGTTTTTTATGACAAGAGCGTCACTGATTTATCGTTAGGGAATAGACATATAGATTATTCAGATCAGCAAGATGTTGCTGATATTGTTAAGAAGTTTACTCAACCTTATGCCAGAACTGATGAAACTCATGACGAGAATCTTTTTAACAAAATTCCAATCGAAAGAAGGCTGTCCGCTAGAGGTATTGAGGTGGGCCAAATTTTTTATTTTGGGACTAAGTATTCTAACTCTATGGGTGCTGATATAGTGATGCCAAATGGAGATCGAACCCCTGTAGAGATGGGTAGTCATGGAATAGGTGTCTCTAGGTTGGTAGGTGCCTTGATAGAGGCTAACCATGATGAATTAGGCATCATTTGGCCAGCTTCCGTGACACCATTTGATGCTGTAATTATAAATTTAAAGCAAGGTGATGAACAGGTGGAGCGAGCCTGCTCCCAATTATATGAAGATCTAATTTTATCTGGTTTCGATATTCTGTATGATGATAGGCATGAGAGGGTTGGTGTGAAGTTTGCAACGATGGATCTTATAGGGATCCCGTGGCAGATTATTGTTGGTCCTAGGGATTTGGCGGAAGGTTTCCTAGAGTTAAAGTTTAGGGCAGATGGCATTAGAAGAAGAATACCGTTGGGTGAGGGATCTGACCACTTAGTGAAAGCGTTGAGAGCCTAAGTAATATTAAAGGGAATTAATTTGGCAAGTCATAGCAAAAGTACGACATTTTTCAAATGGTTTATTCCTTTTTCTAGACTAGAGATTTTAATCGCATGGAGGTACTTGCGCGCTAAGCGAAGAGAAGGTGGTGTTTCTACCATAGCTTGGTATTCCTTTCTAGGAGTGATGTTGGGTGTAGCTACTTTGATCGTTGTACAAGCCGTTATGGTTGGGTTTAAGGAAGAGTTTACAGATCGTATTGTCGGGGTAAATCCTCACATTATTGTACAAATCAATAAGTTTCAGAAAGGTTCAAATGCATCTCTTATCACTGGAGAAGCTAATTTTATTAAGACAAAATTACTAGCCAAAAGAAGAGTCAAACATGCGTACCCTGTAATTACAGGTCAAGTGATGGCAGCCAAAGACGGAAAGTATTCTGGTTTACAAGTGATAGGAATTAAAAGACAGGATCTATTTAAGATTGAGCTCCTATCAAACCCAGAAAGTAAGAGTGGAAACATAGATGACTTTGGGAATGGAATTGCCATTGGTCGTGGTGTAGCTAAGGAACTCAACCTTTCAATAGGAGACAGTTTGAGGTTGGTTTCACCGGATGGGATTAGTACACTTTTTGGTATCAGTCCTCGTGTTTCAGATTTTAATATCAGCTATATTTTTAGTGTTGGAAGGTACGACATTGATAAGTTCAGGCTTTATATGCCTCTAAAAGATGCTCAAAAGTTTTTTAACAAGCAAAGTCAAGTGGATAATATAAATGTACTGGTCAATGAGCCATATTCAGTTAAGCAGGTTCAATCAATGATTCAGACAGATCTTGGACCTGGGTATACTATTTGGACTTGGAAAGACCTATCAGGGGCTTTTTTGGCTGCGTTAGATGTCGAGAGAAGGGTCATGTTTATAATCTTATCTTTAGTAGTATTAATAGCAGCATTAAATATAGTTTCTGGTTTAGTAATGCTTGTGAAAAATAAGGCAAAAGATATAGGGATCTTACGAACCATGGGACTGAATAAAAATTCAATTACGAAAATCTTTATTCTTTGTGGCTCTCTAATTGGGATTCTGGGGACAATTTTTGGTGTCATACTCGGAGTTCTATTTTCTTATCACTTACCGGATATACAATTTTTTATTGAGGAAATTTTTGGCAAGGAAGTTTGGAACCCTGAATTGCGATATCTTACTGAGGTTCCAGTGCGAGTCAGATTTTCTGACATTTGTTATGTGAGCATAGTTGCTCTTACCTTGTCTATTATTGTCACAATAATTCCAGCAAGAAATGCTGCAAGGTTGGATCCAGTGGAAGCACTAAGGCATGAATAAAACTGTTGTACTAGAGTTATGTGATTTAAAAAAAAGTTTTAAGGTAGCTACTACTAATGAAATAAAGATTTTTGAAAAAATTCACTTGAGTCTCAAAAGTTCAGAGTTAGTAGGAATTATTGCACCTTCTGGGACAGGAAAAACATCCTTGTTAAATATCTCTGGTTTATTAGATCAAGCCACAGGTGGATCAGTTAGGATTCTTGGTCAAGACACTAAGACCATGACAGCAGAAAAAAGAAACTTAATTAGGCGAAATCACATAGGGTTTGTGTTCCAGTCAAGTAATTTATTGAATGAATTTAATGCTGTTGAAAATGTGGCATTGTCAAGAATTATAAAAGGATACAATTTTCATGATTCGCTGGATTACTCTAGAAAATTGCTATCTAAAGTTGGTTTAGAGGAACGGCTTCACAATCGACCATTAGAGCTTTCTGGCGGAGAACAACAGAGAATAGCTATATGTAGAGCTATAGCAAATGATCCTCAACTTCTATTGGCTGATGAACCAACCGGTAACTTGGACCAGGAAAACTCCACACTAGTTTTTGATTTACTAGTCAGTATGGTTAAGCAAAAGAAGGTCTCAGCTCTGGTCGCTACGCATAACTTGGATTTGATAAGAAAAATGGATCGGGTTCTGAAATTAACAAAAACAGGTTTAGTAAGTATATAGAACCACTTAATTGAGGCAGGAATTTCGAATGCTAATCCACTCCTCATCTTTAATATAGTTATTGGTATTTGCAGCTATGTCTAACTCATTTTCTGAAACGTAGTAATTCCCAAGGTTTAATCTGAATTGCACGTCCAACCCTAGTATATGGTAAAGAAGGGTGCTTAACTTTTGTTCTTTCAAGAAATAAATGAAAACTTTCCTACCTTCGAAAGCATCCAGGGCAAGGTTTAAGAGTGCTTCAAATTTTTGATAGGATTCTGACTGTAAAAACCAATCAAATGGTACGATTATCACACCGCCCGGTAGTATTACCGGCGAAGGTAGGGAAGATTTTGTAATTGATATATTGATACCAGTTTCAATTCCGTAACTACTTGCAATCATTTTTTCAAGTCCTACGGTTTCTTTTTGTTTAGGACAGATATTTCCAACCGAATCTTCTTTTTCTAAAAGAGTGTTAACAAAAATAACCTCGTGATAAGGCTCTATGATATCAAGTGTGATAAATCTGAGCATGCTTGGTAGATAAAAGAAGAAGAAAACCATCAGCAGTGGAATAACTAACTTTATGAAATAATTAAATTTTGGCATAGGATTCGAAGATATTTTGCTATGCTCACAAATTATAGTCATCGCCTCTATCATTTCTTTATCTTGAACAATCAATTGTTCTTCCCTTTCGGGTCCGGGGCTGAATATAGTGCTCCTAGTCCTCTTCTGCAAAATGACAATAGAATTGAAATTCCAATGATCCAGAGGTGTTGCATTAGTATCTGATATAATGATGGACGATTTACCAAATGAGATTATTACTTCTGTTACTTCCTTTCCTTTGGATTTAATCCAAAACCCCTTAGACTCTAATATTTGGTATTTTTTGATTGCAGTCATTGAAGTAGTAGTTAGTTAAGTGCTACTGTCGCTTGTCTGGATGTTGATAATCTTGCTTTTTGAGAATTTGTCTAATTCCCATTTTAGAAATCTTACCAGTGGCGGTGTGTGGTATCTCATCGACAAAAATGATGTCGTCAGGGATTTGCCATTTGGCAATATAATCTGACATAAAATCAGTTATTTCCTTTGGTTGGACCATTTCCCCCTTCTCGCACACAACCACAAGAATAGGCCTCTCATCCCATTTTGGATGAGACACTCCTATGGCAGCAGCCTCGACGATCTTGGGATGGCCAACCGCGGCATTTTCAAGTTCAATTGAAGAAATCCATTCCCCACCTGATTTAATTATGTCTTTCGATCTGTCGGTGATGCTCATGTAACCATTTTCATCAATGGTGGCTACATCGCCGGTATCAAACCAGCCATCGTGGTCAACTGCTTCTTCGTCAATCTTAAGATATTGTTGTACGACTGCCGCTCCACGGGCCCAAAGTTTACCTTGAGTCTGCCCATCGGTTTTTAATTTGGTGCCATCATCATCAGTCAATTTAAGTTCGACTGTAAAAGGAGGATGACCTGTCGTCTCTTGAATAGAAATCCTTTCTTCTTCAGATAGGTTTAAAACTTCAGGTTTGAACGAGCATATCGTTCCCAAAGGAGACATTTCTGTCATACCCCAAGCGTGGAAAACTTGTACTCCAAAATCTTTTTGGAAAGTTTCAATCACTGCCCTTGGACAAGAAGAGCCTCCAATAATTACCCGCTTTAGGGAAGATAGTTTTAGATTATTAGTTTTCAAATAATTTAAAAGCAACAACCAGATAGTTGGAACTGCAGCCGTTACTGTCACACCCTTCTCCAACATCTCAAAGAGTGCTTCTGGGGTCATTTCCCTTCCAGGCATTACCATCGACGCTCCCACAAGTGGTGCTGTATATCCGATAGACCATCCGTTTGCATGGAATAAAGGTACGACAGGCATGATGCGATCAGTGGAGGATAGATTAATCATATCAGGAGTGGCGGAAGCCAATGCATGTAATACATTGGATCTATGCGTGTACACTACTCCTTTTGGATTGCCAGTAGTTCCTGATGTATAGCATATACCGCAAGCTTCAGTTTCATGACCCTTGACCCAAGAAAAATCAGAATCTTCATTTTCTACTAATTCTTCGTAGCAAAGTAGATTTGGTAGATTTGACTTTGGCATATTAATATTGTCAGTCAAGACAATGATTTGCTCTACCGTTTTACAAGTAGGTAATATCTCCTCTAGTATTTTTACGAGGTCCAAGTCTATCATTAAGATCTTATCTTCTGCATGATTTATAATGTAGGTGAGTTGTTTTGCGAAAAGTCTTGGATTTAGGGTATGGTTGACTGCTCCAGAACCCGGAATCCCATACCATAATTCAAGGTGTCTTGCAGTATTCCATGCCATTACCCCAATTCTATCACCCTTTTTTATGCCTAGTTTTTGTAAAGCTTTTGACAGTTTTTTTGCTTTTAAGTAAACAGCATTCCAGTCTGTCTCGACTATGGGGCCTTCCACATTTCTACTGATAATTTTGCGCCTAGGGTGATATCTTGCAGCATGATCCAATATCTCAGAAACTCTAAGTGAAAAAGGTTGCATCAGGTTATCCATTTAAAGGCTCCAATAAAATTATTAAATCAATTAGACACAATATGCTTAGTTACTACCAAAACGGCGCTCAAAAACCAAAAACAAATTTAGAAAATTAAAAAATCCTAATCTAAAAGTCTTTTCAGTCAGGTATGGACACATATTTCTCATAAAATGTTTGATTTGTTTTGGCTAAGTTTTCAAGCAAGTCCCCTGCCTCAAATCTCGTTCCGTATCTCTCTGAAAGTTTAGCACAATTTTTGGTCACCCATTTACTACCCATTAGGTCCATCCAACTAAATGGACCACCTGCCCATGGCATGCAGCCCCAACCAAGTATGGCTCCTATATCTCCTTCTCTAATATCAATTAACACTTTAGACTCTAATGCCCTAACAGCTTCTAGACACTGTATTAAGGCCAACCGGGATTTAACTTCTGAGAAATCAGGCTGATCTTTTGGAGGGGGGAAATAAGTTTTCAGATCTGGCCACAAGCAAACCCTCTTACCGCGTTCATCATAGTTGTAAAACCCAGCACCAACTTTTCTGCCAAGCCTTTTATACTTTTCCATCAAGGATAAAACGTCACTAATTCCATGGTCTTCCAAATCATCGCCTAATGCTTTCTTAGTTTGGTGTGCGATGTTAATTGCTAGTTCTATGGATACTTCGTCTATCAATTGTAACGGACCTAAAGGCATCCCTAATTGGAGCGCCGCATTTTCAATTACTTGAGGTGGGACGCCTTCTTTAACCATTATTATTCCCTCATTTATATAAGGAATAATGCAACGATTAGCATAGAAATTTCTCGCATCATTTACAATTATTGGTGTTTTCCTTATTTGTCGTACAAAGTCAAAAGCGAGAGCAATAGCGTGTTCACTGGTCTTTTTACCCTTAATAATTTCTACCAAGTTCATTTTGTGAACTGGACTGAAAAAGTGTATACCCAAAAAGTTTTCTTGGTTAGGAATTACGCATGCTAAATCAGTAATTGGTAAGGTTGAAGTGTTAGAAGCAATTATAGTTTTTTCATCAACATGGTTCTGAATTTGTCCTAACACCACATTTTTTATTTCTGGATCTTCAAAAACAGCTTCAATAACAAGATCAGTTTCCTCCAAATCATTATATTTAGTGGAAGGAGTTATTCTACTTAATATTTGCTCTTTCTGCTCCTCACTAAGTTTACCCCGCTTTACTCCAGTCTCCAAAATTTGGGTTATTTTTGATATTCCTAGGTTTGTTGACTCTAGGTCTTTATCTATTAATGTTACATTGATGCCATTTAGTGAGGCTGAGTGCGCAATCCCTGCTCCCATCATTCCTGCCCCGACAACGCCAATGTTCTCAAATTTATATTTTTGGTTCTTTTTGGGCCTCCTGAGTCCTTTTTCAATTGCATTTTTATTAATGAAAAGTGTTCTAATCATATTGGAGGTGCTTTTCTCGGTCAGTATTTTTGTAAACCAACGTGCTTCAATCCTTAGGGCAGTATCAAAATCAGTCAATGCACCTTCATAGATAGCAGACAAGAGATACTTTGCAGCAGGATAAACGTTCTTGGTTCGGGAACTAATCATTGCAGAAGCACCAACAAAGGTCATGAATCCACTAGGATGATATGGGGCCCCTCCTGGCATTTTATATCCTTTTTTGTCCCACGGTTTGATCATCACCTCATCCGTTGCATTCATTATCCAATTCTTTGCATCATTTATCAAATCATCTGAACTAGCAATTTCATCAATTAGACCAGCCATCTTAGCATGTTTTGGAGACAACATTTTACCCTCCATCAGAATGGGAGCACTGGCCATTAAGCCCACCATCCTACTGACTCTTGTTGCTCCTCCAGCGCCAGGAAATAGCCCAACTAGGATTTCGGGTAGTCCAACTTTAGTCCTTTTATTATCTGCCGCTATCCGGTGATGGCACGCTAGGCCTATTTCGGTTCCAATACCAGCAGATAAGCCAGGACTTGCCCAAACAAATGGTATACAGTTCTTTTTTGTTTTTTCCTCCATCCCGCCCAGCTCGATCTTTCGGAGAAGTTTGTGAACTCTCATGACAAATTCGAATATCTGTTTATTGTTTTGACTACTCCTATTTTCTTGCAAATTGGCTAAAACATTTAGATCCATTCCAGCAGCAAAATCTCTTTTGCCAGAAGTAATAATAACTCCCCTAACTTTCTTGGTTAATAACAACTCATCGACGATATTTTCAAGTTCTTCAATTCCCTTCAATGTCAAAACGTTCAAGGTTTTATCGGGTAAGTTCCACTCAACTATACCTATGTCATCGGTTCCAATCTTCAGATTAAATTCTGACATCCTATATCCTCCCCTAGATCCTTTCTATAATGGTAGCACTGCCCATACCAGAGGCCACACATAAGGTTATGAGAGCAGTGTTTTTGTCTGATCTTTCTAGCTCATCCAAAGCTGTTCCAAGGATCATGGCGCCTGTAGCACCCAAGGGATGCCCCATAGCAATGGCTCCACCATTAATGTTAACTTTATTGTGGTCTAAATTATAGGCCTGCATGAAACGCAAAACAACTGAAGCAAATGCTTCGTTTACTTCAAAAACATCTATGTCAGAAATTTCCATTTTTGCTTTTTCGAGGGCTCTTTTTGCAGCAGGTATAGGACCAGTGAGCATAATAGTCGGGTCAGTTCCCACTTTAGCATTTGCAATAATCTTAGCCCTGGGTTTAATATTCGAGATCTTACCAAACTCTTGACTGGCTATTAGGACTGCTGCTGCTCCGTCAACAATTCCACTAGAATTACCCGCATGATGTACATGCTCTATCTTTTCTAGATTAGGATATTTTTGTATTGCAACATGATCAAAACCTGGCATTTTCTCTCCCATATCTTTAAAACTTGGGTTTAGCGCTCCAAGGCTTTGCATACTAGTTTCTGGTCTGATATTTTCATCTTTACTGAGGATTTCTATTCCATTTTGATCTCTAATTGGGATTACAGATTTTCTGAACCTATTTTCCTCCCAAGCCAGATGTGCCCTCCGTTGACTTTCTACAGCGTATGCGTCAACATCAGTCCTGGAAAAACCATACAATGAAGAAATAATATCTGCCGAAATACCTTGAGGCACAAAGTGAGTGTTCATTGCTAAACTGGGATCAACTGCTATAGCTGCTCCATCTGATCCCATTGGCACTCGACTCATCATTTCAACACCACCAGCAATATAGGCTAACCCTGCGCCTCCTTTTATCTGGTTTGCAGCTAGATTTACGGCTTCCAATCCGCTTGCACAAAATCTATTGATAGATAATCCAGGGGTGGCTTGGTTAAAGCCAGCTTTTAGTACTGCTGATCTTGCGAGACAGCCGCCCTGTTCTCCAACCTGGGTTACATTTCCCCATATGACATCTTCCACAAGATTTGTCTCTAGCTGGTTTTTATCCCTTATACCTTTGAGGATCTCGGCAGAAAGATAGGCTGAGGTTAGTTCATGAAGTGATCCGTCTTTCTTCCCTTTTCCTCTTGGGCTTCTCACTGCATCAAAGATTATAGCATCTTCCAAGGTTATCTCCCTTCATAAAATTATTATTTGATAGACTAAGAATATTTCTCTAGCTTATTGGATTTTTCATATATTGGTATCTTTTATCAATTTACTTGATTTGAAAATAGTTTCAAAAATCATCAGGTTCCAGGGACATTAGGATACGGTCTCCAGCTTTTATTTTTGTTGCTAAGAACATAGTTTTTGGCAGTACATTAGCCATATAATATTTACCTGTTACAACCTTAGTTTCGAGAAATTTAGTTAGCTTTTCACCTCTCCTTTTTTTCTCTAAAATACTAGCTACCATTTTAACCCACATGAAACCTATGCAAAAAACCCCTAATAAGTGGAGGAAATCTGATGCTCCAGCCAAAGCGGCATTTGGGTTCTTTATACCATTATCAAGAAAAAATTTTAGCGCAGAATCTAAGTCTTTAAGTGAGTTGCTTAGTGGGATGAAAAATTCGTTTTCCATTTCTTCACTTACTGGGTTTTCATGCAGGTATGCAGTCACCAGTTCACGGAGGTATAAAATATTTGTCCCGCCATCAGAATTGAGTTTTCGTCCAACTAAGTCGATCGCTTGGATACCGTTTGTTCCTTCATAGATCATGGCAATTCGGGAGTCTCTAACTAATTGACTCATCCCCCATTCTTCTATGTAGCCATGTCCTCCGAATATTTGTTGTCCAACGACGGTCATATCAAACCCAATATCACTTATATAACCTTTGATAACCGGTGTGAGTAAGGACGCAAGACCATAGGCCTTTTTGTCAGATAGACGTGTGCCTTTGTCTAATAGAAGGGCAGTCCATAAGGTTAAGGCTCTCGCCCCTTCTATAAATGATTTTTGGTCCATCAAGTTCCTTCGAATATCCGGATGATATATTATGGGTTTAGGAGTACTACTAAACTTACCGTCTCCTTGGAGGGATTTCCCTTGTATTCTTTCTTTAGAGTACTTTAAGCTACTTTGATATGCTACTTCGGCTAAGGCCAAACTCTGAACACCCACCCCTAAGCGTGCCTCATTCATCATTGTAAACATGGCCTGAAGGCCCTTATGTTTTTCTCCTAATAAATAACCAGTAGCCCCATCATAATTTAAAACACATGTTGCATTAGCATGAATCCCCATTTTTTTCTCAATAGAGCCAACAGACAAATTGTTTCTCTCACCTGGATTGCCATCAGTGTTGACCAGGAATTTTGGTACTATGAAAAGGGAGATTCCTTTCACACCATCAGGGCCTCCTGGTACCTTTGCTAGAACGAGATGAATGATATTTTTGGATAAATCATGATCCCCTGAAGATATAAAGATTTTTTGTCCTGTAATTCTGTATTCATATTCTGAAATTGGTTCAGCCTTAGTTCTGATCATACCTAGATCAGTACCACAATGCGGCTCAGTCAAATTCATAGTGCCAGTCCATTCGCAAGTCACTAATTTAGGCAGGTATGTGTTTCTTTGGGTCTCATTACCGTGAGCTAATATGGTGGCATATGCACCGTGCGTTAGAGCCTTATAAATAGTTAAAGATATGTTACAAGATGAAAAAATTTCGCCAAAAATAAGAGATAATGTGACTGGAAGGCCTTGACCTCCGTATAAAGGATCACAGTCAAGACCTGCCCAACCACCTTTTCGGATTTCATCAAACGCATTAACAAAACCTTTTGGGGTGATCACCGATCCATTTTCAAATTTGCATCCTTCTTCATCTCCAGATCTATTAATAGGGAGCATAATCTCCGTTGCTACTTTGGCTCCCATAGTTAATATTTCAGAGGTAAATTCTGGTGTAAGTTGGCTGAAACCTTCTATTTCCTGTGCTGAAACATTAAGGTGTTCATGAAGGAGAAAATGGAATTCTTCTAATGGAGCTTGGTACGTTGTCAAAACTTTTCCTTATTATTCATGATCAAAAGTGGTCAATTTTTTGGCATTCCAATATTAATTCCTCGAGAATCGAGGACTTTTTTACCCCATTGCAACATTTCCTTAAGATCCCGGATTGCGCTGGCTAATTCATTCTTCTGTTCAATCATGACCTGCAATCTTTGGGTTGCAAGTTCATAAGTTTTAGCTAATTGGGTTTTTTGCTGGTCGCCAATATCGTAGAGATTCAGTAATTGCCTAATATCTTCTAATGAGAACCCAAATCTTTTCCCTTGTAGGATAAGTTTTAATCTAGCGCGGTCTCGCCTAGTAAACAGGCGCCGTTGTGCTTCTCTTATCGGGAAAAGGAGTTCCTTTGATTCGTAGAATCTTAAGGTTCTTGGCGTTACTTTATATAGATCGCACATTTCTTTAATAGTGCAAATTTCATTTGTCATTTCATTCATAAGACACCTCCTTAATACGAGTTAAGCCTTACTATTACGTAAACGTCAACTATGACCTAACGTCACAAAATGGAAAAACGGTAAAATAAAAATAAGTCTAAAAGGAAATCAAATAACCCTCAATATATCCACTTATCAACTATTAGCCTACTTTTTACACTTTGTTATAATTTGGGTTTTTTATTGCTATATCTAGTCCTATTTCAATATTACAGGGGACACAAAATTTTATTGATTTATAAACTAACAAATATCACCTTGTGCTAATCTATAAATAGGAATTCCTATTTATAATGTGGTGGAGCCAATGACCAAATTAAGGAGTTGTTCCCTATGGAAATGCTTAATATGCTTTTGCTGAACCTCTTGTTTTTAAGTATTTGCGCAACTAAACCATAGGGAGCTGTTTTGGATAAGGACGCACCTGACATTACTAATCGAAGAATTAACCAAATAGCTGTTCCGATGATATTGTCTAATATTACGGTACCACTACTCGGATTTATTGATACCGCAGTTATAGGGCAGCTAGGTCAGGCAGAGCTTATAGCAGCTCTTGGTTTAGGGGCGATCTTAATTAGTACATTATATTGGCTATGTGGGTTTCTTAGAATGGGGACTACTGGCCTTACTGCTCAAGCTAAAGGAGCAGAGGATTCCATAGAGATATTTCAGATTTTAATAAGAGGGTTGGGGCTTGGTGTGCTCTTAGGTTGTTTCATCCTATTGATTTCTTTCCCAGTTTTTCATGCCTTTTTTATCATTTCCCCTGCAGAATCGTCCGTAGAAGCAATTGCTCTTGCTTACGTAGAGATAAGGATTTTGTCTGCTCCATTTGCAATAGCTAACATTACAATAATTGGTTGGCTAATAGCTATGGAAAAAACGGTGAGGGTATTTTTTATCCAACTTATTGTAAATGTTATAAATCTGAGCCTGAACTTATTTTTAGTCTTGATCTTAGATTACGGTGTAGAAGGCATAGCATACGCGACATTAATAGCTGAAGTATTTGGGTTTTTTCTCTCCTTGACCATGTGTAAAGGGGTCTTAAAAGCAGAGGGATATTTTATAATTCAGAAAATATTTGATTGGAATAAATGGGTAAATTTGTTCTCTCTAAACTTTAATATTTTTTTGAGATCATTACTTTTAGAGGTAGTATTCTTAAGCTTTTTCTTTTGGGGAGCAAGTTTTGGAACGGTGGTTCTGGCAGCTAACCAGATTCTAATACAGTTTTTACACATCTTTGCCTATGGTTTAGACGGATTCGCATTTTCAGCAGAAGTTCTCGTAGGCACATCTTATGGACGGAAGAATTTAACTGACTTAAGAAAGTCCCTTATACTTTGTACTAAGTGGGCAGGGTTCTCGGCACTTGGTCTGTCGGTGATTTTTTTCTTTTCAGGTTCATTCTTTGTCCAATTCATGACTACTTCCAGTGAGGTTGTTGCAACGGCTCAGAATTATCTTTTCTGGATTACATTAGCACCCCTTTGTAGCTTTCTAGCATATATTCTGGATGGGGTTTTTTTTGGCTCCACCCATACGATGGAAATGCGTAAGGCAATGATAATAGCTACGTTATTTTACTTCTTCACAGCCGTGATCCTGACTGAAGTTTACCAAAACCATGGTTTGTGGTTGTCATTGACTCTTTTTTCGTTGATTAGAGCCCTAACTTTACTTTATTATTATCCAAAGATTGAGCGATCAGTTTCTTCCATCAGATAAGTAAGATTTTTTGAACCTACTGCTTCAGAAATATTTTCATAGCCATCTTCTTCAAGAAGGTATTTAAGTTCTGTTATGATCTTTTTGACAACAGTTGGCCCTTGGTATGTTAATGCAGTGTAAAGTTGAACCACACTTGCCCCCAGGCATATTTTCTTGTACGCGTCTTGTCCAGAAAAAACCCCACCGACACCTATTAGAGGTATTTTTCCATCAGAAAGATAATAAAGTTTGGCAAGGATCGTGTTGGAAATGTTAAATAAGGGTTTGCCTGATAAGCCGCCGGTCTGTTTATAGTGTGAACTTTTTAAGTTTGGTCTCTTTGTTGTAGTATTGGTGGCAATTATACCCGATATTCCATAATTCCCACAAATTGATATGATAGACTTCAATTCTTCATCATTAAGCTCAGGCGCAATTTTCAGTAATATCGGTTTATGATCCTTTATTACGACATCGCTACGCATTACTTCTTTCACCAACTTGATAAGATCTTGCTTGCTTTGCAAGTTTCGTAAACCTTCTGTGTTAGGACTTGAAACATTTATGGTTAAAAAATCTACGGCAGATGAACTATAATTCAACACGCTTACGTAGTCTAAAATCTTATTAGAGCTAGTTCTGTTCACACCTACATTTAAGCCTATCTTACCATCTCCTTTATATGTGCTTAATTTATGAATTATTTGGTGCATTCCAAGGTTATTAAAACCTAGCCTATTTATTACGGCTTGATCTTCTCTCAACCTAAATATTCGAGGTTTTTTGTTGCCTTTTTGTGGATGAGGAGTGACGGCCCCTACCTCAATAAAACCAAACCCTAGTGAAAAGAGCCCCGGTAGTACTTCTGCATTTTTATCGAATCCTGCGGCGAGACCTATTGGATTTGGTAAGTTAATATTACAAAATTGCACCTTTAATTTTTTATGACTGGATATAATTTTAGTACTGAAAATCCTTAATTTTAAAAACCATATTGCTAAGTTATGAGCTTGTTCCGGTTGCAGCAGGTGAAGTACTTTAAGTGCTAATCTTAAGAGGTGCTTTTTCAAGTAGAGTTTCCTTGAGACATTTACATTATTAATTGGATTGTATAGAGGCTCTGAGAATATCTCAAATTATCATAGTAATGTGGGAAGAGTTCACGGTTTCTAGATAATTCCCAGTTCAATTTTTGCCTTAATTGGCTTTCTTGGAAAGCTAAAACAAAAACTAGTTTATACTTAGAGAAATGCCTTCTTATGGTATCAAATAGCTGCTCACGTGTTGAAAAATGTATAAAACCATCCTTTAAGTCATCACTAGAACCGTTTGTTTCGTTGTCAGCTACAAATGAATCAAAATCTGACTTCGAAAAAACCTTGTAAATTAACATTACTCACTTCCCACAATCTTATTCAACTTTGCAAAGAAACTCAAAAAAGTGTATCAACATTAACTCAAAATGGATTGTAAAGTCTACGGATTGTACTAATCATATTTCTCTGCTAACTTAGACTCTTGAAAGAAAAATGTGAAGAATTAAACCGTCTAAAAGGTGGTAATACTACAATATGATTTCGCCGAAGCCGGCTCGGAGTTGCCGGTGATTGCAAAGAAGGACAATAGAAATGGCCAAAGGTATAGTAAAGTGGTTTAATGTGAGTAAGGGATTTGGTTTTATCCAGCCAGAGGGGGGTGGAAAAGACGTCTTCGTCCACGTTACGGCTGTAAGAGAAGCTGGTTTAGAGACCCTTGAGGAAAACCAGGAAGTAGACTTTGAGATGGTTGATGGTCGTGATGGCAGAAAATGTGCGGGAGAAATAAAGCTACCATAAGGTTAGTACTTTATTTCAAGTTTAAGTATAGTTCCTTATTTTAGTCTTCTGGAATGGCAAGTTGGCGATAGATAGAAGGATCCCATGTGCATGCAAAACCATCACCATCCGGATCAAGATTTTTGGGGTCCATTTTTGGCCCGCCATTGTTTAGAAAAAACCTCTGCGCATTGTCATCATTACTCAATATTGCACATTCAGTCCAATGGTTAAGGGCATGGTATGAAGGCCTCGTATATACTGATTGACCAATCTTATTAACAGTGCTTCGTGCAAATGAAGCTATATTCACTAGGGCCTCTTTTTGCGGAGAATCTTCTGTTTCTACCACTACTCTTTGTTCTCTAGCCGTGGCCAATTTTTTAGCAGCTTCAGCTTTATCTTTACTTTGTTGCTCTAATGTTTCTAATGACAAATCCAACCTACCATTTTCCTCCAACAAACTATCATTAGTTCGTGGCACATCTAACGTATTGCCAGTGGTGGACTGTAGTGTACTATCTTTTTCATAAGTTTGGCATGCAACTAGTAATGCTATTAGGTGAAAGAAAATCAAGCACACTATGGGTTTTGGGAACATTAACTTGTCCACCATTGCTTTGGTTTTATCCTGAAGTTGCTATCTTTTTCTAAGCGATGGGCTATGTTTAGAACGTTAGCTTCTTCCCAGGCAGGTCCAATTATCTGAAGCCCTAACGGCAAACCCTTTTCTGTTATGCCTGTTGGTATGCTAACTGCAGGTAGTCCTGCTAAGTTGGCAGGGACTGTGAAGATATCGTTCAAGTACATTTCCACGGGGCTCTTTTTGTTTTTTGATCCCAATGGGAAAGCGGGAGATGGTGTGGTAGGTGTAAGAATTGCACTAACACCCTTAGAAAACACTTCCCTAAAGTCTCTTTTTATAAGGCTCCTTACTTTTAAAGCTTTTTGATAATATGCTTCATAGAACCCTGCAGATAATACGTAAGTACCAACCATGATTCTTCTCTTTACTTCATCACCGAAACCTTCTGACCTAGTTCGTTTGTAGAGCTCATTTATTCCTTCATCATCTTTCAATGTGGCCCTATAACCATATTTCACCCCGTCGTATCGAGCCAAATTAGATGAAGCCTCTGCAGGAGCTAAAACATAATAAGTAGGAAGTGAATATTTTGTGTGAGGAAGAGAAACATCCACAATCTCAGCACCTGAATCGCTTAGTTGATTGATTCCAATTTCCCACAATTTAATTATTTCAGCAGGAGTGTCATCAATTCGATATTCTTTGGGGATACCAATTTTTTTACCACGTATGTCTCCATTTAGTGCTGCTTCAAAGTTTGGGACTTCGCATCGGACACTAGTACTATCTTTTTTGTCGTGACCAGAAATTATTTCCAGTAAAATGGCGGAATCTCTAACAGTCTTCGTTATAGGGCCTGCCTGATCAAGAGAAGATGCAAACGCTATGATTCCCCATCTGGAACATCTTCCGTAGGTTGGTTTAATCCCTACCACTCCGTTAAATGCTGCTGGTTGTCTTATCGATCCTCCTGTATCAGTTCCTAAGGCTGCCAGACATAGGTCTGCAGCTACTGCTGCTGCCGAACCACCTGATGATCCACCTGGCGAAAGAGGCGTAGCTTCGTTGGGATCCTGCCATGGATTAATTGCTGGACCGTAAACAGATGTTTCATTTGATGAGCCCATCGCAAATTCGTCCATATTAAGCTTGCCGAGTAAAACAGCGTTTTCTTTCCACAACCGCTCAGTCACAGTGCTTTCGTAAGGCGGAACGAATCCTTCAAGGATCTTTGATGCTGCCTGTGTTGGTAGAGATTGTGTGCAGAAGATGTCCTTTACAGCTAAAGGTATACCACAGAGCTTTCCTCGGTCAGTTGAACTCATTAATCTGTCACAACTTTTGGCCTTTTCCAAAGCTAGTTCTGTTGCTGTAAAACAAAAAGTATTTAGATTTCGGCTAGATTCAATTCTTTGCAGATAATGCTCCGTTAACTCTAAAGCCGAAACCTCCCCCGTTGAAAGAAGGTCTCTTGCTTTTGATATTGTTAAACTTGCTAAATCTGACATTCACTCAATAACTTTCTTCACAGTAAAGAAACCCTCTTTGGTTTCTGGCGCATTTTTCAGAATTAACTCTATGCAATTCCCTTCATTTACGATATCTTTCGGCCTATTCTCATGACCGTTGCCAATTTCAGAATCCATCTCTTGGACACTAGAAGTATCTACCCCATCCAATTGATTCATGAGATCTACAATTTCACCTAGCTGTTCAGAAAACATATCTACATCAGTGATTGAAAGGTCTATTCGTGCAAGGTCACCAATTCGCCTCACAATTTTACTATTAATAGGCATCTTATCATTTCCTGATTAGCAGTTTTTCTACAAGAGCTTTATCCTTGTATTTTCTATCTTGCAAGTATTTAAATGCCCTTTAGACAAGCATATATGTTTAAATCCAATTTTGGACAAGAAGGTCTAGAAGTTGTCTGTCGATTCAGCTGGTATATTATATTTTCATCTTCTCTCTTTAAAAAATTTTTTTATAAGTTTTATAGATTCATCTTCGCCTATACTTGGGTAAATCTCTAGTGCTAAGCTTTTCTGGGCCTTATCATTTGTTATGCCATACACACCTGAAGCAGGTATCGAAGTATCTGGTGCTCCATAGTAAAGTCTTTTTATTCTAGCACTGATTATTGCTTCCAAACACATTTTGCAAGGTTGCAACGTCACATAGATATCATGTCCTACCAATCTTTCTGATTTTTGTCTTTGACATGCTTTTCGAATAGTTAATATTTCGGCGTGGGCAGTTGGATCCTTCATTTCCTGAGTTCTATTCCCATCCTTTGCTATGATTTTACCGTTTTTGTTGACAATGACCGCGCCTACTGGTACCTCCTCCCGCCTAGCGGCATTCTTAGCCTCTGAAAGTGCTATTTCCATAAATGATTTGAATTTTTTCATAGGTAATAATATTAACAAATTTTAACAAAGTCTTACTTTTGAAATGTCTTCGACAGAATACCATAACCAAAGACTGTCAAAGTTTCTAGCGTATGCAGGAATAGCGTCAAGGCGGAACTCTGAAAAGTTAATAATAAAGGGTCGGATATCTGTTAACGGAGTAACCGTGATAGATCCCGCAACCAAAGTATCAAAAAAGGATGCGATTTGCCTTGATGGTAACCTCATAAAACATCAGACCGATGAAGCACGGATTTGGCTTTATCACAAACCGGTAGGAGAAATTTGTTCAAATTATGATCCTTTCGGGAAGAGAACAGTCTTTGATTCATTTCCTGCAGGTTTAGGCAAAGTGTGTTTAGTTGGTAGGCTGGATTATAATTCAGAGGGTCTATTACTTTTAACAAATAAAGGTTTTGTCAAAAGGTACCTAGAATTACCTAGAAATAGGATTACACGAACTTACAGAGTTAAAGTGTTGGGACCGAATTTGAACAACAGCACTTTAAAACCCATGAGAGACGGAGTGACCATATCAGGAATAAGTTATGGACCTATGATAGTGAGAATAATTTCAAAAATAGAAAAAACTAGTTGGCTTGAAATTAGTCTTACCGAGGGGAAAAATCGTGAGATCAGGATAGTTTTAGGGAAAATTGGTTTAAAGGTTGTCAAGTTAATTAGAATAAAATATGGAAATTTTTTTCTAGGAAAAATGAGATCTGGTCAGGTAAAAGAAGTTGTCATACCTATTGAACTTACACAAAGTATGGAAAATTAATTGACTGGGAAGCCTAAACATTTGTATAGTTTGGTGTGGAAAGCTGAATGATCGCATTGTAGAATGAGGAAAGTCCGGACTCCAAGGAGAAGTGGTGCCGGGTAACTCCCGGCCAGGGTAACCTGAGGGAAAGCGCAACAGAAAAGATACCGCTCGTACTTGAGTAAGGGTGAAATGGTAAGGTAAGAGCTTACCGCTTTCTTGGTAACAAGGAAGGCATTGCAAGCCCCGCCAGGAGAAAGACCAAATAGGAACCGTTTGGGCTAAGATGTCCAATATCTCCTAAATTACGGTTCGGGTAGGTCGTTTGATCCAATTGGAAACAGTTGGACTAGATGAATGATCATTAAGCTAAAAGCTTACAGAATCCGGCTTACAAGCTTTCCACAACTTTTAAAAGGGGCTTATGCTAGACTTGAATGTCAAGACAACTATGCATAGTGATTTACTGTCTTTTTCATACTACATGTTGAAAATAAAAAAAAATACACAATTTGTTATAAAAAACCATTGATTTCCATCATTTCCCATGATACACCATTAGTTATCGAGGAAAAGATTTCATACAGGCATCTCCCTCCCAATAGCATAGTTTTGTAAAAAAAAATAAACAAACAAACTATGTTAGAAAATTGGCAACGGTTATTGTTATCTAGCAGTAACCGTTGCTTTAACTTAAGGGCACCTTCAAAGTTAAGCTAGTAAGGTAAAGGATGAGACGTTTTAGAGGTGAGGCTGAAAATAAAGTTGATGCAAAAGGGCGAGTTTCCATTCCTGCACCCTTTAGGAGGGTCCTAGAGGAGGGTGATCCTGATTGGACTGCTGGCTTAAATCCGAATTTTGTAATTGTTTATGGTAGAAGAAATAGCAAGTGCCTGGAGGGGTACTCATTAAGCTCTATGAATGATGTAGATGATCTGGTCTCCAGGCTTCCCAGATACTCCAAGGAACGAGAAATTTTAGAAAGGCTTTTGAATTCTCAATCAATCTATGTCCAAGTGGATGAGAATGGTAGAATAGTGATACCTCCCAGAATCAGAGAAAGAGCCCAAATCACTTCTAAAGCTATGTTTGTTGGCATGGGAGACAAATTTCAAATTTGGGAACCCGATAGTTATAGGCATGACATGGTGGCCATTGACCAAAGACTTTCAGAAAATAACTTCGAAGATGAAATCTATTCTCTACTGGACTATAACGAAAGCAATTCTGAAAAGATATGAAGGAACTTGATTCAGTTTCTGATCACGTGCCAGTTTTACTTTCCAATTTCTCTTCGTTACTACCCAGCAAGTTGGGAATTTGGGTTGATGGGACATTTGGTTTTGGTGGATACAGTAGGTGGTTATTGGAGTCTGGGGCTACAAAGGTCATAGCAATTGATATAGACCCTGATACATTATCGACTGCTTTTGAGCTTGAAAAATCTTGGCCTGGCAAGTTTAAGATCCTGGCAGGGAATTTTTGTGATATGCACGGACTAGTTTCAAGTTTAGGTTTCAAGACTGTCTCTGGGGTTGTTTTAGATGTGGGCATTTCCTCCATGCATATTGACTGTCCAATTAGAGGATTTTCTATAAAGAATGATGGACCGTTAGATATGCGGATGTCTAAAAAGGGTCCAAGTGCAAAGGTTTTCATTAATGAGGCTACTGAAGAACTCATTTCGGAGGTTTTGCTTAAGTATGGTGAGGAGCGACATGCTAAAGCCATAGCAAAACGTATAGTGGAGAATAGGCAAAAGCAGCCGATAAATAGCACACATCAATTAATAGGCATCATAGAAAAAGTTCTAGGTAACAAATTGAAGCAGCGAATACATCCTGCAACAAGAAGTTTCCAAGCTATAAGGGTAGCTATAAATAAAGAGCTAGAAAATCTGATAGGCGGCCTAGCTTCTGCATACAAATTGTTAGATATAGGAGGTGTTTTAGCTGTAATTACATTTCACTCTTTGGAAGATCGAATAGTAAAGAGGTTCTTTAACCTACGTACAGAAAATTATAATTCTATCGATGAAATCAAGCGCGTAGGAGGAAATAGTGAACCGCTATTTACTAAACTCAACAAGAGGCCAGTAACTCCAACTCCTCAAGAAATATTTAATAATCCAAGGGCACGTTCTGCTAAGCTACGTATGGTTAAGAAGATTTCACAAAATTATGTTACTATTGATGCTGGCTTATTAGGGCTGCCAAAGGTATCACCTAGTCTGAAAGAGTTTCAATGCGGTTGATTATCCAATCATCCCTTTTTATCTTATGTGTACTTAGTGCAGTCTGGGCATACCAAGTAAACTATGATGCAAGGTCTATAGAAAGAGAAATAAGGGAACTAAATTCCCAAGTTAATTCTGTTTTAATTCGTATTGATTTGCTGGAAGCCGAGTGGGCTTTTCTTAATAGGCCAAAAAGGTTAGCAAAATTGGTCGACAAAAATTTTTCTACTTTAAGTCTTGTGCCAATAACTAAAGAACATTTTAAAGATCCCAGTGAATTATATTCAACTACTGAAAAGCAAAAAGATGGAGAATGAGTTCAGGCCAATAATCTCACCTAACCCTAGAAATGAGCATCATAATTTTAGCATGGGCGATTTTCGATTTAGATTATTTTCTGTATTAACAGCTTTCATTATAGCATTCTGTATGATCGGGGGCCAAATGATATTCATGGCAATTGATCCAAAAGGTGACAAGATTCGGTCTGAAATCATATCTGACAGCATTGGTAGCCGAAAGGAGATAGTTGATCGCCAAGGTAAGTTATTAGCAACTAATGTAAGAGTTAACTCTTTATACGCCCATCCGCATGAAATAATAGATAAAGATAAGGTCATAAAGGGCTTGGCAAACATATTTTCTAATGAGAATCCACAGTCATTCCAAAAGAAATTGATGACAAAGAAGCCATTTGTATGGCTCAAAAAAACTATTTCCCCAGGGCAACAGCAAAGTATAAAGGATATTGGGCAACCTGGATTATATTTTGGTCCTAGGGAAATGAGAATTTACCCGAACGGCGAAATAGCATCTCATACTATAGGGGGTGCTAGATTTGGTCATGAGAGAGTAGACGGAGCAGAGATTATTGGTACTGCAGGAATAGAATTATATTTTGATAAATTTTTGAGAGAGCCGAGCAATAAAAGTGAGAGACTAGAACTATCTGTAGATATAACTATTCAAGCTTTGATAGAACAAATTCTCCAGGATGGCATTGGACTCATGGGAGCTAAAGGTGGTTCAGTAGTCCTAATGGATTCAAAAAGCGGAGAAATACTTTCTTTGGCATCCTTTCCAAATTTCGATCCCAACTTACGGCCGAAACAGCTATTCAGGAATGATCCTGCTAATAGCCCTATTTTTAATCGGGCTGTTCAAGGAATATATGAATTAGGATCAGTCTTTAAAATATTTACAGTAGCTTTGGGGTTAGAGGAGAATTTAATTGAGATAGATACGCAGATAAATACGCAAGGTCCTCTAAAGATCGGTGGAAGAAGGATATCAGACCACAAATACTTTGGACCAAGTTTGACCGTGGAAGAAGTCATAGTAAAGTCTTCAAATATTGGGACAGTTCGGATAGCTAACAAAATTGGTCCCACACGTCTCAGACAATTTTATAAAAGACTGGGGCTCCTAGACAAGACTAGTCTTGAATTGCCAGAAACAAAGCTAACAGTTCCTCAATCACCCAAAAAATGGAAAAATTTAGAAACAGCTACAGCATCATATGGTCACGGAATAGCTGTATCTCCAGTCCATTTGGCCACAGCTTATGCCAGTCTGGTTAATGGGGGTTATAAAGTCAACCCAACTTTAATCAAAAGAGATGTCAAAGTTAGAGAGAGACATCAGGTAATTTCTAAAGGGACGTCAAATTTAGTAAGGTTTCTGTTAGGCCAGGTTGTTAGCAAAGGGACTGCCAAGGAAAGCAATTTTGGGGGTTATGATGTGGGAGGTAAGACCGGTACAGCAGAAAAACCAGATCCGATTAGAGGAGGCTATTTTGAAGAGAAGGTTATTTCAACATTTGCCTCTGTATTTCCGGTTGCAACGGGGGACTATGTTCTTGTAGTTACGTTAGATGAACCGGAGAATAATCTGGGTTCTGAGAGCTTTAGATATGCCAGCAAAACTGCAGTTCCTATATCAGCAAAAATAATTAGCAGGGTGGCACCTTTATTAGCTATAGGAAAAGAAGGAAAATGATAGATTTAGCAAATTTTGGATGGCTGGAGTCAAGGAAATAAGCTTATGGTTTCTAACCTCGATCCAATTTCTCCCATCAAGTTATCAGAGTTAAATATTCCTGAAAAAGTGTTAAAGAACTTTAATATAAGTGCGGATTTAATTTTAATGGGTATTTCAGAGAAATCCGACTTAATTCAAAAGGATTTTATTTTTTTTGCTCTCCCAGGAACTAAAACCCATGGAGCAAATTTTGCTGTCCAAGCTGTTTCACGAGGGGCTACGCTTGTGGTTAGCGATAGACAAGGACAGGGAATAATAAAAAAAATGGGTTTGCATATACCAATCTATGTTTCGGAAAAACCAAGGGAGATGCTGGCCAGTTTTGCAGCGTCTTTTTTTAAGAATAAACCGCCCTGTATGATCGGGGTGACAGGTACAAATGGGAAGACTTCTGTCACTCATTATATTAGGCAGATATGGGAATTTCTAGGTAAGACCGCAGCTAGTATAGGAACTACAGGGGTGGATGGGATGATCGATCTTCCATTAGAGCATACTACCCCAGATACGGTTAAGATTCATCGGTTACTTAACCAAATGGCAAACCAGGGTATTAATCACGTTGCAATTGAAGCTTCTTCACACGGGCTATTACAGAGAAGATTGCACGGTATCAAGTTCCTAGTAGGGTCTTTTACCAACTTGACTAGAGACCACTTTGACTATCACAAGAATATTGAATCATATTTCAAGGCTAAGTGTATTTTGTTTGAACGACTAATACATGAAAACGGTGGTGCAGTTGTTTGTGTTGATGATGACTACGGATGTAGGATCCTAGACATAGCAAAATCAAATTCTTATAAAATAGTGACGGTAGGTAAGAATAAATGTGCCGATATTAGGATTTTGTCACAAGCTTTTAATGATGAAGGTCAGAAACTAAAATTTTCTTGGAAAGATGAAGAGTATATTATCTCACTACCACTGTTTGGGGATTTTCAGGCTCAAAATGTACTGGTGACACTTGGCATACTTGAGATGTGTGGTGAAAACTGTAAAGAAGTCATAAACCTTCTAGAAAGACTAAAACCTGTCCCGGGTCGGATGGAGGAAGTTGCAATCAAGAAAAATGGGGCACGGATTTTTGTTGATTATGCGCATACACCTGATGCTTTAGAAGCAGCTTTGAGATCCATTAGATCTCATTTTTTAGGGAAGATCCATCTAGTATTTGGAGCTGGTGGTGATAGAGATAGAGGAAAGAGGGCACTTATGGGAAAGGTGTCTTCAAATTATTCCGACAATGTGATAATTACTGATGATAATCCCAGGACGGAAAATCCAGCAACAATCAGATCAGAAATAAAGAAATTTTGCCCAAAAGCTATTGAAATCGGTGATCGTGCAGAAGCAATTTTGACTGGGATAGATAGGCTTAAGACTGGAGATGCCCTGATAATAGCCGGCAAAGGTCATGAAAAAACTCAAACTTTTGCCAGTTCTACTTTTCCATTTAATGATGCAGAGCAAGCAAGTTTATCGGTACAAGCTCTTGATATGAATCCTTCATGAATTGTCTTTTTACAGATGTAGAGATCCAAGAAGCTGTGGGAGGTCGAGTAACACAAAAGGGTTGGTCTATAACAGGCGTTTCGATAGATTCTAGAACTATTGTAGATGGAGAATTATTCGTAGCAATCAATTCAAAAAGGGATGGGCATGATTTCTTAATCTCAGCTATTAAAAACGGTGCTATTGCGGCAGTAGTAACAAAAATTCCTCCTGATATTCCCGATAATTTTCCTTGCATTGTGGTGAATGATAGCTTTGAGGCTTTACAGGATTTGGCTCGTTTCTCTAGGAAAAGATATAAGGGTAGATTGATTGCAATCACAGGCTCAGTTGGTAAAACAAGTACGAAAGCAATGTTAACCAAAGTCCTTTCTGAATTTGGAAGCACTTACAGTTCACCAAAGAGTTATAATAATTATCTTGGTGTTCCACTTACCTTGGCGAATATCCCTATCGATACTTGCTATGTAGTTTGTGAGATTGGAATGAGTTCCAAGGGAGAAATCGAACCTTTATCAAATTTGGTTAAACCTGATATAGCTATAATTACCAATATTTCCTCGGCTCATTTGGCTTCATTTGATGATATTGAGGCTATCGCTCGTGAGAAATCAATGATTTGCTCTGGTTTAGTGGAAAATGGGCTTTTGATTTTCCCAAGTGATACAACTTTCTCAGACATTATAATTGGGATCGCTGATAAGAGAAAAGTTAGATATGTTACATTTGGATCTCATTACTTAGACAACATTTTGCTGGAAAGCATCATGTTTAAGAGTAACAAGACATTCATTAATGCAAATGTAAAAGGTGTTACAAGTTTGTATTTCGAGATAGATGCTTTAGGTCATCACCATGCATCTAATTGCCTAACAGTATTAGGAGCTTTAGCAGATTTGAATCTCGACTTAAATTTAGCTGTAAATTATATCAAGAACTGGCAAGCGGTGACTGGCAGAGGAAAGTTTCTGGACGTGAAAATGAAAGAAAACTCTCAGAATATTCTGATTAAAGTTATTGATGAAAGTTACAATTGCAACCCTACTTCTCTTAAAGCAAGTCTTGATGTAGTCAGGAATCTTGATTTTGATAGTGACAAGGCTTGGAACCATCACTCTTTCCGTCGGATAGCTATATTGGGTGATATGCTAGAATTAGGTCATCGGGCCAAAGAGTTTCACCAGGAAATAGCTAGGCTAGATAGTATAAATTGTTTTAACAAAATCCACTGTGTGGGCTCCCTAATGCGCCATTTACATCAGGAGTTGCCCGCATCGAAGAAGGGTTTATTCGTTAAAAATCCTAACCAGTTAATAAATTATCTTTTCAAGGATATTAAAGATCGTGATGTCTATATCATAAAGGGATCAAATTCAATTGGACTTTCATTTATAGTTACTGAATTATGTAAGCTGGATGGCCAAATTATTTCGAGGTAAAAGCGATGTTATATTTTTTACATTTTTGGACCGATGGAGGTGACGTATTTAATCTATTTAGATACATTACTTTTAGGGCAGGTGGTGCCTTTTTTACTTCTCTTATTTTTGGTTTCTTATTTAGTAAACCTATAATAAATGCCTTGAAGAGAAAGCAGGTGGCAGGTCAACCTATACGGGAAGACGGTCCGGAAGGCCACAAAGAAAGAAAGGCAGGTACTCCCACTATGGGAGGTGTCCTAATTATAGGTTCCTTATTATTTTCTTCTTTACTTTGGTGTAGGTATGATATCGGTTACGTTTGGGTTGTTATTTTTGTAACTATAGGCTTTGGCCTTATAGGTTTTATTGATGATTACTCTAAGATTAGTGCGAGAAATTCAAAGGGTATATCTGGAAAGATCCGTTTAGTATTAGGCTTTGCAATAGCAGCGTTCGCAACTTTATGGGTCATTACAATTCAGGATCCGGCTTTGTCAAAAACTTTGGCTGTACCTATTTTTAAGGATTTATTACTGAACTTGGGTTGGTTCTTTGTTCCGTTTTCAATGTTAGTAATTGTAGGGTCCGCCAATTCTGTTAATTTAACAGATGGGCTTGATGGTCTTGCGATTATGCCTGTGATGATAGCAAGTGGATCACTCGGGGTAATAGCTTATGCTGTTGGTAGAGTAGACTTCTCTGATTATTTAGAAGTTCATTACATAGCTGGTTCTGGGGAGATAGCAGTATTCTCAGCTGCTCTGATAGGTGCTGGATTGGGGTTTTTATGGTACAATGCACCCCCAGCAGCGGTATTCATGGGGGACACAGGCTCCTTAGCACTGGGAGGCGCATTAGGAGCTATTTCTGTTTGTACTAAGCACGAAATAGTTTTAGCAGTCATTGGTGGTTTATTTGTTTTAGAAGCGCTCTCAGTAATCATCCAGGTGGCAGTCTACAAGATTACTGGAAAGAGGGTATTTTTGATGGCTCCTATACATCATCATTTTGAAAAATTAGGTTGGGCAGAACCTCAAATAGTTATTCGTTTTTGGATTATCTCGGTGATTTTAGCTCTAATTGGTTTAGCTACACTAAAACTACGTTAAACAATGGTTGCATTTCATCCTTACATAGGTAAAAAAGTCGCTTTGCTGGGGTTGGGGATTACCGGTCAGTCTCTCATAAGTCATTTGAAAAAATTTGGTATTGACCCAATTTGTTGGGATGATGAAGAAACGAAAAGAGAAAATTTTAAAGCTAAAGGGATAGAAATATTTGACCCGAATAATCCTAAGATTTGGGAAGACCTAGATATTTTGTTGATTTCTCCTGGTATTCCTTTTTTATACCCTGAGCCTCATTCAGTAATTAAGCTAGCAAGAGAAAATGCTGTACAGATTACAACGGATATAGATTTGTTCTTTGATTGTCTTGAAGCCAAGAGTAATTTTGATGGTACAGCCAGGCCGAAAGTCATTTGTGTGACAGGCTCAAACGGGAAATCTACAACTACTGCATTAATTCATCATATGCTCACTGGAATGTCAAAAGATAATGAAATGGGGGGGAACATTGGTAGGCCTGTGATGGACCTAAATATGGGAAACCCCCAATGTATAAAAGTGATCGAGTTGTCTTCCTATCAACTTGAAATAGCAACCAAATTGCAACTTGACATTGGTATATTCTTAAATCTTTCTAGGGATCATTTGATTAGGCATGGAGGTTTGGGAGGTTATTTTTCTTCTAAGTCCAAACTGTTCTATCAGGGACAACCTCAATATAGCATTATTGGTGTGGATCAAAATGAAGGCAAGAGTTTAGCTAATTCACTTGAGTTTAATAATAGTTTCAAAACATCAGTTATTCAGATTTCTTCGATGGGTCCAGTGGTAGGATCTAATTGGGCAGTTTTTATCTCCAAAAACTTTATGGTAGAAGTCAAATCAGGGAGAGAAATTTTCAGAGCTGAACTTGCAAAGGTTTTAAGAATACCTGGCGAACATAATCAGCAAAATGCCTGTGCAGCTTATGCGGCTTGTCGGGCACTCGGTTTAAATCCTGAACAATCATTCGGAAAGATTGGTGGTTTTGCGGGATTGCCGCACAGAACGGCGCTAGTGAGAAACCTTGATAAGATAGTGTTTGTGAATGATAGTAAGGCGACTAACCTGGAATCAGCCAAAAAATCTCTGAGAACTTTCAAAAATATTCGCTGGATAGCGGGGGGGTTAAAGAAGGAAGGAGATATAATTGATTTCAGCACATATCGTTCAAGAATTAAGAAGGTTTATCTGATCGGGGCATCATCAAAGGAATTTTCTTCTTCTCTAAAAGGAATTGAGTGCGAAATATGTGGAGAATTAGCAATAGCAGTTAGCAATGCTTATAGGGATTCGAACCCAGGTGATACAGTCCTTCTTGCTCCTGGGTGCGCAAGTTTTGATCAGTTCAAAAATTTTGAAGAGAGAGGGGAGGAATTTTGCAAAATCGTGAATGAACTGGAATAATAGTTGTAAGGGATTAGTTTATTCTTAATTTGCCTTTTCTTAATTTAATACAAGTGCTATTGTTGAAAAAAAAGACAGGCACTTTCTAAATTGTAAATGACAGATATTATTTTTAGGCCTCGCTCTGATTTCTTTGAAGAGAGCGAACTTCCAAGGTGGTGGAAAACTATAGATAGGTGGTCCCTCTTCTCTTTATTAGGGCTTTTTCTCAGTGGCTTATTGCTTGGTATGGCAGCATCGGTCCCCTTGGCTGAAGCAAATGGGAAACAATCATTTTACTATGTTAACAGACAGTTAATTTATGGGAGTATATCCTTCTTATTGATCATTGTACTGTCTATACTATCAATACGCGAAAACAGGAGAATAGCATTGATTGGCTTTGTAATCTCATTCATTGCCCTATCTTTGTTACCTGTCTTTGGGACAGATCATGGTAAAGGGGCAGTAAGATGGTTATCTTTTTTTGGATCTTCATTGCAACCTTCTGAGTTTCTCAAGCCCTTTTTTGTGGTTGTAGTTGCCTGGACGATGTCTGCAGGTCAAATGGGTGCCAACTTACCAGGAAAAACAATTTCATTCATGATTATGCTGCTGATAGTTTCAATCTTGATAGTGCAACCTGACTATGGACAAGCAGCACTTTTTTTATCAATTTGGTCCATATTATATTTTGTTTCAGGTGCTCCCTACATTTTATTAATTGGACTTATCCTTTTGTCTTTAATAGGAGGTGTTATAGCATATATGAATTCAGAACATTTTGCTGGTAGGATCAATGGGTTTTTATCCACAGATGTTGATCCTAGGACACAACTAGGTTTTGCTATTAATTCTATAGAAGAAGGCGGTTTATTTGGAGTTGGTTTGGGTGAAGGGGTCATTAAATGGAGATTACCAGATGCCCATACTGATTTCATCATTGCTGTAGCAGCCGAAGAATATGGTGTTTTGATTTGTATACTGATAATAATATTTTTTCTCATAATTGTTGGAAGATCATTAATCCTTCTAAGGAATGAGCAGGATTATTTTATCAGAAATTGTGGAGTGGGGTCCATTTCGTTTTTTGCTTTACAGGCAATTATAAATTTAGGCGTCTCTGTTCGTCTGTTGCCAGCAAAGGGGATGACACTTCCGTTCATAAGTTACGGGGGTTCCTCGCTAATTGCATCAGGGTTTTTAATGGGATTACTTTTGGCATGTACCCGGAGACGCTCCGTGGTAAATGTTAGATACTAGGATGAGGGCTTACCCCATGGATCCAAGGCCAGTTCTTCTTATAGCCGCTGGAGGTACAGGTGGACATATGTTTCCCGCCCAGGCATTGGCTTGGGAATTTCAAGAACTTGGTTGGAACGTTGTCTTAGTCACTGACAAAAGAGGAGAAAAATTCTCCAAAACATTCCCACCAAAAATCATTAAATTCATTCAAAGTTCTGCTACATTAAGTTTTAAGAATCCTTTGAGAATGCCAAAAGCATTATGCCTAATATTAGTAAGTATTCTACAAGCATCTTGGGTTTTCATAAAAATCAAACCGAAGGTAGTAGTTGGTTTTGGGGGTTATCCTTCTTTTGCTTCTATGCTTGTAGCTAAAGTTTTCAGAATTAAATCGATTATTCATGAGCAAAATGCAGTTCTTGGTAGAGTTAATAAATTTTTTTCCAAAAGTGTTACTGCAGTAGCCTGTAGTTTTTGGCCTACTCAGGCACCATCTGGCACTACAATGTATTTTACAGGTAATCCAATAAGAAATACTGTAGTGGATAAAGGCCCTAGTAACTTTAACTTGCCTTTGACGGGTCCTCTAAATCTTGTGGTTATAGGTGGTTCTCAAGGTGCTAATCTTTTCTCAAGATTGCTTCCAGAGGCAGTTGAAACTCTACCTGTCAAATTGAGAAATAGGTTAAGAATCACACATCAAGCCCGGTTGCCTGACTGTAAGGAATTGCGACAAAGTTACAAAAAACTAGGGGTCAAAGCAACTGTCAAAGATTTCTTTCAGAACGTGGAACGGATTTTTTCATCAGCACATCTGATAGTAGCCAGGGCTGGTGCTTCAACTATTGCAGAAGTTTTATTTTTGGGTCGACCATTATTGTTAGTTCCCATTCCCTTCTCACTAGGGGATCATCAAAAAATAAATGCTCAAAGAATATCGGACATGGGAGCAGCAATTTGTTTGGAACAGAAAGGTTTAACGGGAAAAAAATTAGCCAGGGAGATAAGATATATTTTAACCAGCCAAAGACTAGCTCATGACCTTGCAAATACTGCCGCAAAGAAAGCTACACCCCAGGCAATTAAGAACTTAAAGGATCTAATAATAACTGTTTCTGAAGGAGGGTTAAGTGAAAAGTAAGGTCGTCGACACAAAACTACCAAGAGACTTAGGTCCAATACATTTTATTGGGATTGGAGGAATTGGCATGTCTGGGATCGCTGAATTATTGCTTAATCTTGGTTATACGGTCTCAGGTTCTGACTTGAAAAATACTCAAATCATTGAAAGGTTGAGAGGTTTAGGAGTGACTATTCAGGTGGGTCATAATATTAGCAATATTACTCATGCAGCGATAGTAGTAATGTCTTCTGCCATTGACAGTGATAATATTGAGTTAATTGAAGCAAGAAAAAGATCTATTCCAGTAGTTAGACGATCTGAAATGCTTGCAGAACTAATGAGATTGAGATCAAATATAGCTATTGCTGGCACTCATGGAAAGACAACAACAACTTCAATGGTAGCGGCTGTTTTAGAGGCGGGCGAACTCGATCCCACAGTGATCAATGGGGGGATTATCCATGCCTACGGTTCAAATGCCAGATTAGGTGCTGGTGATTGGATGGTAGTTGAGGCTGACGAAAGTGATGGGACTTTGGTCAAAATACCAACAACAATAGCAGTAGTCACTAATTTAGATCCTGAACATCTAGAATATTACGGTTCTTTTAACGACTTAAAAGAAACCTTTCTGGAATTCCTTGACAATATTCCGTTTTATGGAGTGGGTATATGTTGTCTTGATCATCCTATCGTACGCTCCTTAATTTCTCAGACTAGGGATAGGCGTATACTGACTTATGGTTTTAATGACAGAGCAGATTTTGTTATCCGGGACCTTCATTATTCAGACCAGAAAGCCCATTTTGATATTTATATCAAGTCACAGAAATCCAAAATAACATTGGAATTACCCATGTATGGAGACCACAATGTATCAAATGCTGCTGTTGCTATCGCGGTAGCCTCCCATCTCAAAATTAGTTCTTCAGCAATGGTAGATGGGTTAAAGAATTTTAAGGGTGTTAAGAGAAGGTTTACTAAAGTTTGCAAATGGAACGGGATAGATATAATTGATGACTATGCCCATCATCCCGTAGAAATTAAGGCGGTATTATCAGCAGCTAGACAATATTCTTTGGGTAGGGTCATTGCAGTACATCAACCACATAGATATTCTAGACTTAATAGTCTTATGGATGAATTCTGTGAGTGTTTTGATGAGGCTGATATTGTTGGTATCACGCCAGTATATGCCGCTGGAGAATTGCCTATCAAAGGAGTAAGTTCTGCTAACTTAGTTGAGAAACTAGATGGTAAGTTTGACATTGTTGCAAATATTGAAGATGAATCTGGTTTGAAAAATTTCTTGCAATGTCAAGGTAAACCGGGAGATATTTTTGTTTGCTTGGGGGCTGGCTCAATTAGTCAATGGGTGAATAGATTGCCTGAATTATTAAAAGTAGAAATTTGAGATGACTACAGATTGCATTTGGGACAAAAAACTGGAGTTATACATGCCTACCTGCCAGGGTAAGCTTTCCCATAAATTTGATTTGTGCAAGCTTAGTTGGCTAAAAGTTGGCGGTCCCGCACAGGTCCTCTTCCAACCCAAAGATGAAGAAGATTTAGCATTTTTTCTAAAGTATCTTCCGGCAGAGGTTCCTATATTTGTCATTGGAGCGTGTTCCAACTTAATAATCAGAGATGGTGGTATCCCAGGAGTTGTTATACGGTTGGGAAAAAATTTTTCGGGCATTAGATTTAACAAGGAATCTGTCTCGGTGGGTTCTTCATGTTTAGATTCACATTTAGCAAGAATATTGGCAAAGAACGGCATTGATTTATCTTTCCTTAGAACCATTCCTGGTAACATTGGGGGTGCGGTGACCATGAATGCTGGGTGCCATGGTTCTTACATTTCAGATTATTTTTTGAGCTTAAGAGCAGTTCTTAGAAATGGAACAATAGTTAATCTTAATCTGGAAGATTTAGATTTTCACTATAGGGGTTCAGTTATTCCCAATGGAGCGACAATCACGGAAGTGACCCTTAGGATTAATAGAAATTCTCCTGAAGTAATTGAAAAGAAAATGAATGAGGCGTTGGCATACCGTGCACAACATCAGCCAGTCAAAGAACTATCCTGTGGGTCTACATTCAGAAATCCTTTAGGACGTTCTTCGACTGGATACCATAGCGACAACGACCATTCTTTAAAAGCCTGGAAACTGATTGATAATGCTGGCCTCCGAGGAATGAGTTTAGGTGGAGCAAAAATTTCCACCAAGCATCCAAATTTTATGGTGAATACTGGAAATGCCACTGCGAAGAATCTGGAAGATTTAGGAAATCTGGTGATTAGGGAAGTGAAGAAAAAAACTGGCATTGAATTAGTTTGGGAGATTAAGAGAATTGGTTCTAATGTGCAGAATTTTTTGTCTAAATCTGACAAAAACTCTGATGGAGTGGGAAAGTGAAACACTTCATTAAGAAGGTCGTTGTTCTTTTAGGGGGCAGTTCAGTAGAAAGAGAAGTTTCTCTAGTTTCTGGCCATCAATGTACAGCCGCTCTCTTGAGGCAAGGTTATGAAGTTTTCCAAGTTGATACAAAGGAGAATTTCATAGACCAACTGATTGATCTAAGACCTGACGTAATATTTAATGCGTTACATGGGAAATGGGGTGAGGATGGTGCTATTCAAGGGGTTTTGGAAGTCTTGAAATTACCTTACACTCACTCTGGTATTTTAGCATCCTCAGTAGCAATGAGGAAGGACCTGGCCAAAATTTATTTTAAAGATGCTGGGTTGCCAGTAACAGATCATTTAGTGTTAAAATGCGGTTTTGAAATTAAGGATATCCCTTTCCCTTACCCTTATGTCATCAAACCATTAAGTGGAGGGTCCTCAGTAGATGTTCATATACTTGAAAAGGAGGAAGATTGGTCAACAAAAAAAATTAGCAAAACTGATCTTTCAGTAGATTTTCTTGTTGAGCCATTTATCCCAGGTAGAGAACTTACGGTTACCATAATGGACGATAGAGCACTCGCAGTGACAGACATACTATCTGAAACTTGGTATAACTATAATGCGAAGTACGAATTGGGTGGATCAAAGCATGTTTTGCCAGCTGAGATACCAAATGAAATTAGCCAGCTGTGCTTGTCACATGCATTAAAGGCTCATACCATTTTGGGTTGCCGGGGGGTTTCAAGAGTTGATTTCAGGTGGAATGAAAAACTTGGTTCTAGGGGATTGTTTGTTCTTGAATTGAATACTCAACCCGGTATGACACCAACCTCCCTAGTACCAGAGCAAGCAAAGTATGCTGGTGTTTCTTTTGAAGATCTTTGTAAATGGCTAATTGAGGACGCGTCTTGCGACAGATAATGTAAAACATGGAAGTTCAATTTCACAACAGAACCAAGGGTTATCCCACGCCTTCCAAATTAAGATATAGAATGCAAAGAATTTGGTTAAGGGCGTGGCTGCGAAAGTTAATCTTGAAAATAGCTCTGTTTGTCATTCTCGCAACAACTCTAATGATGTGCTTACTGCCTTTCAAGGATGAGCTTAAATTGAAGGATATAAAACATTCCTTAGAATCTTTTATTTTTACCAGACCGGAGCTCTCAATAAAAGGTTTAAGTATCAAGAATACGAATCCCGATCTTACTAATCAGATCAAGGCAATGTTACAGCTCTCTTTTCCTATAAATCCCTTGAAAATAGACATAAATTACCTGCAAGAACTTATTAACGGCCTTGAATCTGTAAATTTTTCCAAAATTAGAATTACGGAGAATGGGGTGCTGGAGGTTGTAATAAATGAACGCATTCCGGTACTTCTACATAGAAAAGATACAGAGTTGATGCTTTTAGACATGAATGGCAGGAGGATTGGCGAAGCTTTCTCCAGACTAGAGCGACCTGATCTCCCTTTAGTAGTCGGGGAAGGAGCTAATAAAAGAGTGCAGGAAGCCTTGGAAATATATAAGGTATTAAGTCCTATTATTAATCGGATAAGGGGGCTTATTTTAGTTGGCGAAAGACGTTGGGATATTGTGCTGAATCTTAATCAGCGGATAAAACTACCAAATGAAGATGCTAAAATGGTTTTACTTGGTTTTTTAGGATCAAGGCAGGCCTTGAACATATTGAGTCATAATTTTTCTGTGATAGATTTGAGGCATCGGGGTCGAGTCATAGTCAGAAAGAGGTTATCAACCTCAAGAGAAGAGAGAGTTTAGCTTATGTTGAGTCCCATAAACTAAGATGAATAAAGATTTTAGGCGACATCGTGAGAGTAGAAAAAAGCTCAAAGCAGCTATTAGACGCGGTACTTTAGGACTAATGGATATAGGTACATCCAAGATAGTGTGTTTGATACTGAAGTTCGCAGCAGTGAATCATAAATCTAGTAAGGCACAACATTTACAGGAGACCGAGCGGATAGCATATCGGGTTGTTGGGGTAGCAACAAGACAATCTAGAGGAATTCGGGCCGGTGAGGTTGTAATAGCTGACGAAGTTGAAAAAGCTATCAGATCTGTTGTTCAGCAGGCTCAGAAAATGGCCTCAACTACGATTGATGATGTTTTGATTTGTTTTTCTGGTGGGTCACCATTATCAAAAAGCTTGTTTGAAGAATTAAGATTAGAAAGTCCAATAGTGCAAACGAGGGATATCGGCAGATTACTTTCTAAATATGATTTTGAGTCTGTCTCTTCCAAACGAGAAATATTACATGCAATGCCTGTCAATTTTACTTTAGATGATAAAACTGGTTTTACAGACCCATGTGGTTTAGCAGGCCAAACTTTAGGTATTGACGTAAATCTTATTACTATCGATCAGAATGTTCTTGATAATATTTCACAGTGTTTTAATCGGTGCCAATTGGGTTTAGCCGGAGCAGTTTTTGCACCGTATGCATCTGCAAGATCTAGCTTAGTTGAAGATGAACTTAAACTTGGTTCAGCTTGCATAGATATGGGTTCTGGATCTACCGGTGTTTCAATTTTTCTTAATCATCAAATGGTTTATGGATCTACTGTTAAGTTTGGTGGTGAGCACATAACTTCTGACATAATGCAAGCGTTTCAGATATCTTTTGAAGAAGCCGAGCGAATAAAAACCTTATATGGTGGCGTGGTGATTACAAATCTTGATGATAGTGATCTAATTGAGTTGTCTTTGGGTGATAAATCTGGAGAGATCCAACATTACGAACGGCCTTTCGTAAGCAGATCGGAACTAATATCAGTAATTAGGCCAAGACTTGAGGAGATATTAGAAGAAGTAAGGATTCAGCTTGCCGAAGGCGGTTTTGAACACCTTCCGGCAAAGAGGATCGTATTTACGGGAGGAACAAGCCAGTTACCAGGGTTATATGAACTTGCTGTTGATTATTTTGGATCCAGAGTTAGAATAGGTCGCCCCATGAGAGTGCAGGGTTTGCCACAGGCTTTACATGCAGCTCAATTTTCGGCGATAATAGGACTTGCTATTGAAGCAAGTTATCCTCAGGATGAAGCTTGGGATTTTGATATGCCTTTCAAAGCAGGACCCACCGAGCGCTTTAAGACAGCCATAAACTGGTTTAAAGAGAATTGGTAGAAAGAAGGAATCCCGAGCTATTTTTTTTGTATTATCGTCAACAGTACTTTTTTAGTGACCTAAGTTTCGTATTGAGCTATCATACCGAATCATAAAAAAAAAATAAGTAAATTTAACAGGCAAAACGGGCAAAAATCATGACTTTTACTTTGAGGGTCCCTGATCAGCAGGATCTAAAGCCTCGCATCATTGTATTTGGTGTCGGTGGGGCTGGCGGAAACGCAGTTGATAATATGATAATAAAGAATTTGGAAGGAGCCAATTTCGTAGTGGCTAATACGGATGCACAGGCTCTTCAGCAATCTAGTGCTCAAAGAAAAATACAAATGGGTGTGAAAATTACTGAAGGTTTAGGTGCAGGAGCAAAGCCTGAAATAGGAACCTTGGCCGCAGAGGAAAGCTTAGAAGAGGTAATTGACGCTCTTAAGGATAGCCACATGTGTTTTATTACAGCAGGTATGGGTGGGGGTACTGGGACAGGTGCCGCACCTGTAATCGCGCAAGCGGCACGCGAACTGGGAGTTTTAACAGTAGGGGTAGTCACCAAACCTTTCCAATTTGAAGGTTTGAAACGTATGGATCAGGCTCAAACTGGTATTGAAGCATTACAGGATGTAGTAGACACATTAATTATCATACCGAATCAAAACTTGTTTAGGTTGGCCAATGAAAAGACAACTTTTACCCAGGCGTTCGAACTTGCTGATGATGTGCTTTACCAAGGGGTGAAGGGTGTGACTGACCTTATGGTTCGACCAGGCTTAATCAACTTGGATTTTGCAGATGTGCGCGCAGTCATGGATGAAATGGGAAAGGCAATGATGGGCACGGGCGAAGCAAGTGGGGAAGATAGGGCCCAGCAAGCGGCTGAGAAAGCAATAGCAAATCCTCTGCTTGACGAGGTTTCACTTAGGGGTGCACGAGGGGTTCTGATTAATGTCACCGGTGGAAATGATATGACATTATTCGAATTAGATGAGGCTGCGAATAGAATTAGAGACGAGGTAGACGGAGATGCAAAAATTATGGTTGGTACAACGTTAGATCCAAATATGGACGGCTTACTACGAGTTTCAGTAGTGGCAACAGGGATCGACGCTAATATTGAGGAAGACAGATCAACCTTTGATTCTGATAAAATTGATAACAATGCCGGCACTCAAAATAATCGCATGGGTGTGCTCGGAAACCGTTTTTCTAGTGGACCAGGGCCAAGTAGGGTCGATTTGAGTCGAGAAAAAGATCGGTCCAACCCACAAGATATCCGTCAAGACCAAAAGGAAGAAGAGATACGAGAGAAAAAAGGTGCTCCGGATACTGGATATCCAAGCCATTTTCAAATGAAAAGGGAAGAAATATTTCAGACTAAAAGAAGTAGCGATAAAAAAACTATCAACAACTTAGTTGATAACACAATGGAAAGGCTTCAGGCGGCAGTCAAGAAGGAGCCTGACCCAAATTCATATGATAGAAAAACAGTGGTTTCTGATAGGAAAACAATGTCTTCCTCTAGCAAGGGCACCTTGAACAGCATTTTAAAGAGAATGACGGGCTTTCGGGAAAAAAGGGAACAAGTAGCCAAAGATGCCAAAGTATCACCGTTACTTCATGGAAGAGAACCGGTTGTTGAAGATCAAAAAGTGGTGTCTGATGCTGGAAAAACTGCATATACTAATGATCAGAAACAGAAAGAGGAAGTACCTGCATTTCTTCGGCGTCAGGCAAACTAAGATCCAAAGGTTTTACCTGTATCGGATTGTATTATTCTGTTATAAACTGTGATTTGAAAAATGACGGCAGTAAGCTAAACTGTGTCTAACGTTCTACTAATAGCTTAAGGCTTATTTATTTGCAAACCACAGTTGAAAAATCATTTAGCCATGTTGGCACAGGTGTTCACCTAGGTAGGCCAGCGAGGATAACTGTTAAGCCTGCAGAAAGAGGGCATGGCATAGTGTTTAAACGTACTGATGTTGAACATGAAAGGTCACTTATACCTGCGAATTATAAATATCTAACCCAAGGTGAGCTTTGTACCTCGCTAGCAAATTCTTATGGGATTAGAGTTTTAACAGTTGAACATCTGTTGGCGGCCTTTTCTGGAGTTGGTGTCACAAACGCGCTAATAGAAATTGATAATGAGGAGGTACCCATTCTTGATGGATCCTCAGACGGATTTGTGAAATCTATAATTAGTGCTGGCATTAAAGAGCAAGACCGATCATTAGTTATATGCAAGGTTACTAAGCCTATAAAGGTCGAAGAGGCAGGTGCCTGGGTCAAATTTGAGCCTGCTAATGAACTTATATTATCTATCACCATCGATTATCCTGATACCTTAATTGGGAAACAAAGCCTGTCTCTATCAATGTCTAATGGCGCCTTTATAAGGGAGATTAGCAACTGTAGAACTTTTTGCCTAAAGGCAGATATTAAAAGGATGCTCTTAAGAGGTATGGCATTAGGCGGTAATTTAGATAATGCAGTAGTAGTCGATCAATTCACAATCGTGAATCCGGGAGGATTACGTAGAGATGATGAATTCGTACGGCACAAAATGTTAGACGCTTTAGGTGATTTGACACTATCAGGATACCCTATCTTTGGCCACTTTACCTCATTTCGTGGAGGCCATAAGTTGAACAGCAAATTGATTTCAGAATTACTTTCTAGCAACCATTGTCACGAAATTTGTAATCTGACAGATAGCGAGGAATATAAGCTTCTTGGATACAAATATAAATCGGGTGGCTTGAGGTATAAAGCAACGGGCTAAATAATCCTTGGCTGATTTTTTTAGAATATGTTATCTAACATAATGTATCGGGCACTTTTCAATTATTTGCTGAGATTATTGGTATGAAAAACATCAGGTTATCAAGCTTTTTCTTCACAATAGTACTGCTGGTTTTGTTACCAACTGGTTGCACAAAATTGGCGAGTGATTATGATGAGACATCGACTATTTCAGAGATCATTTTAGGTGCTGAGGAAGCCTACGAGAAAGAACATTTTTCAAGGTCGGCGGAAATCTTTCTAAAGGTAAACGAGTATTTTCCCTATTCGGATGAGGCCAGAAATGCCCTAGTAAAGGCTATTGAAGCCTATCATGCAGGTTCAGATTTTCACGAACTTAGGTCATTATCGAAACGATTTCTAGCATTGTACCCTCAGGACAAAAATGCCCCTTTTGCTAAATATATGATTGGGATGAGTCATTTCGAACAAATGATTGATGTAGAAAGAGATCAAGGATCTACCAGGGATTCAATAAAGGAATTTTCTGATTTAATTTCACTCTATCCGAAGAGTAAATATGTAGCATTAGCTAGGAAAAATATCAGGATTGCTGAAAACCAATTAGCAGGGCAGGAAATGGCAGTAGGTCGTTACTACTTAAAAAAGGACAATCCTTTAGCTGCATTGAAAAGGTTCCAAACCGTGGCAAGTGAGCACAAAGGGACACCCTTTTACCCGGAATCGTTGTATAGAATGGTTGAAACTTATCTAATGATGGGTGTTGATCGTCAAGCATTCAAGGCTTACAATTCGCTGAGAAATGAGTTCCCTGACAGTAAATGGGCTTCACTGGCATCTATTCTACTTAGGGACAGCCATCTAAAGGAAAGTTAGCTGTGCTTTTTTCATTATGCATACGAAATATGTTGTTGGTGGAAAAGGCGGAAATTTCGTTTTCGTCTGGCTTAAACGTGTTCACAGGAGAGACTGGTGCAGGAAAATCAATAATCCTAGACTGTTTAGGTTTTGTTCTCGGGAATAAATCTAGAAACCGTTTTCTACGGGACTCATGTGATAGTGGGGAAGTGGTGGCGGAATTCATTGTAAATGAACACAGTCCGGTAAGAGAAATATTTAGCCAGCTATCGATAAAATTGGTGGATATGCTGGTGATACGGCGAGTGGAGTTTTCAGATGGGAAAAGAAAGACATACGTTAATGACACTAGTTGCACACTTGAGACAATTCAGAAAATTGGTGCAGAATTAATTGAATTTGTAGATCAAAAAGAGGGGTCTCTAGTTCTAAAGAAGAGTAATCATATTAATCTCTTAGATGATTTTTCCGGGCACAAACCAAAGGTGGCATCTCTACAATCAATCTGGAAAAATATAAAAGGAGTCCAGGCGGAAATTGCCATTCTAATAACAAAAAAAGATTCCTTGAAACAAGAGCTTGATTTTATAAAATATTCTCTATCAGAGTTAAAAAACCTCGCCCCTAAACCTGGAGAAATAGAAAACTTAGAGGTTATGAGGAACACTTTAAAATCATCAAGTAAAATTAACGAGAACCTGCAGTACGCCTCGAATATTATTTCAGAAGGCGAAAGAAGGAGCGAATTATTTACTGCCTTAAATAGATTAGAGAGGGCTTCTGATCTACTGCCCTCTAATGACTCACTTGCCGCCGCAATTGGCTCACTAGAAGGCGTAATTCACGAACTCGAAGAGATTGAGAAGAGTATCCAAACTATACTTGAAAAGGAAAATTTCGAAGAAATGAATTTAGAGGATGTGGAAGAAAGGCTTTTTAAGTTAAGGCAAATGGCAAGAAAACATGGGATAAACCCGGAAGATCTAATGACTTTGAATGAGGGGTTTGAAAGTAGCCTTGCTGAATATTATCACTCTGAAGCACAAATGGACGACTTGAAAGAAAAAGTTTTAGGTTGGGAAAAAGAATACAAAGAAATTGCTTGGGAAATTTCTGAGAGACGAAAGCTGGGAGGAAAAAATTTGGACGTAATGATGAAGCAGGAATTAAAGCCATTGAGGATGGACGGTATTGTATTTAGTACTTTACTGGGAGAAAGGAAGGAAGGAGGACCTAGCGGTTTCGATAATGTCACATTCCAGGTCTGCAATTCTGGTATGCAACCAAAAGCTTTGGATAAAATCGCATCAGGTGGTGAGTTATCAAGACTTCTTCTAGCATTGAAGGTTTGTTTAAAAACTAATGTGAAAGGTGTCTCCCTGGTCTTTGATGAAATTGATAGGGGAGTCGGGGGAGCTACCGCAGAAGCTGTGGGCAATCGTTTAGCCACTTTGGCAGAAAGTGACCAGGTATTGCTGGTCACCCATTCACCACAAGTGGCCTCCAAGGCTAGCAAGCATTGGACAGTTAGAAAGCTTACTAGTGAGAAAAAAAATCCAGTTACTCTCCTGGATGAGTTAAATCAGGATACTCGGGTGATTGAATTAGCCAGAATGATTTCTGGAGAGGTAATTTCTAAGGAGGCCCTGGCCGCAGCAAATAAATTGATGGGTTAATTATTTGACTTGATTGATATCAGCTAAAAATTCCTTGGATAACCTGGAACTTATAAAATGATTTCCAGTCAAAATTTCTTTATCTTCTTTGTAAGTTTTCAAGATCGGTTTTATGATGTCATTTAGCCGTTTGTTGTTTTTAAATAGCTCTAACATGTATTGGAAGTCCTTTATGGCGTTATCAATTGTAAAGGCATAACTATTATAATCATCTTTTATTGCCTTCGGAGCCATTCTATCTAACGATTTTGATGACCCAGAGCCCAATGATGCTAAGCCATAGAATTTTTTCCAATCAACGCCCATCTGTTTAGCGACTCTAAGGGATTCTATCGCTAAGCTAGCAGTTCCTAGTGCTAGAAAATTTGATATTAGCTTAGCTCTTGTTCCCATCCCCAAAGCTCCAATTCTTTCAATTTTCTGACAACATGGCTTCAATACCTGTTTTGCAAGTATGTAATCTTGGGGTTCCCCTCCAACCATAGCTCCTAATTTCCCACTGACAGCTTGTTGGTACCCTCCTGTTAATGGAGCTTCAATATACCTGAGCTTCTTACTTTTGGCTAAAGATCCAATTTCAAGGACTGTATTTAAATTATTTGTTGTGCAGTCAATAATAAGGCTATTAATTGGAAGCTTGGGAGCTAATTTTGCAAAAACCTTTTTAACAGTTTTTGAATTAGGCAGGCATAGTAATATGATTTCACATTTTTCTGCTAAGCCATTCATGTCCAATATCTCTTTAGCACCTTTATCTTTCACACGTCCTATTGGCCCAGAGTTTTTGTGCTTTACGACAAAGACTTCCCGGCCTGAAGCTAAAATCTTTGAGACCATGCCTTCTCCCATAATCCCTACCCCGATAAAACCTAGTGGCGTCGGTTTCATATACTATGTCTCCCAAAGCTTAGGTAAAGTATAAAAATAGCTTTCTATCAATTAATTGGACTTTATCACTTTTCCTGGATTCAAAATGTAATTAGGATCTAAAGTTCTTTTAATCTGACTCATAATTTCCCAGCCGTAGCCATGCTCATCTTGCATATATCTGAGTTTGCCCATCCCGATACCGTGCTCACCAGTAATGGTCCCTTCTAGCTCTAGGCACCGTTCACACATTCTATGTATTATACCCTTAGCGATATTTTGGTCTTCCTCATTATTTTCTCTTACTAAAAGGGTAGCATGAAAATTACCATCACCAACGTGGCCCCAAATGGGTCCGGGAATACCGCTTTGACTTATGTCTTTAGCAGTTTTATCAATCAAAGTAGCTAGCTTTGAGATTGGAACGCAAGCATCTGTAGCGATCGCTTTATATCCAGCATACTTTGCTTTAACAGCATAGAAAGCATGATGACGAGCCTTCCAGAGTTTGTTTCTCTCTTCTGCTTTTGACGACCATTTAAAATCTGATCCTGAGAATGAATTTGCTATCTCTGATACTATTCCTGATTGTTCCATTACGGAAGATTCAGACCCATGAAATTCCAAAAAAAGATGGGGTGCTTTTGGCATGGTTTCCTGGAAATATTCATTGCAAGCCTGGATTGTTTCAGTATCTACTAATTCCATCCGGGCAATCGGGATTGCCATTTGAATAGTTTGAATTACTGTTTCCACAGCTTGGTTTACGGTAGGAAATGCACAGATAGCAGCTGCTATTGCTTCCGGTCTTCCTTGTAACTTAAGTGTTAGTTCTGTCATAATTGCTAGTGTACCTTCAGATCCAACTATCAATTTGGTCAAATCATAGCCTGCTGCAGATTTTCTAGATCTTCCCCCAGTCCTAATAATCTTTCCATTAGCCATTACTATCTCTAGGCCTATAACATTTTCTCTCATTGTGCCATATCTTACAGCGGTTGTTCCTGATGCCCTAGTGGCTGCCATCCCACCCAGTGAGGCATTTGCACCAGGGTCAACAGGGAAAAATAGGCCTGACGCTTTCAATTCATGGTTTAGTTGCTCTCTAGTGACCCCAGGTTGTACTATCGCATCCATATCTTCAGGATTTATGGAAAGCACTTTGTTCATGTTCATCATGTCTAACGAAATTCCACCTCTTTCGGCTAAAGCATTACCTTCTAAAGATGTGCCAGTTCCCCAAGCTACAATAGGACATTCTTCTTCATGGCATATCTTCAAAATTTCAGATACTTCCTTTGTGTTTTTGGCAAAAACGACAGCATCCGGAAGAATTTCAGGGAAATAAGTTTCATTCGTTCCGTGTTGTTTTCTAATGGCCATTTTAGTACTTATGCTCTCCGGCCAGAGCTCTTCTATTCTGCTTACTGCATTTCTAATTGTCATTTTATTATAATGGTTTTAGTGTCAACGGTTATAGTTTGACAACTTTTTTAATAAAAGGAAAGCCCTTATAATTTCTACATGGGATGGGTCTGATGAAAATTTTTGATACAATAGTCGAAGGTCCAGTTGAAGAGGTTCTTGAGGACTGGATTGACTATAATGGTCACATGAATGTGGCTTATTATACTTTTGCGTTCGATCGTGCAATTGACTTCTTTTTAGAAAATAAACTTGGCATAGGACCGACTCATGTTAACAATGCACGACAAGGACCATATTCTGTTCAAGCTAACTACAATTATCTCCAAGAACTTAAATTAGGAGATAGGTTTAGCGCAAAGATATTTATTATTGATGCAGACAAAAAGCGAATGCATCTTATTTTGGAGATGATAAATTCTTCAAATAGTGAACGGATTGCCACCTGTGAGACCGTATTAATCAATGTTGATCTCAAGTTACGAAAGTCAACAGAATATCCTGATTGGGCTCAGAAGAAAATTTCTCACTATAAAGATGCTTGTGATGAATTTATTTTACCCAAGGAAGTAGGAAAGCGCATCACTCTAAAAAAATAGGCAAGTCCTAGATTGGGGAACAGGAATGAATGAGCCATTTCTGAACTTCTGGTTTAAGTTTTCGCACTAATTTATTTTTTAATTTCGTATGATAATCATTCAGCCAACTGATTTCTTCTTTTGTTAAAAGTTCGAGTAGCAATAATTTTTGGTCTATTGGACACAAGGTTATCGTCTCAAAACAAAGCATTGATCTGCTTCCTTCTTGCTTATTAGGTGTGGCTACTTTAACAAGTAGCAAGTTCTCAATTCGTATTCCATGGCTACCTGGTAGATAAAAACCGGGTTCATTAGAGATTATCATGCCAGCTTTAAGTTCGATCTCATTTCTTCTAGAGATGGCCTGAGGCCCTTCATGGACTGATAGAAAACATCCGACCCCGTGACCGGTCCCGTGATCATAGTCAAGACCTTTTTGCCAAAGGTGATATCGTGCAACGCTATCTAGGTCCCTGCCAGAGAGCCCTTCGGGCCATTGTAACCTTGAGATAGCGATCATTCCTTTAAGTACTAGGGTGAAGTGTTGCCTCTTTCTCTTGTTGACTCGCCCGGTCGCTATAGTCCGTGTTAGGTCTGTTGTCCCTTCTACGTATTGTCCACCGCTATCAATTAATAGGAGATCATTCTTTCCAATGGTTCTATTGGTCTTTCGACTCGCTCTGTAGTGTATGATTGCACCATTCGGACCAGACCCGCATATAGTATCGAAAGAAGGCCCTTGATATTTTTTTTCTTGTTTTCTGAAATTTTCAAGCGATCCAATTATAGACATTTCATCTATATTTTTGTTAGTATTATTAGACAACCAATGTAGAAATTTTATCATCGCAAGACCGTCTTTTTGATGTGCTAACCTGATTCCCTTTATTTCAGTGGGATTTTTTATGGATTTTAAGCTATGGCTTGGGTCTTGGCAGTCATGAATGACGGTATAATTAGTAGGTAAGTAATTCTTAATAGCAAACGAACAACTTTTCTTGTCAAGCCAGATCTTACCAGCCAAAGTTCTCAGTCTGTTTTTAAATTCTGCAGTTGGAAAGAACTTTATTTTCGGTCTCAGCTCTTTACTCAAGTAAGCGGGTATTTTTTGGGTATCTAAATATACTTCAATTTCTGAATTACTGTTTTGTATTGCAAAAGCTTTAACGATTGGCGTGTTACGTACATCATTGCCTCTAATATTTAAGAGCCAACAAATCGAGTCAGGCAGAGTGTAGATCACAAAATCAGTTCTACAATCTTTCATTATTTTACTCACATGATTCAGTTTTTTCGTGTAACTTTGTCCTGTATATTTTTTGTCTATTGTATAAACTTGGTTTAACTCTTCTTTTGGTTTATGTTTCCATATTCTATCGATTAAATTGAATGTTGGCTTAATTTTATGGTATTTTTTGAGTTCTTTACCTAGGCTTTCTATTTCTTTAATTGTATGTAACCAAGGATCAAAAGCTATCACACTAGGGGTTTTTTGAAGTTGTATTAACCATTCAACTATTACTTTCTGCTCAAGGTTCAGCACATTAATTTCTTTATTATTCTTTTCCCGTCTTGCTTGGAGGGTATAGCGACCGTCTACGAACAAGGCAACATTTTCCATTGTAACAATGCATAAGCCGGCTGAGCCGGTGAAACCAGATATCCAAGTAAGCCTGGCATCAGTTTCTGAAATGAATTCTCCTTGATGGCAGTCAGCCCTCGGCACTAGAAACGCATCTATTTTTGCTTTTTCCATTAATTGTCTTAACAGTTCTACTCTACTAATATTCGAATTATTAGGAGTAGCTGCAACAATCCTATTTTTCATTTTTCTTATCACTAATCCAGTTCATTTAAAGCCTTGGTTTTTCTCTTTTATCAAATAAATTTGCGAGTTGCTCAGTCATTGCACCAGCGAGTTGTTCAATATCTGTAATTGTGATTGCATTCTTATAATATCTAGTCACGTCATGCCCTATCCCAATAGCTATAACTTCAATTAAATCTCGACGTTCTATCATTTCAATCACACGTTTAAGGTGGTTTTCTAAATAATTTGACGGATTCACAGATAGGGTGGAGTCATCAACTGGTGCCCCATCAGAAATTACCATTAGAATTTTCCTTGATTCTGATCTTTTTAGTAAGCGTCTATGGGCCCATTCCAACGCTTCTCCATCGATGTTCTCTTTCAAGAGTCCTTCTTTCATCATCAATCCTAAATTAAGTCGTACCCTTCTTAATGGGACATCAGCCTGCTTATAGATCACATGTCTTAGGTCATTTAACCGACCTGGATTATTTGGCCTGTCCTGGTTTAACCAATCTTCACGTGATTTACCGCCTTTCCAAGCCCTAGTAGTAAACCCAAGAATTTCGCATTTCACCTGGCATCTTTCCAAAGTTGATGCAATTATTTCTGCACAGATAGCAGCAATTGAAATAGGTCGACCTCTCATTGACCCTGAGTTATCAATTAAAAGAGTTACCAATGTATCTTTGAACTCAGTATTACTTTCTTGTTTATAGGTAAGAGGAGTAGTCGGGTTTGTGATTATTCGAGTGAGTCTTGAGGAATCTAGAAAACCTTCTTCTAGATCAAAATCCCAAGATCTATTTTGTTGTGCTTGTAGGCGTCTTTGCAATTTATTAGCTAACCTCGAAACGGCGCCTTTAACCTGATCTAACTGCTGTTCGAGATAGACTCGTAATCTGGCAAGTTCTTCCTCATCAGCAAGGTCTTCTGCTAGAACTTCTTCGTCATAGCTCGGGTTGAAGATCCGATAATTAGGGTCTGCTTCCGAAGGAAATTGGGGTTGGGATCTTTTGTGAGAATCAATTTTGTCTTGAGTGTCCTCATTGGATTCCGTTTCGTTCATGTCTTCATCCATGGAGAGGTCATCTGACTCAGAGGAATCCGAAGTTAAATCATCAATGTCCTCTGGAATTTCAGGCTGAATTTCATCCGATTCATTTGATGCCTCAGAAGGGTCCTTTTCGTCATTGGTACTATTATCCTTCTGACTGTCAGAATCTTCAGGGTCGTCGCCTAACTGATCACCATAACCGAGATTCTTTATAACGCTACGACTTAGTCTGGCAAAACTCTCTTGGTCATGTATGAGGCGACTTATTTCAATGACACTCTCACCACTTTCCTCTGAGATAAAATTTTCCCATGTTTCCAAAGCCTTCTGTGAATTTTTAGGTAATTCTCGATCAGTAGTGATCTTTCTAACAAATAACCCTATTGCTTCGGCCAGAGGAAACTTCTCTGTTTCAGCAGTGTTTTCAATCAGTTTTTTATTCGCACTATCAACCTTTAAATCTATATTTCGGGACGCCCCGGGGTATAGTGTTGCACCAGCAGCTTCACAACGAGCTCTTTCCATCTCATTAAATATGGATAATGCAATGTTTCCACTAGGAGCATATTTTTGAGATATCCTGCTATCATGGTACCTCAGGTGCATGGCTATTGAATCTGCCTCACCACGGGCTAAAATCATGTCATTTTTGGAAAGTCTACTTGAGATTCTTGGTAATTGAACTTGATCATTATTTACATTAGCATTGTCGTTTTCAAATTTAACTTTTATATCGACTGCTCCGGATATAGCCCTTGTTGTTTCACTTAGTGCTTTTTTTATAGGTTCTGTAATAGAATCTTTTTTATTCATTACCATTTTCAATAATCTGTGCACTGTTTGATAGGATGCTCTCTGGTAATTCTTTCTCAAAGCACCTCTGGAAAAATTCTGCCACCGTTGGTCGCTCCAATTCATCACATTTATTCAAAAATGTTAACCTAAAAGCAAAGGCCACATCATGGAAAATTTCTAAGTTCTGTGCCCAATTTATCACTGTTCTTGGGGACATTAAGGTCGAGATATCCCCATTAATGAATGAGTTCCTCGTAAGTTCAGCTACAGCAATCATTTTTCTGATAATTGCTTCACCTGAGTCACCTGCCAGTTTAGGTACTTTACTGATCACAATTTCCTTTTCTTGGTCATGGCTTAGATAATTTAATGTTGAGACAATTGACCATCTATCCATTTGGCCTTGATTGATCTGTTGGGTTCCATGATATAGTCCGGTAGTATCACCCAACCCAACCGTATTAGAGGTGGCAAACAACCTAAAGTTTTCATGGGGCGTCAAGATTTGATTTTGATCTAGCAGAGTCAACTTACCATCGGTTTCTAGGATTCTTTGAATTACAAACATTACATCCGGTCTTCCAGCATCATATTCGTCAAAAACTAATGCGCATGAATTTTGCAAAGCCCAAGGTAATATACCCTGTTGAAACTCAGTCACTTGCTTGCCTTCTTGAAGCTTGATTACATCCTTACCTATTAAATCTATTCGACTGATATGGCTATCCAGGTTTATTCTGACACATGGCCAATTTAACCTAGCAGCCACTTGCTCAATATGTGTTGATTTTCCGGTGCCATGGTAACCTTGTATTATGACCCTCCTGTTGTATTGAAAGCCTGCCAGAATGGCTAGTGTCGTGTCGTGGGCAAATTTGTAGCTACTATCTATTTCAGGAACACGATCCGAGCGTTCTGCAAACCCGTTGACAGGCATCTTGCTTTTTAGATTGAACACTTTTTCTATGTCAATTAATTGTGTTGGTTTGGTTTGGCTCATCATTTGTGTCCTAACTCATTGAAAATTGTTTTACTTAAAAAGGGATTTATCATGCCTTACCAGATCACAAAGGTATTGTTTATAATCCCTAATACTTATTATTTAAAACTTCGACTATCTTTTAATTGGTCCCAGGCCCATACTACCTCCGCTAATCTATCTTCATCAGCTCTACTTCCAGAGTTTCTATCTGGGTGCAAATCCTTCACTAATTCTTTATAAATTTTTCGCAGTTCTGATTTAGACATATTGTCTTGAGCATTCAATATCTCTAGAGCTTTTCTCTCACTAGCGGGAAGACGCTTTTCTGGATGTTCTTTTTGCCAAACGCCTGGGTTAGATTTTGAGGAAAGAATGTCATAAGGATCATCAAGTCCTAGTCTTGCCCAGGCCCTTCCCTCAGGTTGAATATCTTTATTATCATAACCCTTGGACAGAGGGGATGTTTCTCTTTCCCAGACACGATCAGCTCTGAACTGTTTTTCCAGCTCTTCAGGAGAATGATCTTCAAAAAAATTCCACTTTTGGTTATATTCCTTAACATGTGTTAGGCAGAACCAATGGAATTCCTCGACATTCTTGGGAGATTTTGGAGCCCTATACTTGCCTGTCAACTCACACCCATCAGCTTCGCAAATGTGTGAAGATCTCTCAAAAGCCCCACTAGAAGCCCGATTTCTAGAGCGTCTTTTTTTGTCAGCTGAAACAGAAATATCAAATTCGAAAGGAGTTCTCCTATTCATCCCTTACACCTATTGTTTTTTTGTTTATGTTTATAGAATAATGGATCAGCAATAAAGGCCAATTTGAACATTATGAAAAGTGAGAAAAAATGCAAGTTAGATTAATTATAAAGAAAAAATTAAAAAATGCATTCGACCCATCTGAATTGGATGTAATTGATGAGAGTCACAAGCATGTCGGACATATTGGGCACAAGCCTGAAGGAGAAACACATTTTAGAGTGAAAATGAAAAGCCATGTTTTTGCCGGCTTAAATAGATTGGACATGCAGCGATTGGTTTTTAAAGCATTAGAAACTGAGATGGATAAAGGAATTCACGCTTTATCCTTAGATTTGTCAAGCTAGTTAATCTTTTGTGGCAGGACCCAAACTGGGTAAAATTTCTGCCCCAAACTGTCCAATCGAATCTTGCTTTAGGATTGTCTCTGGGTTCCCAGTAGGTTTAGACCTCCTGAAAATAATTAATGATACAGTTTTTTCAGTGGCGGATCTTAGAAATGTCCTTCTTATGGGAATCCTGATAGTTTTTATATCCAAGAACTCCCAACCAGCTTTTGACTCGTTTTCTATTTTCTTTTGGACCATTTCAGCGCTTCGAACATGAATTGATCTAGAATTAAGAAGCTTATTACTCAGGTTTGGAATTGGCTCTACTTTGTAATCATGGTTTACAATATTTTCCATATTAATTAATGCCTAGCTTTTTGGCTACTAACTGGTTAGCAACTTTTGGATCCGCTTTCCCATTGCTGGCTTTCATCACTTGACCTACAAACCAGCCCATTATTTTTGGGTTAGAAGAAACTTTTTCAACCTGTTGAGGGTTTTCTTCAATGATTACGTCTATAATTTTCTCTATGTCGTCATGATCAGTTACTTGCTTCATGCCATGTTCTTCGATCAATTCTGATGGAGATTTCTTAGTTGTCCAGACAAGGTCAAAGAGAGACTTGGCCATTTTTGAAGAAATCTCTGATTTAATCAAATAAGATAAAATTTCTTTCAAATGTGCTGAAGATATAGGACTATTTCCAATGTGGATTCCCTCTTTATTTAAGCGGCCAAATAATTCATTAATTATCCAATTTGCTGCCAATTTTCCATTTCCAATCATGGCCACTTCTTCAAAAAAGTCAGCATTCGCTTTTTCCATTGTCAAAACTTCGGCGTCATATTTAGTTATTTCATAGGTGTCAATGAAACGCACCTTTTTCTCGTCAGGGAGCTCTGGTAAATTTTTTTGAATGGAATTGATCCATTCTTGTGTAATTTCAAGTGTTGGCAGGTCGGGGCAAGGGAAGTAACGATAATCATGGGCCTCCTCCTTTGAGCGCATTGATTTAGTTTTTCCACTGTCTGGATCATAAAGCCTTGTCTCTTGGGTAATTTGGCCACCATCGTCGAGAATGGCTACTTGTCGACTTGCTTCATAGTCAATAGCTTGCTGAATAAACTTCATAGAATTCATATTCTTGATCTCGCATCGAGTGCCTAGATGGGAGACATCTTTTGTTTTAAGATAAGTTTCATATACTCCCTGAGGACATACAGACACATTGACATCGGCTCGCAAAGAACCTTCTTGCATATTACCGTCGCAGGTTCCTAAATATTGAAGTATTTGCCGTAATTTTCTCAAATAGGTCGCTGCTTCATCAGAACTCCTAATGTCAGGCCGTGAAACAATTTCCATTAAACCAACCCCTGTTCTATTTAAATCTATGAACGAAAGATTGGGGTCCATATCATGGATAGACTTGCCAGCGTCTTGCTCTATATGAATTCTTTCAATTCCTACAGTTCGTTCAGCCCCATCTCCCATCTCCACGACCACCTCTCCCTCACCTACCAAGGGATGATAAAGTTGACTAATTTGATATCCTTGCGGTAAATCTGGATAAAAATAATTTTTTCTATCAAACTGTGAAAATAGGTTAATTTTTGCCTTAAGTCCTAGACCTGTTTTTATTGCCTGTTCTACGCAAAACGTATTTAGAACTGGAAGCATTCCAGGCATGGCTGCATCCACAAGACTAACATTTCCATTTGGTTCGCTCCCAAAATTTGTTGAAGCTTCAGAGAATAGTTTAGCCTTCGACTTAATTTGGGCATGCACTTCCATCCCGATCACTATTTCCCAATTCGACTTACTTCCTTTGATAGTTTGCGGAATCGGTGCTATTTTTTCGTTATTTTTCATAATTTGAGATTCTCAGGTTGTTATAAATGTTATTGATTAGAAAATTTTAGAGCTTTAATAGTCTTGCAGAAATATCCAGAGTATCTTTTGAAATATTATCGGAATACCGGATCCTTTTCAAAGAAGATTTAATGATGTCCTTTCTTTTATTTTCGAGTCTATCAACTGTTTCAAATGCCGTACATAGTCGAGCTGCCAACTGAGGATTTACTGGATCAATTTTTTTCACCCAGTCAGCAACTATTTTATAACCAGCACCATCTTCTGAATGAAAGCATCTGGGGTTGTTGAAAGCAAAAGCCCCAATCAGGCTTCGAAACCTGTTAGGATTCTTCCACTTGAAATCTGGGTGCATACTTAGAGATTCTAAAATTTTGAAGATCTTATTTGAGGGAGTATAAATAGCTTGCACTGAAAACCATTTGTCAATCAAGAGTGGGTCTCTTCGCCAGTTTTTATAAAAACTAGAGAGGGCATCACCAGCTTTATCAGATTTCACCAATAATTTTAGTGAATATAGAATTTCGGTCATATTCTTAGAATTATCAAAGCAAGTCTGACTTTTACTAGCAGTCTGATCTAAGGTTGTGATAAAATCCAAATACCTATTTTTCAAGCGCCTTTTACCAGAATTTAATTGGTCAAATTCCGAGTCTTCAGAGATTATAGAATCATATAACTGGTATAGATCTTCCTTTAAAATGTTAGCAATGATCCTATCAAGTTCTTCTCGGGCTAGATATATTTGCTCAGGATCAACAAATTTTTGATACGTAAGGATATGCACTGTCAATTCTTCATCTGATGGTAAAGTAAGTAGCTTAGAGAGAAAAGCTGGGTTCTCTTTGTATCTTTCAATTAAATTAGTAAGAACTGGCTCTAATTCTACCGTTAATGGGACTCTTTTAATAAGACATTCCAACAATTCAAGAAAAATTTTCTGAGTAGCTTCCCAAACACAAAAAGCGTTTGATTCACTTTGTATTATGGTCAAGAGATCATTTAAGGTACGATCTTGTTTCAGTATTACAGGAGCAGAAAAATCCCCGAGCATCACTGGAATAGGCTTGTTTTCAAAACCTGAAAATATAAAATTTTGTGTTTTTTTTGTCAAAATTATCAAATTGTCTTCCGTTAATCGCTTCCCTTTTTTATCAATGAAACAAACTTTAATTGGAACAACCATTGGTTTGGCTTCAATGTTATCATCCTGGACGGGTATATTTTGTGTGAGTCTTAACATATACGTACCGGATCGAAAGGTTTCTTCTGATACTATCGTGGGCGTGCCAGATTGTTCATACCAGAGGGAAAATTGCTTTAGATCCCTGCCAGTGCAATCCTCAAATGTTTCTATCCAATGCTCAATTGTACTGGCTTCTCCGTCATGCCTATCAAAATATAGATTGACTGCTTTTTTATAGTCTTTTTCACCAACTATTGAATAAAGCATTCTAATTATTTCAGCACCTTTCTCATAAACGGTTGCT
>CACKFK010000003.1 GCA_902599445.1 uncultured Alphaproteobacteria bacterium
CGATTAAAATTGCAAAAAAGTTTGATTGTCTGCCGGTATGGTTAAATGATATAGAGGAGCAAGATTAGGGATCACTGATTTTAAAACTTATGAATTTAGGCAACTGCATATATGTAGGAAAAGTAATGCACATGAGGCTGGCTCCCAAAAAACACCAGTTTCGGCATAAAATATTTAGTCTCTTTCTAGACATTGATACTTTTGAGAGGATAAATAGCAAACTCAGATTATTCAGCTTAAATTGCTTTGGATTGATATCGATACATTACAAGGATCATGCGACCAGAAATGGAATGAAACTAAGGCCATGGGTTGATGCATTATTAGATCAACATGATCTACCACCTGCAGAAAAAGTTTTTCTATTGAGTTTCCCTAGGATCTTGGGGTTTGGCTTTAACCCTATATCAATTTATTTTTGTTATTCGCAAGAAAAACTTTGTTCCGTGATTTATGAAGTTAAAAATACCCATGGAGATCAGATCCCATACGTTTTCCGAGCCGTAGTAAGCGAAGATGGTATCATTCGCCACCAACAAAAGAAAGAAATGTATGTCTCGCCATTCTTAGATATGGAAAAGACGTATTATTTTACAATTCATCCACCGGATGGAAAATTAGCGGTTCGAATTAAAGAAACTGGAAAGGAGGGGAAAGTCTTAATAGCCACTCAGAATGGGCGGTTTAAGCCCTTAACCGATGGTAACCTCTTAGGAGTTGTCCTTTCATATCCGTTGATGGGTATTAAAGTTACTCTTGCAATTCATTGGCATGCCCTTAGATTATTTTTAAAAGGCTTGCGTTATTATTCTTATGAGGAGTGGGTGCGTAGCATTAGAAAGAATTGACTAATCCTAGGAGGAACTTGTGCAAAAGATTAGTTTAGAGGGTAAATCCAATCTACCTAGATGGTTTAGTGGGGTATCACTAATTCTAAATAATTTGAGATTTGGGGAGTTGACACTTGTCTTGCCGAATAAAAGGTCCTTCCAATTTGCTGGAAGCTTGAAAGGGCCTAAGGGTTGTATCATTGTTAAGAACGATGAATTCTTCTCAAGATTGGTGAGAGAAGGAGATAATGGCTTTTCAGAATCATATATGGATGGTTGGTGGGACACTCCAGATCTAATGGCTGTTTTAGATGTGATCTTAATGAACAATAATGAAATAGGTAGAAGTTTTCCTGGTGGTTTCATCTTTAGAAACTATGAAAGGTTGCTTCACTGGTGGCGTTCAAATTCAAAAACACAGGCGAAAAAAAACATTTTTTATCATTACGACTTAGGAAACGAGTTTTATGCAAAATGGTTAGACAAAACTATGACCTATTCTTCTGCTATTTTCACAACAGGAGCAGAGAGTTTAGAGAAAGCCCAAGAAAATAAATACAAGGCTATTTGCGATAGTATAAATTCCAAACCGGGCGATCACATTCTAGAAATAGGTTGTGGTTGGGGAGGTTTTATGGAGTATGCCATAAAAAAACGTCAGGTTATGGTGACAGGATTAACAATCTCAAAAGCACAACAAGATTTCACCAAAAAACGTCTTTTTGAAGAGGGACTTTCCGACCGTGCTAAGATATTACTTAAAGACTATCGGAATGAAACCGGAAAATACGACGGAGTGGTTTCTATCGAAATGTTTGAGGCCGTGGGTGAAAAATATTGGCCCTTATATTTCCGATCTATGCAAAACTTCATGAAAAACGGTGCGCACTCGGCATTACAAATTATTACAATAGCAGATGAATTGTTCCCAGAATATAGAAAGAGAGTGGATTTCATTCAAAAATATATTTTCCCAGGAGGAATGTTGCCGAGTATGAAAGCTTTGGATATGCAAATTTCGAAAGCAGGCCTACAGAAAATAGATACAAAATATTTCGGGGCTAGTTACTCTAAGACATTACGTTTATGGCATGACAAGTTTAATTCTGTTTGGGATGAAATCGCTTCTGGAAAGTTTGATTCAAGATTTAAAAGAATGTGGAATTTCTATTTAGCTTCGTGTGCTGCTGTTTTCCAATCCAAAACTGGTGATGTAGTCCAAGTGACACTGAAAAGAACATAAGATCTCATAAAAATTTTGACAAGGATCCTAACATATAGCCTCCCCTCCATACCTTTAGCAGCTTTGTATTTTGGGGTGTATATACTTTTGGGCGAGTTTTATTCGAATGTTTTTGGTTTATCACTTTCTGCGATTGGGACCAGTTTTATACTTATTAGATTATTTGATGCATTTTCAGATCCAATAATGGGTTATGTTAGTGACAATTTCTATACAGGAGTTGGTAAACGAAAGCCCTGGGTTTTTTTGGGAGGCGGTATTTTTTTTTATGCAGCTTGGATGCTTTTTGTACCTGATCTGGAATCAGAAATAACAATTTCTTACTTTGCGTTCTGGCTTTTTATTTCTACCATTGGTTGGACTATAATGTACTCACCCTATTATGCTCTTGGAGCAGAGTTAAGTAGGGATTATTCTGAAAGAAGTAAAATAACCTTTTGTCGGGAGCTGTTTGTCCTTTTAGGAATAGTTCTAGCCTCTTTACTCTATTCCATAGGCTTTGAACCAAAAACGCATCTAGTTATTTTTGGTATTGAACCCTCTGTCGGGCTTAAGCAGATATGTCTCATCTCTGGGGGTCTTTTTTTACTATCAATGATATTTTTTTTTGTATCAAGAGAAACTGGGGCAAATACTGGCAATCAAAAAAACCACAAATTTAAGGTCCAGGAAATAATAGAAGTTTTCAAGACCCAAAGATTATTTTTACGTTTGCTAGCATCACAGTTTTTGAACGGATTGGCGAATGGTTTTCCACCCGCTCTTTTCGTTTTTTTTGTAAGTTATCTTTTACAGATGCCAGCTCTCACTGGGCCGTTATTACTATTATATTTTGTAGGAGCAATTATAGGAGTACCAGTTTGGCTTTTACTAAGCCACAAATATGACAAACACAGGGTTTGGTGCGTGGCCATGATTTACGCTTGTACAGTATTTTCCTTTGTAATAATGCTTGGTAAAGGGGATTTAGTAGGGTTTTCAATCATTTGCTTTTTGAGCGGATTGGCTCTAAGTGCTGATTTAGCTTTACCAACTTCTATTCAAGCTGACGTGTTAGATTTGGAAGTCCTGCGTACCGGGAAGAGACCTGCTGGTCAATTTTTTGCTATTTGGGGATTTATCTCTAAATCTGCTATGGCTATTTCAACTGGCTTAGCACTGATTTTGTTAGATCTGGTAGAATTCCAGCCAAATACAACTAATGAGGTATTTGCATTAACATCTTTGTCCTTGATGTATGGGGGGGTGCCAATAATACTTAAGTGTTTGTCGGTTTATTTGATGTGGAATTTTGAATTGGACCGAAAAAAACACCAGGAAATCATGGATTCGTTGCTTTTAAAAGAAACCAGCTAATCGCATACTTTAAAAAAATTTATCCATTAATTTTTTGGGTATATAGGGCCACAATTTCTGGGAAAAATCGTTAGTAGGGGTATATCTTATTTTTGGATATTTTGTTTCTATACTTTTCAGAATCACCTTTGACAATTTATCAATGGGAAGAGAGTTTTGATCAAATTTCTCCAATGACCTTAGAATTTTATTGAAAGGCGTATAATATTCAGTATCAGAAAAGTTCATATTTCTTCCATGACGTTTTAGGGTATTCCATATTGGTGTAGAAATCGAACCTGGGGCCACAATAATGACCTTAATACCATATGGCTTTAATTCTCTCCTTATTGATTCAGAGAAGGCTTCGACCGCATGTTTGCTGGCACAATATGCACTCATGAAAGGCGAACCAATTTTACCCCCTAAAATACTACTGATATTGATAATCCTCCCAGGAGGTCCCTCTAACTTCCTATTTGTTCCAAGTAATGGCAGAAAAGTTTTTGTGCACAAAAAAGTTCCTAGTACTTTGGTATTTATTTGCGTCACAAATTCAGTTGTAGTCATATACTCAACCGGACCAAGAGTGGCTACACCTGCGTTATTAATCAAAGCACAAAGCTTCGCACTTCCTAAGTATTTCTCAACCTTATTTCTCGCTTTAAGTACCTGAGACTCAATTGTGACATCCATGATAATGGATTCAAATCTAGAGCCAAACTCTTTTGACAAGGTCGCAGAGTCCTTTTTGGATCTGACAGTACCAAACACTTTGTATCCAGTTGATACAAGCATTCGACATAGCTCTTTTCCTATCCCGCTAGAACTTCCAGTAACGAGAACGACTTGCTCTTTTTTGTTCAGGTTTTCCATAGCGAGTGCATGTTCCCATTGCTTTTATTTAGGACAAATTCGGCCTGAGACCCTCCTGCATAAAAGCGACTACCAAGCCATTTACCTTCTTCTGAGTAAAGTAATTCTAATTCTAAATCACCGGTCACCTTCCAAAGTGTTGCCGGTATATTTCCTTTGAGACTTTTAGCCATGTCAGCACCCACTTTGGTGGTAGAAATCTCCAGAGGATCCCCATCTTGAGTGCTAATCCACGTCTTCCTTTTTAGGAAATCCGGTGAAAAGTAACTTGTAGTAGCAGGGTTTCCTTTAACTATCCCAGAGAATTTTGATCCCTCAACTTTGAATCCCTTGCTTGTGCGATTACCCTTGGCAAATTCCTTCTTCTTTCCCACTAGAGTTTCAGAGGCTAGTTTAATTAAGGTTCCTGATTCCCATGTTTCCTTGTTCTTAAGTTTGTAAGAAAATGCATCGAAACTCAGAATTTTAACCGATATCTCTACGTCAATGTTGGCTGTCACTTTATTACCTGATTGTGTTAGATTGATTTTGGAATAGCCGACCTCTAATCCCCTCCAGACCAGGGAGAAAGATGTCGAGGCTTTTTGGGCTAGAGATATAGAAGGGTACATCCCAGCAAAAACAGTTGCACTAGTTCCAAGCAGTAATTTTCGTCTATTCATTTTATCCCAAAAAATCTAGGTAACTATCATTAACACGGTTCTTATTATTTAAAATATCAAGTAAGTAAAACTTGGATTTATCACTATTCTTTCTTATTGTACAGATAACGAATTAAGCAAAAGATTCATGAATGAGGAGAATCTTAAAAATCTGGTAATAATATTCTAAATGTGTAAGAAAGCAAGAAGACCTCCTAGTTTGTTGTGATGAAAACATATTATTAAATACGGTCAGAGTATTGAAAAATATTGAAAAGTATAACGTCTATTTTACCTGGCCAAGGTGGGTTTTGAATATAGCATTGTGGGCCACACTAGTCTTTTTCATGACTTGTTATGTATCTTATGCAGATGATTATAAAACTATCGATGAGCAATCTGAAATTCTTTTGGATTATGCTGAAAAGATTATTGCAAACAATTTAACGTCAGAATATTTGTTGAAACGAACCAGATCCCGGTTGGTCAAGATGCGAGGCACTCTGTTGGAAAGTGAAGGAGTGCAACTGACTAGAGTGAAAAATTTGACAGATCAAATAAAAGCAATGGATTCGCCAGTATTAGATGGTGAAATAATATCTGACCGCTTAAAGGATTTGAAGGAAAGATTGACATTGGATTTGGCTGCAGCAAGTTTTCCTTTAGCTTTCTCAAGGTCTGCGAGGGAACGAGCGGAGCAATATATCGGCAAGATAGATGCTGTACTGCTTGAGAGATTCAAATCAAAACTTTTATCAAAAAATCCTAGCCCTTTGTATTTGCTTTCATGGGTTGTAACAATTTCTGAATTATCAGTGATAAGCCAAGAAGTTCTGAGCCAAGTAACTGAATCGGCAGAAAACCTAGGTAATAATATAAGTACAAGAATAATGTCTCCTATATTATTTTTCTTTCTGGGATTGGTATTTTTTTGGTTAAAAGGGATCATTCGGAATGAAATAGATGGTAGGATTAAGGTTACAGATTCGAAAAGATATGAAGCAATTTTTTCCGTAGTAGAAAATTTGAATCAATTAATACTACCAGTCATTGGATATTTGGCTATCTGTAATGGTCTAAAGTTAACGGGTATATTTGGAGAATTTAGTGCACTATTTCTTGATTATACTCTTAAAATTATTTTGTCTGTTATAGTAGCGCGATGGCTAATACTGAGTCTTGCCTCTGAGAGTATTCAGGTTGGTCATTTATTCAATTTTGATGAAGATAAGGAAAAAAAAGTAGTCAGGTTAGTGATTCAGTTGTCGCTATCTTTTGGCGCAATTCTATTTATAGACATGGTTTATAAAGGTTTTAACTTAAGCACAATATCCCAAGGAAATTTGTATTTCCCTATAATTGTAATAAGTTCTCTTACGTTGTTTCATCTGAGTAAAATAATTAAAACTGCTGACAATTATGAAACTTTCGCAGGAAGGTCAACTACTTTTCCCAAAATGGCTAGTAGAACTATTCTATTACTGACCATTCTCATTCCAGCTTTTGCAATTATTGGATATATAGAGGCTTCTCTATACCTTGTTAGAGGAATTGTTCTCAGCTTAGCAGTAATAGCTGGAGCATATATAGGGTACAGAATTGTTGATACGATTGTTAAGGGGGTCTTAACCAGGGATGATTTGGGAGACTTGAGCACTTTTGTCAGACTGCTCTCTAGCCTTATAGCCGTAATAATTTTTGCTCTTGCGATTATGGTTATTACCTTGGTTTGGGGATTAGGGATAAGTAACCTTCAGGATATGTGGTTTCGGATAAATGAGGGTGTGTCTCTTGGAGATAGCCGAGTAACACCTTCAGGCTTAGCCAAATTTCTGATTATTTTTACATTTGGTTATATGCTTACTCGTTTTTTACAGAGAGTACTCAGGGAGAAAATTTTACCTTCCACTAATTTGGATGCAGGAGGAAAGGGAGCACTTCTTTCTGGGGTGGGGTACATTGGTTATTTTCTGGCTGGGATCCTTGCATTGTCATCAACAGGCTTAGATTTATCCAGCCTGGCCATTTTAGCAGGAGCGTTGTCTGTTGGCCTGGGTTTTGGAATGCAAACCATAGTTTCAAATTTTGTGTCTGGTATTATAATGTTGATTGAGAGACCAATTAAAGAAGGAGATTGGATTGAGGTGTCAGGCTATTCTGGTACGGTCAAAACGATTTCTGTTAGATCTACTCACTTACAGACCTTTAATAAGGCAACTGCTATTATCCCAAATTCAGCTATTATTTCGAGTTCGGTATTAAACTGGATGCATGGTGATGTTGAGGGTCGAGTTAGTGTTCCTATCGAAGTTGCATATGGGACTAATCCAGATTTAGTCAAGCGGTTGCTTCTGGAAATTGCTAGCGCACATCTGAAGGTTCTTGATGATCCTGAACCTGTTGTTTTGCTCAGAGGTTTTGGTGAAAGTGCATTAAAATTTGAACTCAGAGCATTTATTACTGAAAAGTTTAGTCTCAATGTACAATCAGAATTGAACTTTGAAGTCCTAAAGGTTTTCGAAAAGCATAATATAGAAATTCCATATCCAAAACGCGATTTAAATTTAAAAATTGACTCTAAAGACCCTAATCAATCCAAAATATTTGGAAAAAGAGATAAATGAGAGAGATATCTTTATTTTGGGAAGATGCTTATACGGAGAATGAAACTGCCGTCATCAAGAAAATTATTCCTAACGAGGGTATAATTTTAGAAAAAACCCTATTTTATCCAACTAGTGGAGGACAACCTTGTGACATTGGTTTGATAAAATTTGACAAGCAGGTTACCCGTATATTGCAAGTAAGGAAGTTTGAGGATCAAGATATTTTACTAGTACCTGAAGTGTTTCCAGATAACCTTGTGGTTGGAAAGAGCGGAGTGCAGGAAATAAATTGGGAACTCCGCTATATGCATATGCGGATGCATACGGCACTACACCTTTTATCTGTGGTAATTCCATTACCTGTCACTGGTGGACAGATTGGTGCGACTAAGAGTAGGTTAGATTTCAGTATGCCTGAACCGGTCGAAGATAAACAAAGGATTGAAGATGGGGTCAATAGTTTAATTCAACAGGATCTTGATGTTGAGCAGCTCTGGATTAAAGAGACGGAATTGGACCAGAACCTTAATCTAGTTAAAACGATGTCTGTGTCACCCCCACGCGGTAGAGGAGATATACGTTTGATAAAGATTTTTTCACCAGAAAGCCAGATTGATCTTCAACCTTGTGGTGGGACTCATGTCAAGAGCACTATTGAAATTGGAAAAATAACTGTGGGTAAAATTGAAAATAAGGGAAAAAATAATAGGCGAGTGAACATTCATTTTTCTCAGTAAATTCGCCAAATTAATTAAAGAGTGCTTGATTATTTCTTTCAATAAAGGTTATTTGAACTCTGTGGAGAGGTGGCCGAGTGGTCGAAGGCGCACGCCTGGAAAGTGTGTAGGCGGGAGACCGTCTCCAGGGTTCGAATCCCTGTCTCTCCGCCACGCAATACTGTTTAAATGAGTCAACTATGTATCTGTATTTGTTTCCAATTATTAGTGCTAGTGTTATTGTTGGTGTAAGTTTTGGAGGCAGGCAGATCCTCCCTCTCACAATTGATGGCATAATTAACAACAGCACGGCACTGGATTATCTGACACTAAGTTTCGCTTTCGCAGTTGGTCAGGTCATGTGGGGATTCGCGAATTATATAGGCGGAACTGTCGCGGACAAGTTCGGAAACGAAAAAGCACTTATCTTGGGAATTTTACTTTCTGCCTTAGGATGTGCTCTTATCCCCTATTGTGATAGTTCCATTGAAATTATCTTGGCAGTTGGCTTGCTTTCTGCTGGTGGAGCTGGAATAGCTGGACTTGCAGTAGCTATGTCGGCAGTTAACAAAAAAGTTCCTGCAGAAAAGTCAGGCATGGCATTTGGTATACTTAATGCTGGTGGGTCTTTAGGTCAAACCTTCTTGGCCCCAATAGGGGTCATCCTAATAGCTAATTATGGTTGGGTTTTTGCTTTAAACGCATTATCCATGCTGCTAATTTGTACCCTTCCTTTTGCTTACTTACTTAAAGATCATGACTCAAAAACGAAATCTAGTGGTAAGAATGAAGCGGTAAATATAAACCAAATGATCAAGATTGCTTTCTCTACTCCGAGTTACAATTTTCTAGCATTAGGATTTTTCACGTGTGGCTTCCATGTGGCTTTTATTGCAGTTCATATGCCAGGTGTTATAGCTTATTGTGGCCTACCTGCGACATTATCTGGTTGGTCTCTTGCTTTGATTGGTTTATTCAATGTTATTGGGAGTTTGGTAGCAGGCTGGTGCATAAGTAGGTGGAGTAAGAAACTTTTCTTATCATCGATCTATTTTTCTAGGGCCATAATTGTTATTGTCTTTCTGATATCCCCCAAAAGCGAGATTACCATCTTAGTATTTTCTGCAGCGCTAGGAGCTACCTATTTATCTACTGTACCTCCAACTGCTGCCTTGGTGGCTGGTATGTTTGGGCCAAACTGTATGGCCACGCTGTTTGGCATAGCGTTATTTTCCCACCAAATAGGGGGGTTTTTAGGCGCCTATTTGGGGGGTTATTTTTTCGATATTTCGGGTGAATACACGTTAGTATGGCTTATTGACATAGCCTTAGCCCTTTTCGCGGCAATAATTCATTTGCCCATTAAGGAAAAATTAGTAACTCAAACTACGATATGATAAGCTGGAACAGATTATTATCTCTAAAAAAAATGTAAATTAATCTAGAGGATTTAATGCTTTCTAAAGAGTTAAGAGCAGCCAGCCAAATCGTGGCTATTGTTGGATTAATTTTTTCCATTTTAATGTTTGTACCTTGGTTAGCTTCTTTAGCAATTGGTTGGTATGGTGGCGAACCTTTCTTGTGGTCTGGATTAACCGCCGGTTTTGGTTGTGTTTTAATTTTGTTAGCAACGAGGGGTGAAACCCCCAGGATTTCAGCCCGTTTTGGAATTTTGGTGGTAAACATGCTGTGGTGGATCATTCCATTAATATGTGCTGTGCCATTCATGTTGTCTCTCCCAGATTTAACCATTATGGATGCGATCTTTGAGGCCACATCCGGTCTTACAACCACAGGAGCTACTGTTTTATCTAACTTAGTTGAGCAGCCAAGACCTATTCTTCTTTGGAGATCTATCATGCAGTGGATTGGGGGATTAGGAATTTTATCCCTTGGTTTGATATTATTACCGTTTTTGAGAGTAGGAGGCATGCAGTTATTCAGAATGGAAAATTCAGACAGAGCTGAAAAACCTCTGCCGAGATTAATAGAAATATCAAAATCAATCATTTTAATATACCTCTTCCTGTCGGGGGCATGTGCGCTAGCTTATGTAGCGGTTGGGGTTGCACCTTTTGACTCGATAGCTCATGCAATGACAACGGTCGCAACGGGAGGGTTTTCAACTCATGACGAGTCCATAGGCTTTTATAGGGATTCTGCTGTCTTGTGGGTTGCTATAATATTTATGTTTTTGGGTGGATTGCCATTCAGCTTTTTCATCGCTTTGTTTTTTACGAGAAGTCTTCCAAAACCAGATCCTCAGATCTATTTTTTCCTGTTGCTAATTGTAACGGCAAGTTTTGTAGTAATTTTGGTAGATCTAACGTCAAGCGAATTAAGTTTTTTCAAAATTTCAGAATACATTTTTAACGTTGTGGCTATAATTACTACCACAGGCTATGCGTCGGGGGATTTTATGTCTTATTCAGGCATAGGCCCAGTTTTATTTTTCTTTTTGATTTTTATAGGAGGTTGTGCGGGCTCTACGTCTGGGGGCATAAAAATATATAGATTTGTAATCCTAGCGCAATTGATTAGATCTTCACTTAATGAGTTAATATATTCACGAGGTATCTTTCTAATCAGATATGGTCGGCAAATTGTTGATCAGGCGGTATTTAGATCTGCAATTATTTTGATAACAACTTTCTTGAGCTTTTTAGCACTATTTACAATAATCTTGGGTGCAATGGGGTTAGACTTCATTACAGCCCTTTCTGGAGCGGCTAGTGCTCTAGCAAACGTAGGTCCTGGAATTGGTGAGATCATAGGGCCAACAGGAAATTATAGTACTTTAGATGATCCTGCAAAAGGTGTATTGATTATTGCCATGATTCTAGGAAGGCTAGAGCTTTTAGTAGTAATGGCGTTATTTTTGCCTATTCTATGGCGAGATTAAGGTTAATATTTTGTAACCTATGTAATACTTGGAGGAAAATATGAATAAAGTGTTTCCATCTGCTCAGGAAGCTTTGGATGGCCTAGTATTCGACGGAATGAAGATAGCTGCGGGTGGTTTTGGCCTGTGTGGTATTCCTGAAGAATTGATAGCCGCTATAAAATTATTAAAGGTAAAGAACCTGGTCATTGCCTCAAACAATGCTGGTGTTGATGATTTCGGGATTGGTATTTTGCTCGAAACAAGGCAAGTCAAGAAAATGATATCTTCATATGTAGGAGAAAATGCTGAATTTATGAGACAATATCTGAGTGGAGAGTTAGAGCTGGAATTCAACCCCCAGGGTACTTTGGCTGAGAGGATGAGAGCTGGTGGAGCTGGAATTCCTGGTTTTTACACTAAAACTGGAGTTGGAACTATAATAGCTGAAGGAAAAGAGCACAAAGAATTTAATGGGATTTCATACATATTAGAGGAAGCTTTTGTAGCAGATTTGGCTATAGTTAAAGCATGGAAAGGAGACCCAGAAGGTAATCTAGTTTACCGTAAAACAGCTCGAAATTTTAATCCCAATGCGGCAACATGCGGAAAGACATGCATTGCTGAGGTAGAGGAAATTGTACCTGTAGGCAGCTTAGACCCTGATCACATACATACCCCTGGAATTTTTGTGAATAGGATTATACAAGGCGAACACGAAAAACGGGTAGAAAATATGACTTTGACTGAATAAGGAGTGATAAATGTGGGATAGGAACGAGATGGCTGCAAGGGCGGCTAAGGAAATCAGAGACGGGATGTATGTTAATCTGGGAATTGGTATACCCACCCTAGTTTCAAACTTCATCCCAAAGAATTTAGATGTTACTTTACAGTCAGAGAATGGAATGCTTGGTATGGGACCATTCCCCAAGGAAAGGTATGTTGATCCAGATTTAATAAACGCGGGAAAACAAACAATTACCGAGCTTGATAAAACAAGTTATTTCTCAAGTGCAGACAGTTTCGCTATGATCCGTGGAGGCCATATAGATATGGCTATACTAGGTGCTATGGAAGTATCTGAGAACGGCGATTTAGCGAACTGGATGATTCCTGGTAAACTCGTTAAAGGTATGGGGGGAGCAATGGACTTAGTTTCCGGAGTTAAACGTGTGATAGTAATAATGGACCATACCAACAAGAAAGGAGATAGCAAGCTGCTTAAGAAGTGTACTTTACCTCTGACAGGTAGGGGTGTGGTGGATTCCCTTATCACAAATTATGGTATGTTTGAAATTATTAGTGAAGGTATAAAGATAATAGAAATAGCTGATGGAGCAAGCCTTGAACAAATCAAAGCTGCCACAGAAGGAAATCTAGTTATTTGAATCCTAGCTCATGTCTGATTTTGTCTTTAGGCTAGTAATACCGAGGCCTATAGTACAAATACTCATTATCAAGGCCATAAGTTGAAATTGAACTGAAAGAGAAATATTTAAATCTAGAAAAAATCCACTAAAGAGTGGCCCAAGAGCTGATGCTATAACCATTGAGGAAGTAGCAATTGCCCTGACATCCCCAAGGTATTTAGTCCCAAAAAATTCTGGCCAAAAGGTCCCACTAAAAGAATTACTCAGACCTGTTGTCATACCTAAAAGGGCAAATGTTAAACTACTGGTTATGGGATCGTTCAAGAAACTACCAATTAAGAACCCAAACATACTAGGAATTAAATAGAAAGGGATCAACCGTCTTACACCAAATTTATCAATGAGAGATCCAGCAATGAAAGTGGAGATAATACTTACTACAGTATACACAGGAACTAGCATCGCAAATTGGTTAATTTCCCAACCCTTTTCAATTCCTAAAGTCACTTGCTGGAAAAAGAAAATTGTCCCAAACATAGATTGTGCCATTATTGCTACTAACATTGGCCATGAAACCCAACTCTTCAAAACTTCACTCTTGGTCCAATGTTTGCCATAAAGTCCACTGATATTATTGAAGCTAACATTATCTACTGCACTTTTTGGAGTTCTTTCGTTATTTAGCAATATCTTGAAGAATAAAGCGATCAAGAGTAATAGTAGAGCAGCGATTCCCCAAGAAAACCTCCAACCTATCCATCCCATTATTGAAACAAAAATTAGTGGTAGTAAGGCTTCCCCAAAAGCAAAGCCTAGGCTTGTCACGGCAACTGTCCGGCCCCGATTTTTATGAAACCATCGTCCACATAACACCATCGATAAATGGGTGGCAAACCCTTGGCCAAAGAACCTTAAACCAAAGATCAATATTGGGAGAGCCCAAGCATGCTGAACTAGCATCATTCCAAAGCAAGAAACGGCTAAAGAAATAATTATAATACTACCAAGCCTACGAGGTTCCCTCTTGTCTGCAAAACCTCCAAACTTGAACATCAAAACCGCAGAAGATAGAGTGCCTACGGCGTAAATAGTACCCCAAATAGTATGACTTATCCCGAATTCTTCCCTTATTGCTCCAGCAAAAATTGCTATAAAAAAAGTTTGGCCAAAAGAGGATGAGAAGTATAACAGTGTAGTTATAGCCAGCCATCTGGAATTCTGAAAATAAAAGTTGTTATGGCTCATGCCCAGATTACAGTTCTTAAGTGGGATATTTACGAAAAGCAAGTTCTAATCTTGCATGCAGGAAAAGCATTTTCGTACTATCGGATTTATTCTTAGCCGTCTTATATCTATTTCTTCGCCACAATCAATACAAAACCCAAAGTCATTTTCCTTGAGTCTCTCGAGAACTTCGAGCAACTGTGATTTTCTTTGTGTGCGACGGCCCAAATTAGCTTTAGACATTTCTTTTTCTCGAATGCTATCCATTCTACTCAATCGACCAATTAATTGTTGATCGAGTTCTACGACCTTGGAGGCACCTCTAGCATCATTTAGATTTTGCTCTAATGCTTTAAGCTCACTAAGTATCATTTTTTTTAACTCAATATATTTGCTATTTTCCATTACCAAACATTAAGTTAAGGTTGTTACAAGTATATCGTAGCTTTGTTATCACAATTATCAATTTAATTGAATCATTATGCTCAGTTCAAAAACATCTCATCAATTTATTCAGAAAGATTTCAATGCCCCAAGAAACTATTATCAGCTTTGACGTAAATAATGGATTAGCCGAGGTGATCTTAAAGAGACCGGCTCAGTATAACTCATTTTCTTACAATCTAAGGGCTGAACTAACCAAAGCCCTTGAACAAATAGAAGATGATCCGAATATCAGGGTTACTGTAATTAGAGGAGAAGGTCCTGGCTTCTGTGCAGGTGCAGATTTGACTGAGACTCCAGGAAGTTCAATCCCGGATCAGCTGGAAAAAGAGTACAAACCAATTTTTCAACAAATAGTTGATGGAAAGAAATTATATATTGCTGCAGTCCATGGTTCTGCTGCAGGAATAGGGGCCGCTCTGGCTTTAGCGTGTGATTTTTTGGTTATGTCAGAACAATCGCGCTTATCGTTAATTTTCTCTAATATAGGTCTAATTCCTGATGGTGGGGCTAACTGGTCATTATGCACAAAATTGGGATATAGCAAAGCGTTAGAGATCATAGTCCAAGGGGAACATATCAATTCTGAAGACTGTGAAAAATATGGACTGGCCAACAAGGTTTTTAAAGAAGAAAAATTTCAAGAGGAGTCTTTAGCTTGGGCTAGGGAACTAACAGAACGGTCTCCATTAGCTATTGTGGAAGCAAAAAGACTTCTGAAATTGTGTCAAAATAATACTTATTGGGATATTTTTGATGCTGAAGCCGAAGCTCAAGGTAGATTAGCCAAGACTGAAGATTTCCATAATGCAGTGCAGGCATTTTTTAATAAGAAGAAACCCGTATTTTTGGGGAAGTAAAGTAAACCCAAAAGAAAATATTTAGAAACTCTAGCCTGGGGCAACTTGTGGAACCTTGATATGAGTCATGACTTACCTTCTTTCCAGCAGAATAATATTCTGGCAATATTTTTTATGGTTCTTACTGGTGCTTGTATGGTCGCTGTAATGGTTACTATCCGTTATACGGATGAAAGTTTACCGTCTATTCAAGTTGCTTTCATAAGGTATCTATTCGGTCTGGTCATAATTTTTCCATTTGCTATTAGTGAACTCAAGGTAAGAAATCTTAAAATACCAATTGTCCAGCACGGAATAAGGGGAACTCTTCACGGCTTTGGCGTAGTTTTGTGGTTTTATTCTATTTCCCAAATACCATTATCAGAAGTAACTGCCATTAGTTATCTTACCCCCATTTTCACTACTATTGGGGCCATTATTTTATTTAATGAAAGACTAACTAAACAAAGATCTTTGGCAATACTCACTGCCATTATTGGAGCTATATTAATTCTAAAGCCAGGTATTGAAGTTATATCATCAGGAAAATCAGCTCAATTACTGAGTACCTTACTATTTGCAGCTTCATATTTAATCACAAAGATTTTGACAAAGACAGAGGGGATTTTCCTTATTGTTTTAATGTTAAATTTCTTTGCCACAATAACTTTACTACCATTTGCTTTGATGAACTGGATCACACCATCCATGTATGATTTGGGTTTATTATTAGCTATTGCTATTTTGGCTACTTTTGGCCACTATTTTGTTACTACTGCTGTGGCCTTAGCCCCATTATCAGTGACACAACCCGTCATCTTTTTACAGCTGATTTGGTCTACTCTCATAGGGTTATTAATCTTTGGAGAGCCCATAGATTTTCTAATAATAATAGGGGGCGGTTTTATAGTATTTGCTATTACCCAAATAGCTTACTCAGAAAAGAAAATGCAAAGTAAATAGATGGTTTTCCCAGGGAAGGGTATACCTTCCCTGGGGTTCTCCAGAAAATCTTAGCCAAACATGTCGGAGGTAATTCCAGAATACCAACCTAGACTTTCTTCGTATGTTGCTTTTCTTAGGGCTGCATCTTCGCCGGTCTTTGAAACAAAACCAGAAATTTTTGCAATCTTCTCGTCTGTTGCTTCATAAGTTGCTCCCACTTTTATCCCATTATTTGTATCAACTAGGGACCAACAAGTGTTAGAGAATTTTGCCGGGAATAACTTCGAATCAGTTAAAGCGGCCCTTACCGCCATAGCGCATACTTTTGCTTGGGAATTCGCAGAAAAACCTGACTTTGGCATATCTCCTTGAGCTGCCGCGTCTCCTAGAACATGTATGTCACTATTTTTTCTACTTTGCATTGTATGAGCAATAGTAGGAGCCCAATTACCGTCTGTAACTCCTGCTAATTCAGCTATTTTCCCAGCCTTCATTGCAGGAATAACATTACAAACGTCCACTTTTTCAGGGGTCCCATCTATAATTACTTCCATACTGTCTGGTCTAACTTCAACACCCTTTCCTCCCATATCAGGCCCTATATACTCTATCATGCCTGCATAATGCTTGTTCCAACCTTCTTCAAAAAGTCCTTGCTTTGAAAATTTAGGCTTGGGGTCAAGAACTAGGATTTTGGCTGTTGAATTCATCTTTTTTAGTTTGTGGGCTACCATAGATACTCTCTCATACGGTCCTGGTGGGCATCGATACGGGTTTGGAGGTGCAACCATGCAATAAGTTCCACCTGATTTCATATTCTCGATCTGGGCATTTAAAAGTTGAGTTTGAGATCCAGCTTTATAGGAATGCGGCATTTTATTCTGTGATGATAAATCCCACCCAGGAACTGAGCCATCTACAAAATCAATTCCAGGTGATAGAATCAGTTTATCATAACTCAAAGATCCTCCTCCTGCCAAGGCGACGGTCCTACCATTTGAATCTACATCTACAGCCCAGTCATGTACAACATTAATGCCGTAATCATTAGCTAATTTTCCATAGGTGTGACCAATAGAATCAAAATCTTTAAACCCACCTAAATAAAGATTTGAGAAAAAACATGTATAATAGCTTCTCGTAGGTTCCACCAGAGTAACATCTATGGCGCCTTTCGAGTCTTTGGCGATATACCTTGCTGCGGTTGCTCCTCCAGCACCTCCTCCAATTATAACTACTTGTGGTCTTGACGCTCCAAAAACCATAGGTGCTGACATTGCAGCAGTGATGCCGGCCGAAGCCGAAATAAAATGTCTTCTATTAATTGTCATATTTGTTCCTCCTAATACCTAATTATTTAACGAATTGAAAAAAATTGCAAGGGAAGCAATTTCTTCATCAGAAAGTCGTTTAGAAATCATTTGCATAATTTCATTTTCCCGATGATTATTCTTGTATGCGTGAAGAGCAGTAACGAATGGTTCTACAGGCCAATTTGTTATGGAAGGTATCCCGTTATCTTGTCCAGAGGCCTGATGACATGTGATACATTCACTTGATAAGTATTCTCCATAAGCATAATCGCCTTCTATTGAAAGAATTTTCTGGTCCAGCTCTGGGTCTTGATAAGACGGAATGCGAGCGTTGGCTGTAGAAACAAAAAAAACATAATCTATTAATTCTGATCTATCACTTTCCTTGGTGATTCCAGCAAATTTCATACTTGTTCCTTTTATAAATCCTCGGGGATTTTCTAAGTACTTATTGAGTGATTCCCTATTCCATGAATTACCCAACCTACCCATATTCTCTACCGCCTTAGAATACTTATAACCAACAATTGAACCCATAATCCTGCCATTAAGAGCATTTAGATGAGGGCCTACTGAATTTTTAGCATCAGGACCTATTTGGTGACAGCTTTTACATTTTTTGAAGAGTTTTGGTCCGCGATCATCTGCCAAGGCATAAACACTTAAGTAGCAGCTTATAAAAATAATTACTGTGCTAAATAGGATCTTTTTGAACTGACAAAATCTTGAGTGCATGACTTATAATATCTTCTCTATGCTCTGCTATCAAGTGGCTCTAGTGCCACTCTAATTCTACTAATGATTATTGACACTTTTTATAGAAAGCTGTGATTTGGTCAGAAATTAAATCTGGATCCTCTTCATGCATTAAATGTCCATGATTATTGTTCATCTGAACCTCTGATTTTTTTATTTCCTTAGATGCCTTTATGCTATCAGCATTTTCCACTATCGAGTCTTTTGCTCCCAATATAAATGAAATTGGTACATTTAAGTCAGACCACTTGAGTATCAGCTCACTTAAATTCCATTGGGACATCATTGCCAGTGTTCCTTCGACATGTGCTTTGTCTGAAATTAATTTTTGGTAAAGAGATATTCCGTCAGAATTTATTTTGCTTCCAGTAATTTTTAAGAATTTTTCAACCTGGTTTTTAGAGGCATATAGTGAGGTAAAAAGGGGGACTGTAAAAGGGCTCATTGACAAAAGTTTAGCAAGGAAAGGATATAATATTCCTGCGAATCCAGAAAAATTTCCTAGGGCGCCATTTAGACAGATTATACCCTTTAAGTCCTCTTTTGAAATAAGTCCCAAATTTATGGCAATGGCAGAACCGGCTGAATGTCCCACTATAAGATTGGGTTTAATTTTTTGTTTGTTCAACATACTGGATAAATCCTCTGTTATCAGTTCTAAACTACATCTTCTTTTTGTTCCTAATTTTGTAAATCCATGGCCAGGAAGATCTACCAGTATTACCCTGAATTTGCTTTCAAGTTTACTAAGTAATAAACGCCAACTATGTGTAGAGGCTCCAGCGCCATGGATGAGTAATAAAGTCGGTAATCTAGATGGTGTATTTTGATAATTATTAGTATCCTGTATGTGCCAATCATGGGGATAAGAATTAATAAACTGGCTTAGCTTAGAATGAGGCCAATATTCCTTTTCCCTTTCCCAATTCATTTAATTTAGCTTACTCATGACAGCATTGGAAAGTTGCTTTGCATTGGCTCTTGGGAGAGCTAGGTATTGTCCACCTAGATGATTTGCCAGCTGCTCTGCAGATTCTTGCATTCGGTTTGATGTATCAATAAGGATTGATTTAACCTCATTTGCTGAAAATAACTTCGCCATTTGTGTGCTATCTTCAGTAGCTTTTTCTCGGCCTTTCCCACCTTCCAGGTCGATATTGGCTTTTCCGTCTGTTAAAATAACAGCTACGGGGGAAAAACCTTTATGCCTGTAATCGAGGGCCATTTTCAGGGTTGCCTTTAAGCCTGCGGCGAGAGGAGTTCCCCCTCCACCAGGTAGCGAACTCAATGCTCTCTTTGTTTTGGTTAATGACTTTGAAGGTGTAAGTAAAGTTTCAGCAGTTTCACCTCTAAATGCTACGAGGGCTACTTGATCTCTAGAAGAATAGGCTTTTGCTAATAGTAACTCTACTGCTCCTTTAGCTTCAGCAAGTCTACCAACAGCTAAGGAGCCAGAAGCATCAACGGAAAAGATTATTAGCCTATATTTTAAATCCTGGTATCTCTTTATTCTGATATCAGTTTTTCTGAATTCAATCTTTTTATTTTTTGTGTATATCTCATTCTTAATATTTTTGGATGGATTTCTCAATTTTTGCCACGGTGCCGCTGTCCGTAAAGTTGCGATGACATCTATTCGATTTCTACCGTTAGGTGTTCCCTGATGAGATGGTAAAGGTCTTCCTCGCAAATAAGAAATCTTCTTCTGGCCACTTCCAGAGTTATTGACCAGCCCTTTTTCGCGTGTTTCATTTCCTTTCTCCATATTCGTTAGGAGGCTGATAGGTAATTGAGCTTTGGCTGCTTCAATCAAAAGCTCAAGAGGAATATCCTCCGTTTTTCCATTTTTCTTTTGTTCGGCTTCCATATCTTCAGATTGGTTCTTTTCAGGAACAGGTTCATTCTCCTGAAAATCTGGAAAGAACCTAGCCTTGTGTGAGATGGTTAAACTGATACTTTCGAGAATATCTTCTTGGTTTATTTGACTAGCACCGCGGAGTGCGGCTAAAATCCTAGCAATCTTTACAGTAAATATGGGTGTTCGTAGGCTTTGAATTCCGAGGGACATCGCTAAGCTCGTAACATCTACTAAAAATTGTTCAGGGACTATTATTTTTGTTAGTGTTTGCCTAGCTTTTTCTACTTTATTTTTATCAATCTGAATGTTTTTTACTATTGAATGTGGAATTCCATCTAGGTTAAGGCAAAAAGCCATACGATCGGATAAGCAAATGGGGAGTTGCTCTTCTTCACCGATGCCTTCGTCAAGTATTATTAACGATAGCTTTTCTTCAGAATCCATGCGTTGGGAAAACTTAGCTGCTATCTTAGGTTCAATCCTTTCACCCATTACAAGCTTTATAAATTTTGCTGTTCCATCGAAGATACCTTTTGAATAAACAGCTTTTCCCCTTTCTAGGCTAGAGGCAAAATCCAGCCCACCATCTAAATGTAGTTCAGATACATTGGGGTGAATTCTCTTTAGATCATATTCACTGATATTATCCTCGATAATTTTGATGACCTTATCTCTGGTTGGGCTATGTCTGGCTTTAAGAACTAAACCGCCCAAGCCAAATGGTTTTACAGATAATAACAAGATAATCTTTTTAAGAAGCCAATTTGGATTAGAAAACTTTTCCTCATTTCTTTTAGCCTCAGGAGATATCAGTTGTGTATCATTAAAAGAATTTTCCATTAGTTTTGATCTTATAAGCCTAGTATCTCTTCAACTGCTTTCTCCACTCGTACAGTAGACCCAACATCGTCTAAAGGGTCTTTGCGTAGCCTATGTCCCATACATATGGAGGCAACTTTTTTCAGGTGCATAAGATCAATTACAGGTTTATTGTCGTACGCAGCCTGAGCTTTTGCTGCCCTCAGTAGAGTTAATTCACCTCTAAGGCCGTCAGAGCCTAGTCCCATGCAAAGTTCTGCACATTTTTCCAATATTTGATCTGGACTTTCTATTTGAGGAAGCTTTTTTTGAGCTCTTAATATTTTTCGTCTTATTTTTGCATCTTCTTTTGCCCAAAAATCTAAAAAGGCTAGGTTTCTTTCATCAAACTTTGTTCTTCTCTTGATTACCTCTATCCTTTCTGGAAGGGTGTTTGGAGACCTTACCTCTACTGATAAACCAAAGCGATCAAGGAGTTGCGGCCTTAGTTCCCCTTCTTCTGGATTACCTGAACCTACCAGTACAAAATTTGATTCATGTCTGATTGAAAGTCCTTCTCTTTCGACTAGATTTTCTCCTGATGCTGCAACGTCGAGTAAAAGGTCAACTATGTGGTCTTCAAGTAAATTTACTTCATCTATGTAGAGGTAACCTCTATTAGCGTTGGCGAGTAATCCTGGTTCAAAACTCTTTTTGCCTTGGCTTAGGGCTATCTCTAGATTTAGTGCTCCAACCACTCTATCTTCAGTCGAGCCAAGTGGTAAATCCACAATGGGGGTGGATTTTTTTTCCGTTCGCCCATTTTTTTGCGCCTCACAGAGGCACTCTGTGCTGACTTCGTAACAATTGTATGGACATCCTTTAATAGCCTTTATCTCAGGCAATAAGGCGGTTAGAGACCTGACTATGGTAGATTTACCAGTTCCTCTTTCCCCAAAAACTAATACGCCTCCGATTGATGGATCAATGGCTGTAAGTATCAGAGCTTGCTTCATAGTCTCTTGACCGACAATAGCCGAAAAGGGGAAATTTGATGTCATTTATGTTTTCCGTGCTTTGTTAAAATACTGATTTTCCTGCCCAAGTGCCTGTTGCCTTTAGAATAGTAAACCGAGCATAAAGTTCCTCAGAAAACCACTGCCCATCCCTAACTGATTGAATTGCTTTGGCGTGTGGTCCATCCTTCCTAGCAAATTCAGCCATGGCTTCTGCATTAGGCCATATCGAAAAGGTAACCTGATGGAACCAAGGTATTTCACCCAATCCCATCTTAAAAAGAACATTTTCATTATTTCCAATCATTTTTGATATAGCAGGTACTTTTGACCAAAAGCTAAGTAAAATGCTTGGTTTAATGCTAGCCCTTGTTAGAGCGGCCAGCATATTTCTTTTACCTTTTACGGTTTGCTCTGCAACAGGTTTAAAGGGTTCAGATTTATCCCATGCTCCCCGACTGGAAATAGGAGTAAGGAACACAGTCCAATGTTCTGAGGATTTTTTTTGATAGGTAGTAAAAATTTTTTCTGTCTCAATCATTTGCTCTGCAACTTCAGAATTTTCCCAGACGCTTAAAATTGCATAAACACTGGTATTTGGGTAAGGAGTGAAACCCTCCCCAGTACCTGATCCAAAAAGTTTGAAAAATGATATAGGATTTATTTTTCTTAATTTTCTTCTGGCGAAACCCATTTGCGTAAAGGCCCAGAGTTTTTGGTAAAGCCCTTTAAATCTGAAAAAACTTATAGTTACCGTCTGAATATTGTCCTCCATTAGAATCAATAATAAAAAAATTTTTAGTTAAAAAGAAAGAAACTTACTTACAAAAAACCATTCATTTAATATGTTGTCAAATTTTTCTAGCATGCTAAATTCGCGCTGTGTTAAAAAGTGTTAGTATTAATGAATATGACGAAAAATTACCGTCGTCCCCCGAGCATAGAGCCATAGTTATAGGTGCAGGTTTTGGTGGACTAGCTGCGGCTATGAGGCTAGGTGCTAAAGGTTATAAAGTTCTGGTCATTGATAGATTGTCTGCCTTAGGAGGAAGAGGATCTTCCCTTAAAAAAGGTGGGCATCGATTTGATTTGGGCCCAACGATCGTGACATTGCCAAATATGCTAAGGTCATTATGGGAGGCCTGTGGTAAAGATTTTGACGATTACGTAGAGTTAAAGCCCTTAGACCCTTTTTACAAGATAAAATTTCCTGATGATTCTGAATTTGCCTCTACCTCTGATGAAGCTAAAATGCGTGACCAAGTGTTAGAATTTTCACCTAAGGATTTAAAAGGCTATGAGAAGTTTATGCGTGAGTCTAAAGCCAGATATCAAATTGCCTTTTCCAGTAAGGATTCCATTGGTAGAGTTTCTATGCATAGGTTATGGGATACCTTGAAGGTTTTACCACTCTTTGGGTTACTTAGAGCTGATCGTTCAGTATATCAAATGGCTGCTGCAAGGGTAAAAGATCCAAGACTCAGATTTGCACTCAGCTTCCATCCCCTTTTTGTTGGTGGGGATCCTTTTAACGTAACTTCAATGTGGGGTTTGGTTAGTCACATTGAAAAGGCCTATGGGGTCCATTGTGCAGTAGGCGGCTTTTCAGCAATAGCAGAAGCTATGGGAAAGGTAATTCGAGAGCAGGGAGGTGAAATAATTTTAGGTTCCGAGGTAATGGATATTACTTATACGGGTAATAAAGTAACTGGGGTATCACTATCAGGCGGTCAACACATTGGTTCAAATCTTGTAGTCTCTAATTCAGATCCAGCTCACACCTATAATAACCTTTTAAAAGGTAAAGAAAAAAAGCGTTGGACAGAAAAAAAATTGAAGAAAAAGCGATGGTCTATGGGGCTTTTTGTTTGGCATTTTGGCACAAAAAAAACCAAATCTCTTTGGCCAGAGGTAGGTCATCATACAATCTTGCATGGGCCTAGATATAAAAATCATGTGAAAGATATATTTATAAATGGGGTGCTCGCAGATGATATGAGCTTATATGTTCATAGGCCTTCTGTTTCAGATCCTACTTGTGCACCAAAAGGTGATGATACTTTTTATGTTTTGTCTTGCGTACCTCATCTTGGACATCTTAACCCTGTTGACTGGCTTAAAGAAAAGGAGCTGTATTGTGAGAAAGTGGCTAACTTTCTAGATGATAGGTTATTACCAGGATTTAGAGAGAAAATTGTTGAAAGCCATGTTATGACCCCCGATGAGTTTGGAAAAGATTACCTAAGTCCAATGGGTACAGGTTTTTCAATTGAACCTAGAATGTTTCAAAGTGCTTGGTTTAGACCTCATAATATTTCTGAAGAACTAAAAGGTCTGTATCTTGTTGGTGCAGGGACTCATCCTGGGCCAGGGGTGCCTGGAGTTATCGCTTCTGCTGAAATAGCAACGAAGAAAATTCCTGACTGCTCTTTAAAATATAAACAGAGCGTCTTTGACCCAATATACTCTTCTCCAGTAGATTGAAATAATTATGGAAATTACAAGTAAAGATCTGGAAGAGTGCAAGTTATTGATCAAGGAGGGGTCACATTCGTTTTATGCTGCGTCGAGACTTTTACCAAAATATGTTCGTGATCCTGCTATTGTTCTTTACGCTTTTTGTCGAATTGCTGACGATGTAGTAGATAAACAGACTGGAAACCATAACCCAATTGATGATCTTAAGACTAGACTCAATCTAGTTTACAGTAAGAAGCCTAGGGATAGTGCGACAGATAGAGCCTTTGCAGCCCTTGTAAATACTTATGACCTTCCAAAAGAACTACCTTCTGCACTAATTGAAGGTTTACAGTGGGATTATGAAGGCAGAAGGTTTGATACGCTATCTGAATTGTATAGCTATAGTGCGCGAGTAGCTTCATCTGTTGGGGTTATGATGTGCATTTTAATGAATGTCCGGGATGATGATGCCTTGGCAAGAGCTTGTGATCTTGGTATAGCGATGCAACTTACTAATATTGCCCGAGATGTTGGAGAGGATGCCAGAAATGACAGGCTTTATATACCGTTGGAGTGGATGCAAGAGCATAAAATTGACATAAACCGATTTTTTAAGGAACCTGAACAATTTCCAGAAGTCAGTATTTTTGTCAAACAACTATTAGCTCAGGCTGATATCTTTTATAAAAGAGCTGGAGCAGGGTATTTTTCATTACCAAAAAACTGTAGGCCTGGAATTTTTTCAGCTGGTAAGATCTACTCTCAGATTGGAAAGCATATAGCTGCGTCCAATTATGATAGTATCCATAGAAGAGCTCATACCTCAACTATTGAAAAATTTCTATTAATTTTATCATCAGTAGGTAATTCTGCATTAACAACAGTCATGCCGGTCCCATCTACTATTCATGCTCCACCAATTTCAGAGGTTGAATTTTTGGTAAATGCGGTAAGCTCTCCTAGAGAGGATGAAAAATCATTCAAAGAGCGCTCCAAAAAATTTATGTCTTTATTGTTTGATCTTGAGCGTAAAGATCGATCAATTGCAGGTATTTACGAATAGTCTCTTATTTATGTTTAAAATATGGATTGGTTAAGTTTTTTTATTTTTTTTGTAACATGCTTTGTTGCAGCATCTACTGGGGCTTTGTTTCCTCCCGACGAGTGGTATAAGTCACTGCAAAAGCCTTCGTGGAATCCACCAGATTGGTTGTTTCCAATCGCTTGGAGTATTCTTTATATTATAATAGCTTATGTTGGGATGAGAATATCAATAATTGGAGGTGAAGCCCCATTTGCTATAGGCTTGTGGGCCTTACAAATTTGTCTTAACACTATCTGGACTCCAATTTTCTTTGGGTTGCATAAAATAAGGCTAGCCATGGGCTTCATGCTGGGTCTTTGGACTACCGTTTTTATAATGGTTTTAAGCTATTCGTCTATTGATGTTCTTTCCTCAGTGCTACTTGTTCCCTATTTTATATGGGTAAGCTTTGCGGCCGTACTAAATTATAAGGTAATGATCATGAACAAGGCATAATAAAGATCAGTTAGTCTTTCCCAAAGTATACCTAGGGGCCTTTACGGCCAATAGAGGTTTAAGTGCTGGGTTGGCGAAACGATTTAAGTCTAGAGCTTCATGGACGCCTATAACTCTTTCACCCATTATTGATGTCTCTACTGCCGATCTTGTATAAAAAGGTGTATCCAGCATATGCTTAACTTGTCGTGGTTTGAAATCGGGGTCAGAGCGGGTATTTCTTTTTACCAGCCATAATGACCGCCGCATAGGCGCTATTGGCGGTGGTGCATTTATTTGTTGCACCTGGCCATTTCTTTTAAAGTGTAAGGCTAAATTAAGCGGATTACTATTTCTTGGTATTGCATCATAAAATGCTATACTACCATCGCTAGTTGGGAACCGACCCCAAGTCCAATAAGAAAAATCTTTTTCCAAAGCGTTTGTTCCAAAGTTAGCATCAAAATATCCATGGCCGTTCCAATTCCATCCAGGCCTATTTATCTGAACCTCAATTCGAGAAGTTGGAGCAAAAGGACGCCATATGTGGCTGTTGTCAGGCAACAAATTACATTCAATGTTTGTAATGTTTTCAGGGAAGATTTTCACTGTTCCCTTAACCCGATCAAAATGTGGAATGGAATATTCATTGAATTCAATAACGAGGTGATCTTTTTCCCAGGTGAATGAACTTGGTCCAATTTGCAAGCAATCGGGGGACTGGGCCAATTGTTTTTGACCTCTTTCGGTCATAGTCCAGCGCCAACCTTTCCCATAAAGAGCAACATTAATACAAACGTGATTCTGAGGGTTTTTTCTTCCAGACCAATAATACCAGGGGGAAAAAACTGAACCAATAAACCCAATTATTGAAATGGCTTTTTCCCCATCTTCCGATATCCCATCGACATACCACCAGGCATATCCATTCCTTTCAACCGTTACGTTAAATTTAGGCCGCGCAAGATCATCTCTGCCGCATGCTTGCCGGATTGGCATGCCATTGGTACTCCTGCTCCCGGATGGGTGCCCCCTCCGGCCATGAAAAGACCCTTTATTTGGCTCTGGGAAAGAGGCCTTTTGAATGTCGAGTTGATCCCATGAGGACTCCTTCCGTACAAGGAACCCGAAGACCCTGGAAATAATTTTTCGAATTCGAAAGGCGTAGTTAACATTTCTTTTTTTGGGTCTAGCGATAGCTTCAGCCCCATAGATTCTAGAATTGGAAATGTTATGTTTTTGCATCTTTGGAATTCCTCATTTTTATCAAAAATCTTTGTGTTTGGAACAGGGGCAGCATTGATTATAATTTCGAAGCGACTAATATTAGTGGAGCTAGGTGTGGGATCTTTATTATTGCCCTGGGCGCATATATAGAGGGTTGGATCTGTAGGCATGATACCATTAGCAATATCTTGGAACTCCTTTTTGTAGTTGGAATTAAAGAAGACATTGTGATGAGCTAATTTCTTACCAGTTGGTTTGGCTGAAAAACTCCAAACATAAGCGGATAAGGATCTAGGTAATGAACTTTTGTGGGGGATGCTTTCTTTAGCTTGGGCACCCAACAAACCAGTTGTTAGAGCCTGTGGATCTCCGTTGAACAAGACTATGTCTGCAAGTATTTTCTCCCCGCTCTCTAATTTAATTCCTTGGACTTTTTTATCTTCAATCAGTATTTCATCCACGGATTTTCCATAACTAAACACTGCACCAGCTTTCCTTGCTATGTTTTCCATACATTTTGGCATTTGGTTCATACCACCTTTAACTCTCCAAACCCCTTGGCTTTCTACATTCCAGATTAGAGCCAGTATTGACGGTGACATTAAAGGCGAACCACCGACATATGTCGCATAACGGGCGAATAGTTGAGTTAAGCGTGGATCGGAAAAATTGTCCTCTAGAAAGTCATATAAAATTCTCTGTTTAACAAGCGTTTTATATAGTGCTTTTAAATGCCCTCCCCCTTTAATTATCATGGGCAAAAGTCTAGGTTTGGGGCTTTTTATGATTGGTTGCTCAAACAGCCTGAACAAGGCTTTTGAAAGAGAGTTAAATTTCTGAAATTCCTGGGCGGATTTTACGCCTGAAAAATCCCTTATAGACCCCATGTTTTTTTCAAATGAAGAGAATAGATCCAAGGAGCTTCCATCTCTCCACCAATGGCGCGCTATGATCTCTTCGGGGACGATCTCTAAATGATTCTCGATTGCTTCACCGCATGCTCTAAAAAGCTCTTCAAATACCTCATACATTGTTAGGACTGTTGGGCCAGAATCGATTAATCCAGCAGGGCTATTGTTGGTTCGAATCTTGCCGCCAGGATAGGGTTGCTTCTCAAATATTTGAACATTGACGCCACATGTTGCAAGTCTCATAGCAGCAGCCAGGCCGCCTATTCCACTACCTACTATAATTACTTTCTTATCTTTCAAAATTCAAAAACCGCCTTGATGAAGAACCTCTGTGTATTAATGCACTTGCACTTAGGTGTCAAAAAAAATAGACAACTTTTTCTCCATATGGTAGACCGTGCTGTTAAGGAGTAGTCATGACAAATACAAAGAATATACATGACAGAATCAATTTAGCACTATCCCAAACCTTGAAGAGTGCTAAAGAATCACCAGCACCACCCAAATTGGCAGCAGCAATTGATTATGCCGTTTTCCCAGGAGGGGCCAGAGTTAGACCACGCTTGTGCCTAGCGGTAGCACAGGCCTGTGGTGAGGATTTTCTCGAAATAGGTGACTCTGCTGCTGCTGCTATTGAGTTGATACACTGTGCTAGTTTAGTGCATGATGATTTGCCCTGTTTTGATAACGCTGCCATAAGGCGTGGAAAACCAACTGTCCACCGAGCCTTTGGCGAAGCTGTGGCGGTATTGGCTGGCGACACACTCATTATACTGGCATATGAGAACCTAGCCAAAGGTTGTATGAAATGCCCGGAAAGATTAACTGATCTCATTAAAACTCTTACCAAATCCTCAGGATTACCTTTTGGTATATGCTCGGGGCAAGGTTGGGAAAGTGAAGAAAAAATAAATTTAAGTGCTTATCATCAACTTAAAACAGGGTCCTTATTTGTAGCAGCTACTTGTATGGGGGCTATATCAGCTGGGGAAGATCCTGAGCCTTGGGTGGAATTAGGTGAAAGGGTTGGGGAAGCATTTCAGGTGGCTGATGACTTAAAGGATGTGATTGGGCAAATGGATAAATTAGGGAAACCTAAAGGGCAGGATGCTATTAATAGCAGACCAAGTGCTGTGTCAGAACTGGGAGTCGAGGGCGCTATTGATCGTTTGCAGGGGATTTTGAGTGGAGCTATTGCTTCAATTCCTGCTTGCTCAGGTGAAGCACAATTATGTGAAATCATTCGTAATCAAGCGAAGCAATTAATGCCCTCCTTTGCGGCTGATAAAGTTCTCTAAGATATTGCGATTTATAATGAACTGGTTCTCCAGAAGAATGAATGAGCTTGTGGCGCAACCCAAGTTTCACACTCTAGTAAAGAAGATCCCCATACTCAAAAGATTAGCAGCAAATGATGGTCGCAAAATTTATGATTTGGTTTCAGGTTTTGTCTATAGCCAAGTTCTGCTTGCAATGGTGGAACTTAGACTGTTTAGATTTTTATTATCTGGGGAAAAGAGTATCAGGGAACTTGCTAACCATGGGAAAATTGACCCTCAAAAGATGCTTTTATTGTGCAATGCAGCTAGCGCTATTGGCTTGTTAAAAAGAAAACCAAACTCTTATTATGTTCTCACACGGCTTGGTGCTGCCATAGAAGGAGTACAAGGACTTGATGAAATGATACTCCATCACAAAATTTTTTATCGAGATTTACAAGACCCAGTGCGATTATTGAGGCAGGATTTTCAAACTGAGTTGAAGGATTTTTGGTCTTATGTGGGGAATAAGAAGAAAATTAATGAGGGGCAGGCATCCGTATATTCTAATTTGATGGGTACCTCTCAGTATATTGTAGCAGAGGAAACCCTGGATTTAGTTAACCTAAAAGGTTTCAGTCATTTAATTGATATTGGTGGCGGTAATGGAACCTTTTTGTCTCAAGTTAGGAGACGATATCCAAACCTTGCTTTAACTTTATTTGACTTACCTAGCGTGACCAAAACAGCTCAAGACAATTTTAAAAATGATAGACTGATGGAGGGTGTTAACATAATTCCTGGCAACTTCATCGAGGATGAATTTCCAGTAGATGGCGATACAATTTTTTTTAATCGTGTTATGTATGATCATGATGATTCAATAGTTAGTTTGTTGCTCGGCAAAGCATTTGCAGCGCTTAAACCTGGAGGATGTGTTGTTATTTCTGAACCGATGGCTGGAGCTAAATTTCCAACCCGGTCAGGAGATGCTTATTTTGGTTTTTATACATTGGCTATGACATCTGGAAAACCTAGGAGCAAGCCCCAGCACTTTGAATTCCTGCGTGCTGCGGGGTTTAAAGGTATGGAAAACCTCAATAATATTAACAATTTTGTAACATCAGTAATCGTTGCGAAAAAGCCACGTAAATAAAAAGATCAGATTAGTGTAAACTTTTATTGACAATTAAAACTGTCAGGATAAAATTACACTAGTTTTGGGGAGAGAATCTTCAAACGTATTGAGGCTTTTGAGGAAAGAAACGTAAAGTGAATACTAAAGCTGTGGTTATGACTAGTCCTGGTGAACTAGCAGTGCAAGAGGTTAATTTGCGCGAGTGTCCTAGTGAGCACGTAATTGTGGATATTCACTATTCTGGTATTTCAACTGGAACAGAAAAGCTCTTTTGGAATGGCAAGATGCCACCATTTCCAGGGATGGGATACCCTTTAATTCCAGGATACGAATCCGTGGGAGAAGTTGTGTCTGCTGGCAAAAGCACTGGTTTTAAACCAGGCGATTTTGTTTTCGTTCCTGGTGCAGACTGTTTTTCTGAACCTGTGAGAAGCTTATTTGGCGGGGCTGCAAAGCGCGTAAGTTCACCAGCTAAAAGACTCATAAAGATTGATCGAGCTATGGGGGTAAATGGTGCACTTTTTGCACTTGCAGCCACTGCTAGACATGCCATTGCAGGCTTTGGTAATAAAATGCCTGAGGTCATTGTTGGGCACGGGGTGTTAGGGCGGCTACTAGCACGGTTTGTTGTTCTGGCAGGCGAAAAACCACCAGTCGTATGGGAAACTAATCCTCTGAGGCATGATGGGGCTGCTGGATATCAGGTTATACTACCGGACTGTGATGAGAGATCAGATTATGACTGCATATTTGATGCCAGTGGTGATTCAGGAATTTTGGACAAGCTAATTGGAAGAGTATGTAGGGGTGGAGAAATTGTGTTAGCTGGCTTTTATCCAGAAAGACTCAGTTTTGGTTTTCCTCAGGCTTTTATAAAGGAAGTATCAATGAGAGTATCTGCAGAATTCTTACCCGAGGACGTAGCCACTACTAAATTACTTATTGAAGATGGTTCTTTATCCTTTGACGGCTTGGTTAGTGATGTATTGCCAGTAAAAAAAGCAGCAGATGCCTACAATATCGCTTTTAATAAATCCGAATGTTTAAAAATGGTTCTGGATTGGAGGAATGCTGCATGACGACAGAGACAATAAACGTAAAAGGCAATAACGTAAATCAGGCACTAGAAAAGCATCATGAAAGGCTGAAGTCTGAGGCAGGGGAGCCATTGCAAGAAATTAATACCTCGGAGCCGAAGAAAAAATGCCAGATAATCGCTATATATGGTAAGGGCGGTATAGGAAAATCCTTCACCTTAGCGAACTTAAGCTGCATGATGGCAGAGCAAGGTAAGCGCGTTCTACTCATTGGTTGTGATCCAAAATCAGATACGACTTCGCTTCTTTTTGAAGGTAAAGCTTGCCCCACGATTATAGAGACGTCAACGAAGAAAAAACTTGCTGGGGAAGAGGTTGCCATCGGTGATGTATGTTTCAAGAGAAATGGCGTATTTGCTATGGAACTTGGTGGTCCAGAAGTTGGACGAGGTTGTGGCGGACGAGGGATTATTCATGGTTTTGAACTCCTAGAAAAGTTAGGGTTTCATGATTGGGACTTTGACTATGTGCTCCTTGATTTCTTGGGAGATGTAGTATGTGGAGGGTTTGGTCTTCCTATAGCGAGAGACATGGCTCAAAAAGTAATTGTTGTAGCATCGAACGATCTCCAATCTCTCTATGTCGCGAACAATGTATGCTCAGCAGTAGAATATTTTAGAAAATTAGGTGGAAGTGTTGGAGTTGCTGGAATCGTTATCAATAGAGACGATGGAACAGGGGAGGCAAAGGCCTTTGCCGAAACAGTAGGCATCCCGGTTTTAAGCACCATACCTGCTGATGATGACATAAGAAGAAAATCTGCTATGTACCAAATTATAGGCACCAAAGAAAGTCAGTGGGGATCTCTGTTCGAGGTCTTAGCTGAGAACGTGGCAGAGGCGCCACCAGTGCGGCCAAAAACTCTAAATCAAGACGAGCTTTTAGGTTTGTTTGATGCGGGTGAAACAGGAGCAGCATTCACTTTAGAGCCAGCTACAGATGCGGATATGCGCGGTAAATTTTCAAAACCAAAAGAATCTCTTGAGGTTGTTTATGATGAAGTTTGAATTGAAGATTTTGGGAAGAAACGTATGAAGTCCGGGGCTCAATATGAAGAAGCTGATAGAGCTGATGTTATGGATGCCCTAGTAGATTCTAAAACTAAGGAACAGGGCCAAAAAAAGCCTGATGACGAATCAGGTTGCCACGCTGGGAAAGCAAAAATGTTGGATGCAGCTAAGGCAGCTGGTAAATCAGAACTACTAGAGAAGTTTAAGAAAGATTACCCTTTAGGCCCTCATGATAAACCACAGAGCATGTGTCCAGCTTTTGGCTCACTAAGGGTGGGGCTGCGTATGCGTCGAGTTGCAACAGTATTATCTGGGTCTGCCTGCTGTGTTTATGGGTTAACCTTCGTTTCTCATTTTTATGGGGCAAGAAGATCGGTGGGTTATGTACCTTTTAGCTCTGAGACTTTGGTTTCGGGAAAACTGTTTGAGGATATTCGCGAATCTGTTCATGCGATGGCTGATCCTAGTAAATATGATGCCATTGTCGTTACAAACCTATGTGTGCCGACGGCTTCAGGTGTCCCATTGAGATTACTTCCAAATGAAATAAATGGGGTAAGAATAATTGGTATTGATGTTCCCGGTTTTGGAATTCCGACTCATGCTGAAGCAAAGGATGTGCTTGCAGGTGCGATGCTCAATTACGCACGAATGGAAGCTGAAAAAGGGCCTGTTGCCAGACCTCTTTCTGGAACTTCGGATAGACCAACTGTGGGCTTGTTAGGGGAAATGTTTCCCGCAGATCCCGTTGCAATCGGTGGGTTATTAGAGCCATTAGGTTTAGCGGCTGGCCCCGTAATCCCATGTAGAGAGTGGCGGGAGTTATATGGAGCATTAGATTCTTCCTTGGTGGCAGCAATTCATCCATTTTATACGTCAGCAATTAGGGAATTTCAGGCAGCTGGGCGTGCCGTTATTGGATCAGCACCAGTAGGATGTGACGGAGTTGATACATGGCTTACGTCTGTTGCCGAAGCGTTTGATGTGAAAAGAAAGACATTAGAAGAATGCAAGAATAAGTTTTTGCCCAAAATAAGCAGTGCTCTTAAAGAGAATAAAGTAGAGGGAACAATTACTCTGTCTGGCTATGAAGGCTCTGAGCTGTTGGTAGCACGTTTGTTAGTGGAGAGTGGTGCTAAGGTTCCTTATGTGGGAACGGCTTGTCCAAAGACCCAATGGTCTGAACCTGACAGGGAATGGTTAGAAGCAAATGGGACTGAGATAAAATATAGAGCAAGTCTGGAAGACGATTGCGCTGCGATGGAAGGTATTAAGCCCGATTTAGCTATTGGAACAACCCCTGTGGTGCAAAAGGCCAAAGAAAAGGGAATTCCTTCTTTATATTTTACAAACCTAATTTCTGCCCGACCCCTTATGGGCGTAGCTGGTGCGGGAAGTTTGGCGCAAGTTGTTAATGCAGCAATGAAAAATAAAAAACGAATGGCTACTATGCGGGAGTTTTTTGAAGGAGTAGGTTCCGACGACACAGCTGGAATTTGGGAGAAAACTCCAAACATTAAACCACAATTTCGAGAGCATAATTTAAAAAAATTAGAAAAAAAGAAAAGAGCCGAAAAAGCGGCGGAGATGATTTAATGCTGATACAGGATCATGACAGAGCGGGAGGATATTGGGGATCAGTATACGCATTCTGTGCTGTGAAAGGTTTGCAAGTTGTCATTGATGGTCCTGTTGGCTGTGAGAATTTACCAGTTACTTCAGTTTTACATTACACAGATGGTTTACCACCCCATGAATTACCAATAGTAGTTACGGGGCTAGGTGAGGAGGAATTAGGTAGAGAAGGTACAGAAGGTTCGATGAAAAGGGCCTGGGGTGCTCTAGACCCTGCACTACCTGCAGTGGTGGTGACTGGCTCAATAGCTGAGATGATAGGTGGTGGCGTTACTCCACAAGGCACCAATATCCAAAGGTTTCTTCCGCGTACAATAGATGAAGATCAATGGCAATCTGCTGATAGGGCAATGACTTGGCTTTTCACTAACTTTGGTCAAACAAAGGGGAGAATGCCACGAGAGGCCAAAAGAGAGGAAGGAGCTAAGCCAAGAGTTAATATTTTAGGACCTATGTATGGCACTTTCAATATGCCATCCGACTTAGCTGAGATAAGGCGTTTGGTCGAAGGTATTGGTGCTGAAATTAACATGATTTTACCACTAGGAAGTCATTTAGCGGATATGAATAAGCTGGTAAATGCTGATGTTAACGTGGTTATGTATAGAGAATTTGGCCGAGGATTAGCTGAGGTTTTGAATAAGCCTTACTTACAGGCACCAATAGGAATTGATTCTACAACAAAGTTTTTAAGAAAATTAGGGGAACTTTTAGAACTCGATCCAGAGGAATTTATAGAGCAAGAAAAGCATTCTACAATTAAACCAGTTTGGGATTTATGGCGCTCAGTAACGCAGGATTTTTTTGCAACAGCTAGCTTTGGAATAGTTGCCAATGAAACTTATACGCGGGGGATACAAAATTTCCTCGAAAATGACTTAGGATTGCCTTGCGGTTTTGCGGTCTCTCGTTGTGCTGGAAAAAAAACTGATAATGATGAAGTGAGGTCCCTTATGAAGGAGAAGCGACCGCTCATTGTTTTAGGTTCAATAAACGAAAAGATGTATCTGGCAGAGCTGAAAAAGGGTTTTGGTCCTAGCCCGGCATTTATCCCAGCAAGTTTCCCAGGTGCAGCAATACGCAGAGCTACTGGAACACCCATGATGGGGTATGCCGGAGCCACATACCTATTGCAAGAGGTATGTAACGGACTTTTTGATGCGTTATTTCATATTTTGCCGTTAGGGAGCGAAATGGATTCAGTGGACGCTACCCCCACAAATTTGAAACGTGATTTTCCATGGGATCCGGAGGCACAAGAACTGCTAGATAAAATAGTAGAAGAACATCCCATTCTTACAAGAATTTCAGCAGCAAAAACACTTAAAGATGAAGCCGAACGGTCAGCCTTGGCCGGTGGAGATGATCGCGTAGTAGTTGAGACGGTCGAAGCACTTAAGAAAAAGATGGATAGATAATATTATTTAACTTGGAGAAAGAACTATGATGAAACAAACGGTAGCAAAGACTTTTAGTGTTTCCCAATACAGGAAAACAATAAAACTTGAGTACAGAATTTATTTTGCTTTGATTTTTGTCATTTCAATCCCATTGGCAACATTTTCTTGGTCGCTCCATTTTTTGATAAAAGGGTTCAATCAGAAAGGTGAGCAGAATGAAGGAATTTTAAAACGGGCTTGGGGTCACGCACAGGTGATCACCCCAATGATTTTTACCGCATGAGTGCGGTTAACGAAATTCGGCTAATTAGTTTTGGTCGAATAATTCTGGACCATGAAGGTTCAGGAATATCAACCCTGCGGGTGACCGTGGGATCAGTCGAAACAATCCGGAGGATTTAACATGGCTGGAAGTAATGACCTGTCTTTGTCAGGTTTAACAGAAGATCAAGCACAAGAGCTTCATAGTGTTTATATGAGTGGTCTATGGACATTCACATTAATGTGTGTCCTCGCGCATATTGCAACATGGATCTGGCGTCCTTGGTTTACTTCGTTTGGTGGTTAAAGGAGAAATAACATGAGTCAATTTTACAAAATATGGCTGATTTTTGATCCACGAAGAGTTTTCGTGGCTCAGGGTGTATTTCTCTTTTTATTAGCGTCTCTAATTCATTTAGTGTTGCTAAGTACACCTCACTTTAATTGGTTTGCACAGGCTGCAGGTGGTTAAGCCGCTCTAGCTGAGACCAATTAAGAAACGCCGTGGGCGGGCTTTCCCCCCAAACTAACCCGCCCACGGCAAATAAGGGTTTTTGACTTGAATGTAAATAAAGAATTTTAATAGGAGGTCACGAGATGGCATTACTCAGTTTTGAGCGAAAGTATCGTGTTCCCGGAGGCACCCTCATAGGTCGTGATCTATTTGATTTTTGGGTGGGGCCATTTTATGTGGGCTTTTTTGGTTTAATGACGGTATTTTTTGCCTCATTAGGTACTCTGCTAATTTTATGGGGAGCTGCCCAACAGGGAACTTGGAATCCTTTCCTTATAAGTATTAATCCGCCAGCCATAGAGTATGGGCTTAGCTTTGCTCCACTCCATGACGGTGGTTTATGGCAAATCATTACAATATGTGCACATGGGGCTTTTATAGCCTGGCTGTTGAGAGAGATTGAGATCTGTAGAAAGCTAGGTATAGGTTTTCACGTTCCGGTAGCTTTCGGTGTGGCCATATTTGCGTATACTTCGTTGGTCGTAATCAGACCAATTTTGATGGGTGCCTGGGGGCATGCTTTCCCATATGGGATATTCTCCCATTTAGACTGGGTTTCTTATACGGGATATCAGTACGGCAATTTTCACTATAATCCTGTACACATGCTAGCAGTCAGCCTGTTTTTTACGACGACTTTGGCTTTATCTCTGCATGGTGGATTAATACTCTCAGCTGCCAACCCTGAGGAAGGGGAGGAAGCTAAGACACCAGATCACGAAGACACTTATTTTAGGGATTTCATTGGGTATTCTATTGGAACTCTTGGTATTCACCGGCTAGGCCTTTTACTCGCTGTAAATGCGGCTTTTTGGTCAGCAATATGCATCTTAATCTCAGGACCGGCTTGGATATGGCCTGAAGGAGCAAGTTGGATAGATTGGTGGGAATGGTGGCCACGTTTGACAACGTTTAGTGCTGGAGGTTAAAAATGGCAGAATATCAAAATATTTTTACTCAGGTGCAGGTTAAAGGTCCGCCTGAGTTAGGAATTGATGAGCGTGGAGTTCTTACTGCGGAAAGAACTGACGCCACTCGTAATAATACTCTAGTGGGTAGGTTAGGAAATGCTCAATTAGGGCCAATCCATTTGGGAATGTTTGGGGTAGTCTCTATATATTTGTTCGCGGTTTGGTTCATGATCGTGGGATTTGGGATGCTGCAGAGTGTAGATTATAACTTTGCCGAGTTCTTTCAAAGATTGTTCTGGCTGTCCCTTGATCCACCACTGGAAGAGCATGGATTATCATTTCCGCCATTGAATGAAGGTGGCCTCTACATGATAGCCAGCATGTGTTTACTTTTGTCGGTCCTGAGTTGGTGGGTGCGTTCCTACCTCAGAGCCCATGAGCTAGGTATGGGAAAGCATATATGTTGGGCATTTGCAGCAGCTATCTGGTTATTTTTGTGCTTAGGCCTGTTTAGGCCGCTAGCAATGGGTTCATGGTCAGAAATGGTGCCTTACGGAATATTTCCACATCTCGATTGGACTAATTATTTTTCTTTGAACTATGGAAACCTATTTTACAATCCATTTCATGCACTCTGTATCGCGTTCTTGTATGGCTCAGCCTTACTTTTTGCGATGCATGGAGCCACTATACTCGCAGTATCTAGGTTAGGTGGTGACAGGGAACTGGAGCAAATCTACGACCGGGGTACAGCATCAGAACGTGCAGCTCTTTTTTGGAGATGGACGATGGGTTTCAATGCTTCGATGGAAGGTATCCACAGATGGGCATGGTGGTTCGCTGTATTAGTTCCGATAACAGGTGGAATTGGAATAATTCTAACTGGAACGGTTGTGGATGATTGGCGATATTGGGCAATTGAACACGGTTTTGCTACGGAAGTACCTTATTCCGTCCCAGAATCCTCTCTAATTAAGGAGTAATAGTAATGGAATTATTTTTTTCGAATTTCGACTTAGCTCAATTATGTCTGTATTTATTTTGGGTCTTCTTTATAGGATTAGTCATATATTTACAGAAAGAGAATAATAGGGAGGGATTCCCTTTAGAAACAGAGGCTGGTGATATGGCTTTTAGTCAAGGTCCGTATCCGCCTACAAAACCAAAAACATTTAAATTACCGCATGGACGTGGTGAGGTAACTGTCCCTAATGGCAATGGCGACACCAGAAAACTAAATTTAGAGATCAAGAATGTTGCTAACGGGTCGCCTTTATATCCTACCGGAGACCCAATGGATGATGGAGTCGGAGCCGCTGCTTGGGCAGAACGGAGAGATGTCCCAGAGTTAGATGCTCATGGAAAGCCAAAAATCCGCCCTATGTCAGATCTAAAAGGTTTTGATGTTTCTGCGGGTCGCGATCCCAGGGGCATGAGCGTGGTATCTGCTGATAGATTAGTAGTTGGAAAAGTTAAAGATATGTGGATAGATGTTCCAGAACAACTTGTTCGCTACTTAGAAATTGAGCTTACGGATGGTTCTAATCGACTACTACCGATGCCACTTTCAAAAATTAATCAAAAATCAGTTGACGTCCATGCCTTATATGGCAAGCATTTTCCCAAGGTGCCTAAAAATAAGAAGGCCAAGGAGGTCACCATGCTTGAGGAAGAGAAAATTAGTGCATATTATACAGGCGGAAAGCTATATGCTTCCTATGATCGCTTAGTATCGCCAGTATAATTGAAAATAATTAAACAGTGGTGAAGGGGATGAACTTCCTAATGCTCTTCGCCACTGTTTTTTTTCCTTAAGGAATCAGTATGGTAAACACCCCAATTTTGGATCAAGTTGAACTGCCCTCTGACCTACGGCAGTTATCTGACAGCCAACTGGCCACCCTGGCTCGGGAGCTTAGGGCTGAAACAATATCGGTTGTTTCAGAAACTGGCGGACACCTAGGCTCCAGTTTAGGTGTAGTAGAATTGACAGTTGCATTACATGCAGTTTTTAATACTCCACATGATAGGCTGATCTGGGATGTGAGCCATCAGTGTTATCCACACAAGATACTTACTGGAAGAAGAAATAAGATGAGAACCTTAAGACAAAGGGGAGGTCTTTCTGGCTTTACCAAGAGAGCCGAAAGTGAATACGATCCTTTTGGAGCCGCACATTCTTCAACATCGATTTCGGCGGCTTTAGGTTTTACGGTGGCTCGGGAACTTGGTGCATCCGTTGGGGATTCTATAGCCGTAATTGGGGACGGGTCAATCAGTGCTGGAATGGCATACGAAGGGTTAAATAACGCAGGTTCGGAAGGTCGTAGGCTATTTGTGATTTTAAATGATAACGAGATGTCTATTGCGCCTCCAGCAGGAGCGATGTCTAAATATCTTTCCAGTCTTTACGCAAATAATGAGTTTTATAGTTTGACCAAACTAGCAGAAGGATTAGCAAAGAACTTACCTAGCCCATTGCAGGAGGGTGCAAGGAGGGCTAAGAGCCTAATAACTGGCTTAGCTTCCGGGGGGACCTTTTTTGAGGAGTTAGGTTTTTCTTACTTGGGACCCATAAATGGTCACGAACTTGACCAACTTTTGCCTGTACTGAGAGCTGTCAAAGCAAGAGCATCTGGGCCTACGTTAATTCATTGCGTGACAAAGAAGGGGAAGGGTTATGAGCCAGCCGAAAGTTCATCGGACAAATATCACGGGGTGGCAAAATTTGATATAGCTTCCGGGGCTCAAAAGAAATCTAAGCCAAATGCTCCTTCATATACAGGTGTTTTTGGAAAAGAATTAGTAAATCAAGCAGAAAGAGATCATCGCATTGTAGCTGTAACAGCTGCTATGCCATCGGGAACTGGATTAAGTCTTATGCAGGAAACATTCCCAGAGAGAATTTTTGACGTCGGTATTGCAGAACAGCACGCTGTGACTTTTGCTGGCGGGATGGCAGCGGGAGGGTTAAAACCGTTCTGCGCAATATATTCTACATTCCTACAAAGAGGCTATGATCAAATAGTTCATGATATTGCTCTCCAAGGGCTTCCTGTGCGTTTTGCTATAGACCGAGCTGGACTGGTTGGAGCTGACGGGGCTACACATGCCGGTTCGTTCGATATTGCATACTTAACTAATTTGCCGGGATTTGTAGTAATGGGTGCTGCAGATGAGGTAGAGCTTATGCACATGGTAGCTACTGCTGCCGAATATGATGCTGGACCGATCGCTTTTAGATATCCACGTGGAGAAGGTGAAGGGCTTGAACTGCCAGAGATAGGAGTCCCTATTGAAATCGGTAAAGGTAGGATGATCCAAAGCGGCACAAGTGGTGTAGCTGTTCTCAATTTTGGCGCGCATTTGGCCGAAGTCCGTGAGGCAGCCTCGTTGTTGAAAAAATCAGGGGTTAGTTTAACTATTGCAGATGCTAGGTTTGCCAAACCATTGGATTCGAAAATGATAAAGGATTTAGCGATTAACCACTCCGCATTAATAACTATTGAAGAAGGTGCGATAGGCGGCTTTGGCTCGCATGTGGCTCAATTTCTCATGGAGAATGAATTGTTGGATGGCGATTTAAAATTCAGGTCTATGTTCATGAAGGATAAATTTATTGACCAAGCCTCTCCTAAAGAAATGTACCAGGCCGCTGGGCTAGATTCTCAAGATATCGTAGAAAAAGTACTAGACTTGCTCGGTGTGTCAGTAGGTAAGTTTAAAAAGAAAAGTGATAAATCTGCTTGATTATCTTTTGTGCTTATAGATCTTGAATAAAGATATTTTTAGAGTATTGGGTAAAGTAAATTTTTAGCCATTCCGTAAATCTTTCTGGGAAAAGGGTAATTTCTTTCTCAAGGTCAGAAAACTTTATCCACCTGACGGATTTTACTTCCGTAGGATTTGGTTTCATATACAAATCAAGGTCTTCCGATAGTTCTGAGACGAAGATACTCACCACCTCATGTTCGATCAAGCCGTTTCCCACTTCCGCCCGATATTCGATTTCACTGCGAAACTGTAAATCTAAATTGCCTATGCCTAGCTCCTCTGAAAGTCGCCTAAGTGCACAAGTTTCTAATTCTTCGCCCCAGTGCGGATGTGTGCAGACTGTGTTTGCCCATAGTTCTGGGCTATGATATTTTGTGGATGAGCGTTGTTGAATAAGTATATTTTCCTTCTGTTTAACAAAAACAGATACAGCCGGATGCTTCAATCCAGTTTTATGCACTTCAAGCTTTTCTACTGGCTCTAAGCTATTATTTTTCCATGCGGCTATAACTTCAGTCATGTGGTTGCTTTGACCAAACCTGACAAATGTAAAATATTTTTAACCATAATCTTTAAATGGGCGAGAGGCTTTTTAGTAACCAATTTTTTGTGCATATATGACTCAAAAGTCAATCTCTGTACATCAATATCTTTGCAGAGACTAACAAAGCGTTCTCTCCTGTCGTCAGATTTGTAGTAAGCATTTTGCATGGCTTCGAGAACTCGAAACACGGTTTTGTGTTCCGACATAAATCTCTTGCGAGCTAATTGTAAGTCCTTAGGGTTTCCTGACAAAAGACAGGTATGAGTGGCAAAGGCAGCTTCCTGACCGCCTATCATAGCATAATATATGCCCTCCCCAGATGAAGGTGCGACAACACCTGCTGCATCACCAGCTAAAACCAGATCCATCCCGTTATCCCATATTTCCAAGGGTTTCAGAGGTATTGGAGCCCCTTCCTTTCTAATCGTTTTGCACTTATCTAACCCAGAATTTAGTCGAATTTTTGCAGTAGCGGTTTTTAGGTCAAATCCATTTACCTTTGTTCCCATCCCGACGCTTGCTGATTTTCCATGTGGGAAAATCCAGCCATAAAAATCAGGAGATATATTGCCATCGTAAATAACATCGCATCGATCAGGATCATAGTAATTGTTTTTTGGAGCTTCAATTATCTCATGATACGCGATTACGTAGGGGATTGTCTTTCCTCCTGGAACTTCAGCTCGTGCAACTTTAGAACGAGCTCCATCAGCACCTATAATCAGTTTAGTTTTAAGAGTGATTTCCTTAAGGGTTTTTTTATCTTTAAAAACAACTGAAACTGATTTTCCTTTAGAATTTCTTATTATCCGTAAAAAAGTTCCCGTAAAACGATGAGCACCAGCCCTTTTTGCTCGGGATCTAAGAAACTCATCAAAGTTCTCCCTCTCAACCATTCCCACATACCCATTTTCAATGGGTATGTCCACTTTTCGAGCTGTTGGTGAGATCATTCGGGCAGTTGTCACTTTCGCCACAATTTGGCTATCAGGTATTTCAAAATCATTTATTAACCTTGGAGGTACAGCCCCTCCGCAAGGTTTTATCCTACCATCCTTGTCAATAATGGCAACTTTGCGGCGCAATTTTGCTAGTTCTATTGCTGCGGTTGCTCCCGAGGGGCCTCCCCCGACAATTACTACATCGTAGTCATCACTATTCATTCATTCCACCCATGTCATCGGGACGCTAATTAAATTCTTTGTCTTCGGTTAAAAGTTTAACTGCTAGAACAGCTGCTGCCAAGAATAAAATTGCTTCTAATGATAATACTAAACCATAAGATACTGCTGGATCGTTCAAGATTGTCTGGATAATATCTACCAGTAAGCTTGAGAATATTACGGCAACTCCAGAAGCAATGGCTTGCCCGACTCCAAAGACGCCCATTCGTGTGCCAACTCTTTTTTCTGTGCCAAGATTAGCTAGTTTCATCATAGAGCCTATAGCGCCGATTACAAATATGCCTGTATTAAGGCCAAAGAAATAAACACAAAAAATCAAAGTCATTTTGCTTGCATCTACCTGTCCAAAAAATGCTATCAAAAGTAAAGCTAAACCTGATCCAACACAGCCAAACATTGCCCAGAATTTTAATGAACCAATTCTAAGTACAGACGTAGCTACACCTACTAGTAGCATACCCAAAAGAACACCCTTATTCTGCTCAGAAGTAAGATCTGTACTTTCTCCTATGGTAAAATCAAATGCCAAAACAGAATAAGGTTCTAGAATAGGTTCTTGCATGAAAAAAGCCATCATCGATAGAAACACGAAAACGAAAAATCTTCTGGTATTTTTCTCTGATAAAACCTGTTTTAAACCATGGGTAAAAGAGACTTTAATAGTATCATCTTTTGCCGAAGAAAAATTGTCTGGGGTTGTTTTTTTCTCAATTTTGTAAACTGACAAGCCACAAATAAGTGGCCAGATAAAGGATAATGACAATACTATAAAGAATAATTTTTTGATAGAGTATGGATCAATAATATGCTCTCCCACGAATCCAGCGGTAAGAACTATGCCGAGGATCATCATTGTCCATGTGATGGTAGCGGCGGCACCTTTTCTATCATCTCTGACACTCGTAGCTATGAGGGTCAATAGGGTAGTTCCTGCAGCTGAAACTCCAAGGCCAATCAATATGTACCCAATAATCGAAACCGTTAATCCTAGATAGAAGTACATAGGAAAAAAATAAATTCCCAAACAGGCTAACGTCAAACCCATCCCGAGGATAAATAATCCAATCATTATCCAAAGGGTTCTATTTCCTCCTATGTCTGACCTAAAACCCCAATTGGGTCGAGTAATTTGCACAAAGTATTGTATGGCAATTAGAATTCCAGGGACCAATTGAAGTAATCCAAGTTCTGTAACCATAACTGTATTGAAAGTAGTGGTTGGAAGGACAGCCATCGATCCTATTGCCATTTGTACAACACCCAATCTAACCACAGTCGTCCATATTTGCAGCCAAGCAAATAAATTTGAAAATAAATTTTCTTGGTATTTATTCATTAGCTAAAGTTGTATGATCCTACTGCAAAGGCAGTGATCATCATCCCCAACACGTACAACAAGACGCCAGTCCCATTATACCATGGAACTAATTCTTTTGGGTTCTTCATCATTTTAAACATGGCCATAATTTGTAAGATCAATAGAGCACAAATTATCATTGAAAAACCGAGCATATTGAAGGCAAAAAGGAAAATGGCAATTATCATTTGCGCTAAAACCATAACCGAACAAGCTATAATCCCTGCTTTTTTGAGGCCTAACAAGACAGGTAGAGACCTTATCCCCATTTTTGCATCGCCTTCAATAGCCTTAAAGTCGTTTAAGGTCATAATCCCAAAAGCTCCAAACGCATATATCGCTGCTACAAAAATGATTTGGGCTTGGGGAAATCCAGAGGTCAGAATTGCAACTCCAGTAAACCAAGGCAAACCTTCGTAACAGAGAGCGACCACTCCGGGACCTATGATGCCAGATCTCTTTAATCTAACAGGTTCAGCAGAATATACCCATGCACAGATGATCGCTAATATTGTAGCACAAAACCCCCATATTCCAAGGAACCAACTAATCAGTGCTCCAACAATTGACATTGAGATTGCAATCCACAACCCCCATTTTCCGGGGATTTTCCCAGATGGAATAGGGCGGTTAGGTTCATTAATTGAATCAACTTCCCTATCGTACCAGTCATTTACGGCTTGGCTCATGCCACAAATTATTGGACCTGAAAGAAGTAGCCCGATGAGTGTTATCCCAATAGTATCAAATGATAAATTCGAGCTCGAAACAGCACCGCAAAGGAAAGCCCACATAGGGGGAAACCATGTCACTGGCTTAATAAGGGTAAGTATTGCGTAAAAAGAAGGAACTGTTCTTTCTGGCAGCTTGGAAGCAGTGGTCATATATCCAGTCCTTCCGCAGCTTCTATTAGTTCATTAGTAACCATATAAGAACTAAAGTAAACTATATTTTCGTAGTTTTACATATAAGCTCTGGCGTGAAAGGTTAAGCATTTCAGCTGTGGCTACTCTATTATTTCTTGTCATTTTCAAAGCTGTTTCTATACATATTTTTTCCACAATGTCATTAGTATCGGCAACTAATTCTTTCAATGGAGCAGATCCAACCAATTTCATAATTTTCTGGGTAGCTTGCTCGCTTACTACCAGTTCATCTGTATTTTGCTTTCCAACATTAGAACTGTAACGAATTTGAAAACAGATAAAAGTGCCGTAATCATTGAATGCTTTGGTTGCCGTAATCTCTACATTTAATTTGATGTCGTAAGTTGATACAAATTGGGTGGCAAATGGCATCGTAGTTCCATTTTCCAATGCGGCATCAATCAGGACTTTTAAGTCAATAGTTCCCCGTGCAAGAAAATCAGAGAGTGACCTTCCTAAGATTAGTTGATCACTGCCTGAATTACATAAGGAAAGAAAACTATTATTGGAATATTTGATTATCCCAGACTTATCTGTGAAAATTATACTATCCTTGGTATTTTCGTAGTATTTTTTTAGGATTTCAGGAAATTCGCCAATAGAAGAAACACTTTCCTTAATAGGGGTAATTTTTAGCAACAGGCACAGTTCATTCTCTGCTCTAAATACTCCGGGCTTTATTCTTACTTTTGTGGAATCTTTGTTGACTTTTAGGGATAAAACTCGTGTCACATTAGCCAGGGCGTCGGATTTTAAAACTTCAAGAATCTTGACAGCTCCATCCCAATGAACAAGCTTTTCAAGTTGTTGTCCTAAAAGTTTACCTTTTTTTAAATGAAACATTTGATGGCCAGGTGGATTTGCATCTAATATTAAACCCTTAAAACCATCAACCAAAATAATAGGATCGGATGTGAAATCAACCAAGACCTTATATCTAGTTTCGTAACTTCGGTATTTGGTGTACTCTCTTTCTAACGCTAGTTGGGAGGTCACAAATTTCTTTTGTATTTCTGCTACAGGCGTAAGATCATTACCAACCAATAATATAGTGTCAGTTCCGCTTAATTTAAAACCTTTATAGCGCACAGGAAATTCACCAGTTTCAATAGAAATATGATTTAACTCAAAGGCTTTAGTCACAGTTTGGCTGATATCTGAAAGAGAAGTTAGCTGAGCATCAAGTTTCTCTCTACTTTCAATAGTGAGAGTGTCGTTCATATTTTTATTAATCCAGCTACTAAGATCTGGAAGTGGACTATCGGTGGGTGTGTTTATTTTTAAAATAACTCCAGCAACATTGATCAAAATATTGATATCACCTAAATGTTGAATTAGCTCGCCGTAATTTGGTTCCCCATTCAGCATTTTGAGAGCGGGTTTTGAAGTTTTTACCTCATCTTGTTTCAACTGAACAACTCTGCGAGGACAAAATTTATCTCTACTTTTAATCTAAGGCTCAAATTAGTTTCCCTTTACATGCTTGATACCCATTTTATCTAAAGCGAATTCCGGATCTCTTGAAATCAAATCAACCTTCAAGGTTTCATTTGTTTTTTTATAGGTATTGACTATATTACCGCCTAGAATCACTGGTGTAGTTTTTTCGGCTCTGGTCTTAAAAAGATCTACCAGACCGTTAATTTTATCAGTCATAAAGTTGTTGCCTGAAGATATTCCTATTAAGTCAAATGTATTTTCCAAGAGTAATTTCTCAAGTTCGATTTTTTGATAATCAAGAGCTAAAATCGTTTGAGTTCCCATGTTTCGAAGTTTCCTGGTAACAGAGATAGGGCCAAATGTATGATTCTCTCCTTTTGGTATTACAATCAGGATTTTACCTCCGTGCTGAGTAGAGCTTGGATTGGAGAGGTATAAAGGTTCAAATTTTGAATTCAATAACTGTAAATTTCCAAGAGCCAGTGTTACTTCAGCAAATGTTAATTTGTCTGACACCCAATGACTGCCAAGTTTTTCAGCAACAATGGGAAAGTAGGTGTCTAAGATCAATTCAATTGAACGACCAAAGTCTAGCAAGTTTTTTATTAGTGTTTCGCCTGCTTGAATGGATTTGACAGTTACTGCTGAATAAATCTGCTGTAGATCCGAGTCAAAAGAGATCTTTGCAGTCCTCTTTTTCTTTCCAATAAGTTTTTCGAGGGTTTCAAGAACTAGTGGATTCACTATAGATAGAGTGCCTACTTTGTTATACTCTTGGGTCGAGTGCATCTTATTAAATCCTACATTTTTCCTGATTCGGTAGAGAAAATTAATAGCCTTACATCTCTTATTTTGATCAGGCTAGGTTGAATATAAAACTAGCGGGCGGACAATTTAATCGCCAGAAAGATTCTTGGTTGTTATTTTTCTCCAGATTCAGTCATTTTCGTTTAGAGGTATTGATTTAAGCCAATTATTCTTTAATTTTGGCATATTGTCAAAGATTATTGACACTTTTGGCCTGTTTTCCTTTGACTCTTGGTCTTTTTTTCAACTTTCGAGTAAATAAAGATCATCATCTATTGAAATCAGATTATTATCGCATGTTTGATACGAGTTAAAGATTACGCTTTAAAGGAATTTCTGAAAAAATAAACAGAAAGTGTAAATATTAGTTGACACTTTTTACTTCTCATTTACTCTGTGACGTAGTAGCAGACCAACCTGAAGGTTGAAAGATGGGGGACATTATGCCTGAGGAAATACACTCGGCACAGCTTTATACGCCTGAGCAGAAAATTCGCCGAGATGAATCAAAATGGACAATGGTTCAAGCAATATTAGCTCCTATACAGTTTGTGGTTTGTTTCATCTCAATTTTTCTAGTTTTACGCTATTTAACTAGTGGCGTGGGTTATAATGTTGCAACTCTGTCAATTGTTTTAAAGACACTTGTGCTATATCTTATAATGGTCACCGGAGCCATTTGGGAGAAAGAAGTTTTTGGTCAATATTTACTGGCTCCAGCCTTTTTTTGGGAAGATGTTGTAAGCTTTGTTGTCATAGCTTTGCATACCGCTTACCTCATAGTATTAATTGGTGGTTTCATGACATATGAAGGACAGATGTGGTTGGCTCTGGTTGCTTATCTAGCTTATATCATTAATGCCTTACAATTTCTTCTCAAACTGCGATCAAGCAGGATGGTGGTGAATGTTGCGGAACCAGTTGAAGGAGAGATTATAACTTGAATATGACTTCTTCAGTAAGAATAAAATCAGGTTGTTCAGATGCCCCAATTCTTAAGGAAAGGGGGCAAAACGAAGTGTTTTGCGGGTTGACAGGAATCATTTGGTTGCACCGGAAAATGCAGGACGCTTTTTTTCTAGTTGTTGGATCAAGGACCTGTGCTCATCTCTTACAATCAGCAGCAGGCGTTATGATTTTTGCAGAGCCACGTTTTGGAACTGCGATTTTAGAAGAAAAGGACTTGGCTGGAATGGCTGATGCCCAAGAAGAACTAAATTCTCAGGTAGAGAAACTATTGGATAGACGTCCAGAGATAAAGCAACTTTTTCTTGTAGGTTCTTGTCCTTCTGAGGTTATTAAACTCGATCTTTCAAGAGCAGCCGAGCGTCTAACCCTAAAATACGCGCCAAAAGTTCGCGTTCTTAGCTATTCTGGTTCAGGAATAGAGACCACTTTTACTCAAGGAGAGGATGCTTGTTTGGCATCTATGGTTAGAACTCTGGAGAGGACAGAAAACCCAGATCTAATTCTAGTGGGAGCTTTGCCTGACATAGTTGAAGATCAATTCCTATGTATTCTTAAGCAATTAGGAATAAAAAATGTGACCACTTTTCCTAGCAAGACTAAGGACTCTGCACCAAGAATAGGTGAAAATGTAAAGTTTGTTTTATGTCAACCGTTTTTGGGAGACACGCGTGAAGCTCTTCAGGACAGAGGTGCAATCCATATAGCCGCACCATTTCCTTTTGGAGAGGAGGGAACGACCCTATGGCTTAAAGCTATAGCCAATGAATACGATGTGGATTTGTCGCTATTCGAAAAAGTAACTGAGGCACCAAGAAATAGGGCAAAGAAAGCCTTAGAGGGGATTTCAAATAAGTTGTCGGGAAAAAGTGTTTTCTTCTTTCCTGATAGCCAGCTTGAAATACCTCTGGCTCGCTTTCTTGTGAGAGAGTGTGGGATGAATGCTTTAGAAGTGGGTTCTCCATATATTAATAAGAAAATAGTAATGCCGGACCTAGAAATGCTACCGAATGGACCAGTGATATCAGAGGGACAGGATGTAGATTCCCAACTAGATAGATGCAGGAAAGCCAAGCCAGATTTGACAATTTGTGGGATGGGATTAGCCAACCCATTGGAGGCAGAAGGTATGGCTACCAAGTGGTCCATAGAGTTGGTTTTCTCACCAGTGCATGGATATGAGCAGGCTGGAGACCTAGCTGGCTTGTTCTATAGACCAATCAAAAGAAGGGAACTGTTGAAAGTTTGAAACTAGCCGTTTGGACATATGAAGGACCACCACATGTAGGAGCCATGCGTGTTGTTACAGCCATGAAAGATACTCACTATGTTTTACATGCACCACAAGGTGATACTTATGCTGACCTTTTATTTACGATGATCGAAAGGAAAGACGCTCGCCCCCCAGTCACTTACACTACATTTAAGGCGAGAGATTTGGGCTCTGATACTGCTGAACTGTTTAAGCAGGCGTGTAAGGAGGCTTATGATAGATTTTCTCCTAAAGCTCTCGTGGTTGGAGCTTCATGTACCGCTGAATTAATCCAAGATGATCCAGGAGGACTGGCCGAAGCTCTAGCCTTACCGGTTCCTACGATTCCACTCGAGTTACCTTCTTATCAGCGGAAAGAAAATTATGGGGCCTCAGAAACATTTTATCAAATAATTAAAACGCTGGCAAAGCCAGCGAGTAAGACAGACAAGATTTCTTGTAATATTCTTGGGCCAACTGCTTTGGGATTCCGACATCGAGATGACGTTACTGAAATTGAGAGAGTTCTTTTGGAATCTGGTATTGATGTCAATCTTGTTGCTCCTATGGGGGCTTCGCCCGATGACATCACAAAAAAAATTGGGAAAGCTCATTTCAATGTGATGCTTTATCCTGAAGTTGCTGAAACTGCATGTAGATTTTTAGAGAAAGAATTTCGCCAACCATATACGAAAAATATACCTATAGGGATAGGCTCAACTGCAGATTTTTTAGCGGAAATTTCCAATATAACGGGTTTGGACAAAATTAATTTTGATAAAACCAGGCTTCGAGCTGATTGGTGGTCAAGATCTATAGATTCAACCTATTTTACGGGTAAACAGGTGTTTATATTTGGAGATGCCACTCATGTTAAGACGTCCGTTAGGATTGCAAAGGAAGAAATGGGCTTTGAGGTGGTAGGTCTTGGTTGCTATAATAGGGAATTTGCACGAGATATCAGATCTTTAGGTAAAGATTTAGGCTTAGAATCTCTTATTACTGAAGATTACCTTGAGGTGGAGTCAGCTATCCAGAATCTTCAGCCTGAGCTGATTTTAGGAACTCAAATGGAGCGTCACATCGGTAAAAGACTGGGCATACCGTGTGCAGTCATTTCTGCTCCTTTCCATGTGCAGGACCACCCAGCTCGATACTCTCCTCAAGCAGGATGGGAGGGCGCAAATGTTATTTTTGATACCTGGGTTCACCCATTGGTTATGGGATTAGAGGAGCATTTACTTAACATGTTCCGAGAAGATTTTGAATTTAATGATGGAGCAGGACCTAGTCACTTAGCTTCGCATGGTAATCAATCTTTGAAGGGAAGTGAAGAAAACAGTACCAATGAGCACCTCCAGGATCTTAAGAAACAAGATCTAGTTTGGGAAAAAGATGCGGAACTTGAGCTTAAGAAAATACCATTTTTTGTTAGAGGTAAGGCGCGCCGAAATACTGAAAATTTTGCTAAAGAAAAGGGCGTGAATTCTATTTCTCGAGAGACATTATATGAGGCTAAAGCACATTATGCTAGATAATAATGTAATAAATGCTCCAGAGAGCGCGTATAAATTTGTGATCATAACTTTGGATTCCCACAGTGCCGGTCCAGTTTCCCGTGTTCAGAGAAAATTAAAGCCTTATTTCCCATCCTTAGAAATCTCCGTGCATGCCGCTGCTGAGTGGTCGGAGAATCCTAAAGCATTGGAGAAGGCAAAAAATGATATTTCTAACGCTAACATCATAGTAGCAAATCTGTTATTTCTAGAAGAACATGTTAAAGCAATTTTACCCTCCTTAAAGAAAAGGAGAAATGAATGTGACGCTTTAGTTGGGTGCATTTCTTCAAAAGAAATCGTGTCCTTAACAATGCTAGACCGTCTTGATATGAGTAAGCCCACTACTGGCTTCTTAAGCCTACTTAAGAGGCTTAGAGGGACAAATAAATCTGGAAAGCCAGCTAGTGGTAAAAGGCAGATGTCGGTGCTGAGGAGACTTCCAAAGATATTGAAGTTTATACCAGGTAAGGCTCAGGATGTAAGGTCATATTTTTTGACCATGCTCTATTGGTTGGGAGGATCAGATGACAATGTCGAATCTATGGTTATCTATCTATCTGAAAAATATGGTGGGATTAAAGCAATAGGTGATAAAAGTGCTAAACCGCCTATAGAGTATCCAGAAACCGGTCTTTACCATCCGTCTTTGAAAACTAGAATTACCACAAATATCAAGGATATTCCAAAACCTAGGAATGCAACTGGTACTATAGGAATATTGTTGATGCGATCCTATGTTTTGTCTGGGGATACCGCCCATTATGATGCTGTGATCAAAAGATTAGAAGAAAATGGTTTAAATGTTATACCAGCTTTCTCAGCCAGTTTGGATTCACGCCCAGCCATAGAGGAATTTTTCCAGAAAAATGGAAATATATTAGTTGATTGTGTTGTATCATTAACAGGCTTTAGTTTAGTTGGTGGACCAGCTTATAATGATAGCCAGGCAGCTGAGGAAATTCTATCAAAACTAAATGTTCCTTATGTAGCTGCTCATGCGTTGGAATTTCAAACCTTATCGCATTGGGAAGAAAATGATTCAGGTCTTGGTCCTGTCGAAACAACCATGCTAGTTGCTTTACCCGAAATTGACGGTGCAATAGCACCAACAGTTTTTGGTGGTCGTCCAGGGCCTGGCTTGGAAATGCTTCCTGCCGAAGAAAGAGTAGAAAGCTTAGTTTCTAAAGTGAGAAAATATGTGAACCTTAGAACTAAGCCGGTTGAGGATAAAAGAGTTTCAGTCATACTTTATGGTTTTCCGCCCAACGCTGGAGCTATTGGAACAGCAGCTTATTTAGATGTATTTCGATCTCTATACAATACTCTTTTAAGACTAAAACATGAAGGATATAAAGTCGAAATTCCACAGAATGTAGAAGAACTCAAGGATAAAATCCTAAATGGAAATAGAGAAACTTACGGCCAAGAGGCAAATGTTTTCAAACGAATTTCGGCCGATGAAATTGTGGCAGAGGAGCCTTATTTAAAGGAAATTGAAGCTGCATGGGGACCTGCTCCGGGGAAACTGCAATCCGACGGATCAGGTTTATTCATTCTGGGTGAAAAATTTGGAAATGTCTTTGTAGGGATACAGCCTGCTTTTGGATTTGAAGGGGATCCTATGCGGCTGCTCTTTGAAAAAGGATTTGCTCCAACTCATGCCTTTTCATCTTTTTATAGATTCTTGAGGAAGGAGATGGAAACAGATGCTATTATCCACTTTGGTATGCATGGAGCATTAGAATTCATGCCTGGGAAGAAAGCAGGAGTCAGTGAAAGCTGTTGGCCCGACAGGTTAATTGGTGATATCCCAAATATATATATTTATGCTGCTAATAATCCTTCCGAGGGCTCATTAGCTAAACGAAGATCCAATGCAGTAATTATTTCACATTTGACCCCACCTTTAGCAAAGGCCGGCCTGTATAAAGGTTTGCTAGATTTAAAAGAGTCTCTCACCCAGCTTAGAGGGATGAGCCCTGATGCGGAGAATCAGTCAGATCTAATGCAGCTCATTGCTGATCAGGCAGAGTCTCTCGATATAGTATTTGAAGGAGATTTTGATCTCTTAAGATTGAAATTATATGAACTCGAAGAGGCCTTAATTCCAGAGGGTCTACATGTTGTTGGCACTCCCCCCTCAGCAGAAGCTCGCGAAAATTATTTGGGTGTAATTCCAGGAATGGATAATAAACAGGAACGCGCTAAATATGAGCAGTTGTTGACCAAGGACACGGAATTACCTGCCGTGATCGATGCCTTAGAAGGTAAATTTATAAAACCTGTTCCTGGCGGTGACATCATAAGATCACCCGAGATCCTTCCAACGGGCCGTAACATGCATGCCTTTGATCCATTTAGGATGCCAACCTCCTTTGCTATGCAGGAAGGAAAAAACCAAACGACGGCACTTTTGAATGCGCAAGAGCATTTACCAGAAACGGTTGCAATGGTGTTATGGGGTTCTGACAACATCAAAACAGATGGAGGTTCTATAGCTCAAGCTATGAATTTGATGGGGGCTAGACCTTTTTTTGATGATTATGGACGGCTTTCTGGGGCAGAATTAATTTCCTTGGAAGAACTAGGACGCCCAAGAATAGACGTTTTAATGACTTTGTCTGGAATCTTTAGAGATTTGTTACCACTGCAAATAAAAATGTTGGCTGATGCGTCACTCAAGGCTGCTCAAGCTAAGGAATCTAATGATATGAACTTCATAAGAAGGAATACGTTAGCCATAATGGATAAACATGGATTCACCCTGGAACAAGCAGCTTTGAGGGTATTTTCCAATGCCGAAGGCACTTATGGTTCTAACGTTAATCATTTAGTGAGCTCAGCTTCATGGGATCAAGAGGATGAACTTGCCGATACGTATGAGAATCGAAAGAGTTACGCCTATGATCCGAAAGGGGACTGTTCCAAACAAACGGGTTTATTGCAGGCCATTCTTGAATTAGTTGATTGTACATACCAGAATTTGGAAAGTGTTGAACTCGGGGTGACTACGGTGGATCACTATTTTGATACTCTAGGAGGGATTACTAGAGCAGTCAAAAGGGCGAGAGGTGTGGACACTCCTGTATTTATTGGAGATCAAACCCGCGGAGGCTCTAAAGTGAGGACTTTGGCTGATCAGATCGCTCTAGAAACTCGCTCAAGGTCGCTTAATCCGAAATGGTTTGAGCCTTTGCTGAAGCATGGTTATGAGGGGGTAAGGCATATAGAGAGTCAAGTGACTAATACTTTGGGTTGGTCGGCAACAACTGGTCAAGTAGAACCTTGGGTTTACGGTAAACTGTCTGAGACTTTTATTTTGGATGAGGAAATGCGAAGGAGATTAGCATCCCTTAATCCTGCGGCTAGCCTGAGAGTGGCAAATCGCTTGATGGAAGCTCACGATAGATCGTATTGGGAACCAGATGAAGAAACCCTTGAGGCACTAAGAGATTCGCTAGCTGAACTAGAAGATAATCTTGAAGGAGTGAGTTTGGCGGCTGAATAGAGATAATTTGAGAATAACGTGAACATTAATTTGAATGACTATGGAGATAAGACATGAGCCCTTTAGATGATAATAAGCAGGTACCTAACCTTCGGGGAGAAGATGGTGAGGGATCTTTACAAGTAAAATTAGATCCAAAAGTGGAAATAGAAGGTGCTAAAGTTTTTGCAGTTTATGGAAAAGGAGGAATTGGAAAATCCACAACTTCTTCAAATCTGTCTGTAGCTTTTTCGAAACTTGGAAAGAATGTTCTACAAATTGGGTGTGATCCAAAGCACGATAGCACGTTTACTCTTACTGGTCGGCTAGTGCCGACTGTCATTGATACCTTGAAGGAAGTTGATTTTCATGCTGAGGAACTTAGGCCAGAAGATTTTGTTTATGAAGGTTATAATGGGGTAAAATGTGTTGAAGCAGGAGGCCCACCGGCTGGTACTGGTTGCGGTGGGTATGTTGTTGGCCAAACGGTAAAGCTTTTGAAGCAGAATCACTTATTAGAAGACACAGACGTGGTGATTTTTGATGTGTTAGGCGACGTAGTCTGTGGCGGATTTGCAGCTCCACTACAACATGCGGATAGGGCAATTATCGTAACGGCCAACGATTTTGATTCAATCTATGCAATGAATAGGATCATAGCGGCTGTCCAGGCGAAATCAAAAAACTACAACGTAAGATTGGCCGGGTGTATAGCCAATCGATCCAAGGATACGAATGAAGTAGATCGCTATTGCGGTGAGGTAGGGTTCAAAAGGGTAGCTCATTTCCCAGATTTAGATGCAATCAGACGATCTCGTTTAAAGAAAAAAACCCTTTTTGAAATGGGTGATGATGAGGAAATAGTATCAGTACAAAAAGAATACTTGCGGCTTGCCCAGTTACTCTGGGATGGTACCGATCCATTGGCGCCCGCACCGTTAGAAGATAGGCACATTTTTGAGTTACTCGGATTTGATTGATGCCAAAAACATATTCTCAGACCAGGGACAGGATCCAGGTTTATTTTGATCAAACCGCAGTAAAAGCATGGGAAGCTTTGACCAATGAGAGTCCTGTATCTGCTATTAGATCAAAGGTGCGAGCAGGTAGACAAGAAATGAGAGAGTTGTTGTTGTCTCGGTTGCCAAAAGATTTAACAGATTATTCTATTCTGGATGCAGGGTGTGGAACTGGTCAAATGTCAATTGATCTGGGCATGCGAGGGGCTAAAGTTTTGGGAATAGATATTTCGGCAAATTTAATCGATATAGCTAGGAAAAGACTTCCAAGGGAACTTAAATCAAGGGTCAATTTCGCAGTGTCTGATATGATGAAGAACCATGGCGATTTTGATCATGTAATATTGATGGATAGCTTAATTCATTACCCGGAAGCAGATGCAAAAGCTGTGCTAAGTAATTTATTGGAAAGAACTAGAAAGGGAATATTATTTACTATGGTTCCAACTAACGCATTTTTGAAACTAAAATTACTATTTGGGCGCCTTTTCCCTCAGTCAGATCGATCACCTGTACTCGCCCCTTTGGACATTAAATCTTTTATAAAAATGTTTGAAAGAAGATTGAAAGACAAAATATCATTTGAGATAAACTCAGTTGGGCAAGTGAACAAATGGTTTTATACGTCTGAGGCGATAGAACTGAAAAAATGATTCTAGCCAAAGAACATATTTATAAGATAAGCCGAAAGATATTGCCATTCTCAGATGCAGAGAGTGCAGATTTTTCATTGGCGCAGCTTCTCCGACTTTCCCTGTTTCAGATATCAGTAGGAATGGCAACTGTCATGCTTGCCGGGACTCTAAATAGAGTAATGATAGTTGAATTGAATGTGCCAGCATCTCTTGTAGCAATAATGATAGCAATTCCGGTTTTGATAGCTCCCCTACGCACTTTTTTTGGGTTTAAATCTGACACATATAAATCAGTAATAGGCTGGAGAAGAATTCCTTACATGTGGTTTGGGAGTATCTTTCAATTTGGTGGTCTTGCCATAATGCCTTTTTCAATAATTGTCTTGTCTGGCGATCAAACGGTAGGTCCAAGTTGGGCAGGAGAAGTCTTGGTAGCAGTTGCATTCTTGTTTACTGGTTTGGGTATTCATATGACCCAGACAGTTGGGTTGGCTTTGGCGGCGGACCGGGCAACGCCAGAAACCAGGCCACGGGTAGTTGCGTTGCTTTATTTCATGTTTTTATTTGGAATGGGCATTTCTGCTCTAATAATTGGAGCACTTCTCGCGGATTTTTCTAAACTTCGCTTGATACAAGTTGTTCAAGGTGCTGCTGTCATGACTTTGGTTCTCAACCTTGTGGCAGTATGGAGGCAAGAATTTATCCAAAAATCTGTTGAAGTAAACGTTAAAGAGCAAAAAGATGGGTTTTTGTTGACTTGGAAGAAGTTCATAGAAGAGAGAAGAATAAGTAGCCTAATCTGGGTAGTCTTTTTGGGAACTATGGCTTTTGCCATGCAAGATGTTTTACTGGAGCCATATGGAGGTCAGATATTGGGATTGAGTGTTTCGGCGACAACCTTATTGACGGGCCTTTGGGCCTTTGGGTCCCTGTTGGGCCTAGCCGTAGCTGCCAGAAAAACTATAAACGTTAAGTCTCCGGTTAGTAACACTATGAAAGCACTCCTAGTAGGTATTGTGGGATTTTCTTTAATCATTTTTTCAAGCCCAATGCAAATCCCATTACTTTATTTTGTGGGAACTACTTTGATTGGATTTGGGACAGGCTTATTTTCGGTGTCGCTTTTGACTTTAGCAATGTCATTTTCCAGCAATGACCGGGTAGGTAGGGGGTTGATACTGGGTTCCTGGGGAGCCGCTCAAGCCCTTGGAGCCGGTCTAGGTATCGCTATAGGCGGTATATTGAGGGACATCATCAATAAACTTGCGTTATCTGGTACATTTGGAACAACGTTTGAAAGTGATGCAACTGGTTATTTATTTGTATATCATCTTGAAATATTAATTATCTTCATAACCCTAATCTCCCTAGGATCATTATCTCAAGAGTTGAATAAGAAAAATATAGATAATAATAAGGATAATCGTTTTGGGTTGGCAGAAATCCCGTCATAATTCAATGAAATAAATGTAATGTATAAGATCGATAAAGCGCCACCTAAGGATGTATTAAGTGTAATCCCAGAGAATGAAGATGTAATTTGGCATGGCAGGCCTAATTTGAGACGTTTTTCTTTATCAGCGCTGGGTCTTAGATACTTAATGCTTTACCTTTTGGTCATCTCAATTACTACTTTCTTGTCTAACTTCGGTAATGTGACTCTTCTGCTATTTCTACAAATGATGTTCCCTTATATTATTTCTTGCTGCCTGGCTGGTATTATATTGGTAATGATCGGGATTTCACAGGTTATGCCTACAGTTTATGTCATAACTAGTGAGAGAATCATTATTAAAAGTGGCTTCGCACTTATATTCATGTTAAATGTTCCATTCCACAAAATGGCTAATATTGATAAAAAGGTATATAATGATGGATGCGGGGACATCTCATTTAAATTGATAGGTAACAAGCGAATACCATTTTTTGCTGGTTGGCCTAGCGTTAGACCTTGGTATTTCAATGACCCTGAACCAACGTTTAGATGTATACCAGATGTTGATGTAGTCGCCTTAAAATTGACAAACGCCGCTCAGTCTAGAATTTCTGAGAAACGTAGTGCAGGAACTAAACCGAAAAACTCAGAAAGTGATAAAAAGGAAATGACGGCATGAAGGAAAATGCTAATACAAAAGAAAAAGAAGTTATCCCTATTCGCTTATTACAGGCAGTAGGTGCTCTACTCCTTTTCACTCTATTAGTAGTCGGTTATTCTAGATTGTCAGATATGCCGCTTTTGGGTGTACCTGATGAGTCTCCTGTTGTAAAAGAGTTGGTATTAGATTTTCAGAAGAAAGAGGATGGTTCAATCGTAATTCTAAATGAAGAAGGAATAGAAATGATCAATTCTAAGGTTGGTTCTAATGGATTCATTTCGGTCGTCCATGATGGCTTTACTTATGAAAGAAAGAAGAAGAATATTAGGGGAAATACGCCCGTAAAATTAGTGCTACATGAAGATGGGAGGCTTACAATAGTTGATGAGTCCTCTTCTTGGGACATGCATTTGAATAGTTTTGGAGCTATGAATGTAGCTGTTTTTGGTCAGTTGATTAATTAAATACTCGGGGGAAAATTAGAGTAATGTTCAGGAGAAAGAATGAAATGACGCCATGCACCATAGAGGTTTCACATACCTTTGAAAGTTTGCATGCACACGTGCGTTTTAATAATGGTGCTATCGTTCACCCAGGAGACGAGGTAGTGGTTCATGGGGAACCAGTGATGGCGCCATATGGTAAAGTTGTGATAGAAGACAGAATGGCAACAATCAAGCGCGCATTTTGGTTGGAGAGACAATGGACTAAACTCATAGGGGATCTTGAGTTTATGGAAATTTGTGAATTTTCTTTTTCTGAGGAGGTTTCGTTATGAGTGAAGTAAAAGAAGCAATTAAGGCGAAGGACAACATTAATGAGACTACAGCTATGGCTCATGAGACCACGCTATTAAATCCAAGGTTTTATACCACAAACTTTAAGGAAATGGATGGTCTAAATGTTGATTCAGTCAGAGCAGACTGGGATGAGCTAATAGCTGAAATGCGATCTGACCCAAATCGGACTCATTTCAAAAAAACAGAAGACTGGGATAAGGTCGATTTTGAAGCTTTAGAGCCAGGACTCCGAAAAGAGTTGGTTGATTTTCTAGTAAGTTCCTTGACGGCAGAGTTTTCAGGGTGTGTCTTGTATAAAGAGATGAAAAGGCGAGGTACAAATCAGGAAATTTGCGAATTATTCGGACTGATGTCACGAGATGAGGCGAGGCATGCAGGCTTTATAAACGACGCTTTGAGAGAAGCGGGTATAGGAGTTAACTTGGGCTTTCTCACTCGAAAGAAAAACTATACATATTTTACACCAAAGTTTATATATTATGCTACTTATCTGTCAGAAAAGATAGGTTATGCGCGATATATCACTATCTATAGACATCTAGAAAAACATCCGGATAAAAGGTTTCATCCAATTTTTAAATGGTTCGAAAAATGGTGTAATGACGAATTTCGACATGGTGAAGCTTTTGCACTGATTATGAAGTCTGATCCAAAATTCACCAAAGGTCTAAACGTTTACTGGATCAAATTCTTCTTGGTAGCCGTCTTTGCAACAATGTGTATTAGGGACCGTGCTCGTCCTGCCTTCCACAAGGCTTTAGATGTTGATATTGATTGGTATGATGATAAGGTCCTGCGAATTACGTCAGAAATTTCAAGACAAGTCTTTCCAATTGAAATTGATCTTGATCATCCAAGGTGGAAAGCTGGCTTAGCCAAACTGATTAAGGCCTTTAATAATATAGAAGAAGCCAAACGGCGAGGTGGAATATTTGGGCGCTTAAGGTACTTTGTAGCTGCGACCAGAGCCTTTACAGTTTTTGCAGGCCTTTACTTTATCCCTTCAAAGAAAAATTCAGTGCCAGATAATTGTCGTCTACAGCCTAGTTACTAAAAAAGGATATTTATGCATTTTCAATTATTGAATATTTTTGGAATACCCTGGGTTGCAGCTTTAACTGCAGTATTTGTTTGGTGGTTTTTGACTGGTCTATTATTATTTATTGTAAAGAAAGTTGATCAAATAAATGAAAATGCTCATCACGTAATAACGATAATTTTAACACCCATTTTATTGACGGGGTGTTTGTTATACTGGAATGCGCTTTTTTCCATTAGTTTGGCATCTGTATATTGTTCATTTTTTGGGAGTTTATTAATTTGGGCATGGTTCGAACTTGCTTTCTTGACGGGTCTTGTTACTGGACCAATAAAAAAACCTTGCCCTCCTAATATGCCAAATAAGACTCGTTTTATTCATGCATGGCAGAATATAGCTTATTCAGAACTTGGTCTCTTGGCTGTACTCTTAACGATGACTTTCATATCAGCTAATGCAGAAAATAGAGTTGGTTTGTGGACTTTCTGGATATTATTCTGTGCTAGAATTTGTGCTAAATTAAATCTATTTCTGGGTGTTCCAAATGTGAACTCAGAATTCTTGCCATCACCAGTGAAACATCTGGCAAGTTATTTTAAGGTTGGGAGTACTAGTTGGTTTTTTCCTCTCTCAATTTCGTTAATTTCATTCACCTTGTTTTTTTGGGTAGATAAAATCTTTTCAATTAAGGCAGATGATACTTTAGTTATCGGGTATACTTTACTGGCATCTTTAACAGCCTTGGCCTTAGTCGAACATTGGTTTATGGTAGTATCTGTTAAGGATGCGGAACTCTGGAAATGGATGCTTCCTAATGTTATGGATAAGAAAAAACCAGGCAAGGCAAACAAAAAGAGAATGAGTTCGGAGAAAATACATGGATTATGATCATCTTTTTGACCAGCAAATAAGCCAGTTAAAGGAGGAAGGTAATTATCGTATCTTTGCTGAACTTGAGAGATGCCAAGGTAATTTCCCAAGAGCAAAGAACTATCAAAGTAAGAATGTTTCCGAAGTTACAGTTTGGTGTTCGAATGATTACCTCGGTATGGGCCAAAACCCTGAAGTATTATTGTCCATAGAGACTGCTTTGCGGGAATGCGGAGCAGGAGCTGGAGGGACCAGAAATATTTCTGGTACGAACCATTATCATATTCTTTTAGAAAAAGAGCTGGCCGACTTACATGGAAAGGAATCAGCTTTACTTTTTACTTCTGGTTATGTCTCAAATTGGGCAACTCTATCTACTTTAGGAGCTAGGCTGCCAGGATGTACGATTTTATCGGATGAAAAAAACCATGCTTCGATGATTGAGGGAATAAGACATTCTAGAGCTGGTAAGATGATTTGGCGTCATAATGACCCTGAAGATTTGAGAGAAAAACTTTCAAGATTACCAAAAGATTCTCCCAAAATTGTGGCTTTTGAAAGTGTTTATTCGATGGATGGAGATATTTCCCCAATTGGGGAAATATGTGATGTAGCAGATGAGTACGGTGCAATGACTTACTTAGATGAAGTCCACGCTGTTGGGCTTTACGGAAAAAATGGAGGCGGAATTTCTCAGCAAGAAAATGTTGCTGATAAGGTTGATCTAATTGAGGGCACTTTGGGTAAGGCTTTTGGTGTATTAGGAGGCTATATCACTGGCTCGTCAAGTCTCTGTGATTTTATTCGATCTTTCTCAAGTGGCTTTATTTTTACTACAGCTTTACCACCTTCTGTTGCAGCTGGGGCTTTAACATCAGTTAAGCATCTTAAAGTCAGCCAAATTGAAAGAGAAAATCAAAAACGAAAAGTAGCTAAGTTACGACATAAGCTTGAATTAGCAGGTATTCCTCATATGATGAATCTTAGCCACATTGTCCCAGTTATGATAAAGGACCCTGTGAAATGTAGAGAGATTAGCGACATTTTGCTCAATGAGAATGGTATTTATGTTCAACCGATTAATTACCCCACTGTTCCTAAGGGTACGGAAAGGTTGAGATTTACGCCATCACCATTACATTCAGATGATGATATAGATTATTTGGTTGAATGTTTGGCAAAATTGTGGAAGCAGTGCGCTCTCTCGAGAGTGGTTGCTTAAAGGGTTTGCTTGTATAATGAAATTAGAGTAAACCAATTTTTGGATATCGAGTAAATTATTTTTATTATCTTGTTTTGTGAGGGAAAAATGAAAAAACTAATTTTGTTGATGACGACTGTGCTTTTTGCGCTCTCAGTAAATTTATTATCCGCTGCGGAAATTGAGGTAAAAATGTTAAATAAGGATGCAGATGGTAATAAAATGGTCTTTGAACCTATGCTTATAAAGGCAAATAAAGGAGACACTGTAACTTTTCTTCCTACCGAGAAGGGACATATGGCTGCAAGTATGAAGGGAATGTTACCTAAAGGAATAAAGAAGTTTAAAGGTAAAATAAACAAAGCTGTAAGTATAGTTGTTTCGGAGGAGGGTCTTTACGGCATTAAGTGTACTCCACACTTTGCGAATGGCATGATAGCAATCATAGCAGTTGGTGATGTGAATGTGGAAGGTTTTCTTGATGGCAAAAAGATACCCAAAAAATCAAAGGCCAGAATGGAAGAGATGCTTGCTGAGTTGGCCAAATGATGGGCCTTATAGCTTATTAAAAAAGTAGCTGTCGAAGTTCTTTTGGCAGCTGCTCTCGTTCTAAAGTAACGCATGTATAGTCAGCCTCAGAAAAATTTTCCGCAAGGTGATAAATACTTGGAGAGACAAGGGTTGGTATATTCGCTCCTTTAGCTGCCATTAGTCCGATGCGACTATCTTCTATCGCGAGGCATTCTTTTGAGTTTAAAGACGTTTCTTTTAATACTAAATTGTATAGATCAGCCGCGGGTTTTTTTTGCTTCACTAAGTTTCCGGTCGCTATAGAAGAGAATATTTCTTCAGGTTTTTTATCAAAACAGCTCTTAGTTAATGAAACTAAGTTTGAATAACTAGTCGATGTGGCTACGGCCAAGCAAATTTTTTGTTCAAGTGCGGCAGTAATTATTGACCTGATACCTGGCCTCAAAGTTAAAGCTCCTTTTTTAACCAAACTTGCATATATTTCTGTTTTCTTTTTATGAATCAGAGCTATATCATTATCACTTAGCAGTCCATTCTGTTGTGGAAAATGCGTCTGATAAAATTGGATTCGTTCTTTCCCGCCAGCGATCCTTAGTAATTTAGCGTACAATGATTTGTCCCAGTGCCATTTCAGCCCATTATTCTTGAAAACATCATTGAAGGCTTTTCTATGAAGTTCCTCCGTCTCTGCCAAGGTGCCATCCACGTCAAATATCAATGCGCTAAATAGATGTTTCATATTTCTCCAATACTTTACCAATGACAGGTCGTGATCTAAAATAAGACCAATAGGTTAACGGTTAGGTGCCATTGAGACTACCTATAAAGAGAAATGACAATCAAGTTAAGGAGATTTTAGATGGAAAAAACATTATTTGAAGTTGGGTTAGAGGAAAGGAAAGCTACTCTAGGGGAAAAATATGTAACGGACAACTTGGCTAATGCCGATGATTTTTCTAAACCTTTTCAAGAAATGATGACAGGTTGGTGTTGGGGTTTTGGATGGGGCGACAAATGTATTGATAGAAAAACGAGATCTATGATGAACCTCACTATGTTGGGAGCATTAGGAAAAATGGGAGAATGGAGAATACATTGCCGCGGTGCTTTAAAAAATGGAGTTACGAAGGAACAAATCCGGGCCATTATTCACGTAATTGGCATTTATTGCGGTGTCCCACAAGCACTAGAGTGTTTTAGGGCTGCTAACGATGTATTTAAAGATTCTGATATACACGATAAAGAAAAATGAGTTATGTAAACATCTTGGTTGTCTAACAAATGAAAATTATTAATAGTATTATTAGTGATCGGGTTTGATGATGCATTTTAAAAACAAACGACAACAAAAAGCCTAATGGGATGGAGATTCAATTTTACCTAAATCAAGATTTAATTAGCGTTTCAAATCGGGATCCCACTCAAACTCTATTGGATTTTCTGAGATTGGATCGGAAACTTACTGGAACGAAAGAGGGTTGTGCGGAAGGTGATTGTGGTGCTTGCACGGTATTAATAGGACAAATTAATGTAGATAAAGAACTTGTGTATCGGACAGCAAATGCTTGCATAATCTTTTTACCATCAGTGGCAAATTGCCATATTATTTCTATAGAGGGTTTAGCCAGCAATTCAAGTGATCTCCACCCTGTTCAGCAAGCAATGATAGAAGCATCTGGTGCACAGTGTGGCTTTTGCACTCCAGGTTTCGTAATGTCACTTTATGGGGTCTGGTTGAAAGAGCCAAAACCTTCAAAACAGAAAATCTTAAATTCCTTGCAAGGGAATTTGTGCAGATGCACGGGTTATGGCCCTATCATAGAAGCGGCCTTAAAAGCAACCCAGGGAAATACAATTTCCAATAGCGAAGTTAATATGCAAAAGAAAAAATGGAAAAAAAAATTGGCTGAATTGGTAGCTAGTAAAAAAGCAATATCTTTAGACCGTTCGGGCTCTTTTTTTCTTCCAAAAACAATTTCGGAACTTAAAGAAATTTTATGCCATAATGAAGATGGTACTATTGTTGCTGGATCCACTGATGTGGGCTTGTGGGTGAATAAGGCATTCAGGAGTATAGAACCTATAATCTTCATCGGCCAAATCGATGAACTGCGACAGATTAAGGTACAGAAGGATAAAATTAATGTAGGTTCCTTGGCTTCATATACTGATCTTATGGCAACCTTGCCTAAGCATTTTCCTGCGCTCAAACAATACATTAATCAAATTGGCGGCGATCAGATTAGAAATATGGGGACTATTGGGGGCAATATTGCTAATGGTTCACCAATAGGTGATATGGCCCCAGTCTTGATAGCTTTGGGTGCCAAAATGGTTATAGTTAACCATGTGAGATCTAGAAAAATCAATGTTGAATCGTTCTTCCAAAGCTATGGTTGCCAAGATCTAAAACCAAACGAATTTATACGTAGCTTTGAAATACCCCTATTAAAAAAACAAGGCTCCCTTTTAAGTTTGTATAAAGTAGCTAAACGAAGATATGAGGACATCTCAACGGTTTCGGCGGCTTTTTACTTAGAACACTTTGCAGAAAAGGAACCAAGGGTGAGGTTTGTTTTTGGTGGTATGGCTGGGATACCCAAGAGGGCTAAGGCATTGGAAAAAGTTTATAGCAGAAAGGCTTTTTCTACTGGTTCAGATCATATCATTAGTAAAGCTATCGCTATGGATTTTAACCCTCTAACTGACTGTAGAGGTTCTTCCAAATTCCGTTTAAAATTAGCTCAAAATTTGTTCATTAAGTTTTTATTATATGTCAATGATAGGATAGAAATTGATGTTGAAAAAGGTCCGTGATTTGAAGGAAAAGAGGAAATCTGACGTGATCACTTTGGTTAGCAAGTTGGAATCAGAAAAACATGAGTCACTTAGAAAGTTCGTTACTGGTAAAGCATTATATATAGATGATATGCCTACTGAAGTAGAGGCCTTGCATGCTTATATAGGAAAAGCTGATTTTGCGAGAGGAGAAATCTTAGAAATTGATTTTAAAGCGGTATCTTCTTTTCCTGGTGTTATTGATGTTTTCACCGCCAAGGATATCCCTGGTGTTAATGATATTAGTCCGACAGGGATGAACGATGAACCAGTACTTGTGGATAGGGAAGTTTCTTTTTTTGGGCAACCACTTTTTGTTGTCGTAGCAAGCACTAGATTACAGGCTAGAAAAGCAGCTTCGCTAGCTAAAATAAAGAAGGTAGAGAGGGAAGCATTTCTCGATATAAGTGATGAGCAGCACAAAGATTATAAGCTCGTGACTGAGCCATTAACGCTAGCTAGGGGAGACATAGCCAAGGGATTAAAGGAAGCAAAATATAGAGTTTCAGGTAATATGCATATTGGTGGGCAAGACCATTTTTACTTAGAGGGTCATATTGCTATGGCTAAACCTGAAGAATCAGGTGATCTATTAATCTTATCGTCTACCCAGCACCCATCAGAAGTCCAACACATGGTTGCAAAAGTACTTAATTTATCATCAAACCAAGTAGTGGTTAAGGTCAAGAGAATGGGAGGTGGCTTTGGTGGTAAAGAAACTCAATCAAACCTCTTTGCCGTAATTGCGGCAATTGCGACGCATAGAATCGGACAAACTGTCAAAATAAGACCTGATAGAGACGATGATATGATTATGACCGGTAAGCGGCACAGCTTTTTTGTCCAGTATGATGTTGGATTTAGCGAAAATGGACAAATAAAAGCTTTAGATGCACAGCTCAGTGCTAACTGTGGTTACTCTTCTGATTTATCTGGACCAATTACTGATAGAGCCTTATTTCATTCAGACAATTGCTATTATTACCCTAATGTTAGGCTGACTTCTAAACCTGTTAAAACAAACACTGTTTCAAATACGGCATTTCGGGGATTTGGGGGACCACAAGGTATGTTGCTGGCAGAGAGAGTGATTCAAGAAATAGCCTTTTTTTTAGATAAAGATCCTTTAGATGTAAGAAAACTAAATCTCTACGGCAAAGCAGAAAAAGCTATCACCCCTTATTACCAGAGAGTTACTGATAACATCTCAAAGAGAATTATCGATGAACTTGTAGTTTCTTCAGATTACTATGAACGGAGAAAAGAAGTAATACGTTTTAACAAGGGCAATCCATTTTTGAAGAAAGGAATAGCCTTAACCCCGGTAAAGTTTGGAATATCATTCACAGCAACGTGGTTTAATCAGGCAGGTGCTTTGGTACATGTCTATACTGATGGCTCAATCATTGTAAATCACGGTGGAACTGAAATGGGACAGGGCTTGCATACAAAGGTTTTGGGGATAGTAGCCTCGGAGTTAGGCGTAACATTGGATAAGATAAGAATTTCAGACACAGACACAAGTAAGGTTCCAAATACTTCAGCTACCGCAGCATCGTCTGGATCCGACTTAAATGGTATGGCAGCTATGTACGCCGCAAAGAAAATTAAAAAAAGATTAGAGATTTTTATTGCAAAGAAATATGAAGTGGACAAAAAAGATATTTTGTTCAAAGGCAACAATGTTTTTTTTGATGGACGCAAACATCCGTTTACGGAAATAGTTAGAAATGCTTATCTAGCCAGAGTGCAACTTTGGGACGCGGGTTTTTACCGTACACCAAAAATACATTGGGATAGGAAAAAGGGGAAAGGACGGCCATTTTATTATTTTTCCTATGGTGCTGCAGTATCTGAAGTTTTAATCGATGTCTTAACGGGAGAATACCGTGTGAAGAGAGTGGATATACTTCATGATGTAGGAAATACTCTCAACCCCACAATAGATCTTGGGCAGATAGAAGGTGGTTTTATACAAGGTATGGGTTGGTTGACCAATGAAGAACTTTACTGGGATTCCGGAGGCGTTTTAAAGACTCACGCACCGTCTACCTATAAGATACCACTAGCCTCTGATCGCCCTGATGTCTTCAATATAAGACTTGCAGATTGGGCAAAAAATACAGAAAAGACTATCAAGCGATCGAAAGCTGTAGGTGAACCGCCCTTTATGTTAGCGATTTCAGTCCATGAGGCTGTAACCATGGCAGTTGCTTCAATAGGAAATTATAAGTCCAATCCTAGATTGGATACTCCTGCTACTTCAGAGGTTGTCTTAGATTCTATTGGAAGAATTCAAAGTGAGAAACTAGTTTGACAATTACTAAATCTTCATTTCTTGAGTTCACTTCTGATGCGGGTGAAATGGCTGTCTGTGAGATACTTAGAACCGAAGGCTCATCTCCTAGAGAAGTGGGTGCTTGGATGCTGATAAATAGATCAGGAGAAACTTTAGGAACTATTGGCGGAGGTCAGTTAGAGTATCAAGTTGTGCAACATGTTAAAGAACAGGACTGGGCGTTTAATTTCAAACTGAATATTGAAACAAAGCTAGGCCCAGAAATTGGACAATGTTGTGGGGGAAAAGTTCTGGTTTCAATAAATAGGTTTAGCCAAGTCCTTAAAGCACATTTTCTATTAAGAATAGAAAGGGAACATACTAGTTATCCAGAAGTCCTAATCTTTGGGGCTGGGAATATAGGCAATTCATTAGCATGTCAGCTGGAAAACTTTCCCCTTAAAGTCACGCTGATAGACAATAGGGAACAACAAATTTTGGTTTCGACAGGGAACCATGTAAAGAAATTTTGCTTGATACCTGAGCAGGAAGTAAGAGATGCCAAACCTGATAGTGCATTTATAATAGCCACACATGATCATAGCCTAGATTTCATGCTGTGCCACGAGGTTTTACTTAGAAATGACGCTTCTTATATAGGAATGATAGGCTCTAAATCAAAAAGAGGAGTATTAGTGCATTGGTTAAGTAGTAAGGGTATCAAAGATGTCAGCAAAGTAAAAATACCTATTGGCAATACTTTTTTTAAAAGTAAGGACAAGAGACCGGAAATTATTTCCGCATATATTATATCTGAAATGCTATCTACTTTGGAGACACATTATGAATCATTTAAGGATCTAGAATTAGGGAGCTTAGAAAAAAATGATTCTTAGAGGCAGGGTACTTCATTTTCTGAAACAACCAAATCCAGTCAACCTAGAAGGTTCTTACGAATACATTGAAGAAGGTGCAGTCGTAATAAATGAAGGTAGAATCTTGGAAATAGGTACTTACATGGATACCCGTGTTAAATATCCTGATCTTGAAGTGACAGATTATTCTAAGAATTTGATATTTCCTGGTTTCATTGATTTGCATAATCATTACCCTCAAGTTCAAGTAATTGCTTCTTATGGAACGCAACTTTTAGAATGGTTACAAAAGTATACTTTCCCTGAAGAAGCTAAATTTGGGGATCAAAGTTATGCCAAACTTCAAGCGAAGAAATTTATTAAATTATTGCTTAGTAATGGGACTACAACTTCAGTATCTTTTTGCTCAGTTCACAAAGATTCTGTCAACTCACTTTTTGAGGAAGCGTCTAAGCATAATATGTGCATGATTGCTGGGAAAGTTATGATGGATAGAAATGCCCCAGACAATCTGCTGGATGACCCTCTATCTTCTTATCAAGATACAAAAGAATTAATTTCTAAGTGGCATGAAAACGGAAGGAATTACTATGCAATATCTCCTCGATTCGCAATAACTTCTTCACCAGAGCAATTGTTACAGGCTGGAAGGTTGGTAGCCGAGCACCCGACTTGTTATATGCAGACACATTTAGGTGAAAACAAAGAAGAGATTAGATATGCTATGAATCTCTATCCAAACTCAAAGAATTATTTAGATATTTATAGGGAGGCAGGATTAGTAGGTAGCAAGTCCTTGATGGGCCATTCAATTCATTTGAGTCCAGATGAAATAAGCATTTTCAAAGATCTGGAGGCTATAGCTGTTCATTGCCCCACCTCTAATATGTTTCTGGGTAGTGGATTTTTCCCACTCCGCAATTTAATTAATTCTGGAGTAAAAGTTGGTGTAGCAACGGATGTAGGTGGAGGAACCTCTTATTCAATGATTAGTACACTTGATGCAGCCTACAAGATCCAACAGTTCATCGATTTTAGTGTACATCCAATGTATGCTTTTTATTGGGCTACATTGGGGAATGCTAAGGCACTAGGGTTGGAAAAAGAAATTGGGAGTTTCAGGAAAGGAAGTTTTGCAGATTTAGTGATATTGGATACCAGGGGTGATTTATGCTCTGATATTCGTATGAAAACCTGCACATCCTTGACTGAAGAATTATTTGTGTTGCAGACTTTAGGAGGTAATCATTCTGTAAAAGCTGTCTATGTGGCAGGTGAGCGCTCGAAATGATTTTTTCTTAGGGTTAAGTTAAATATAGTGTTAATGTAGTCTGGATATTTTCGGGTTATGGAAATTTTTAATCTTAAACACGCATAGAAAAAAACATGATTTTGATCAATATTGCCGTTTTGATAACTTTAATTGGCTTAGGGATCTTTAGTTTTGGTATTAACGAAAACAGCATATCTACCCTAGATTCAGTTGGAGAATTTACTCAAAAGAAAGAAAAAAAATCTGAATCAAACTCTGCGCAAGACGAAGTAGCAAAAAGCAAGGCTATTCCAAATGTGCCAGATGATAATGTGAAAAAGATTGTTGACCTGTCAAAAGAAGTACGCGAACTTAGAAAAGAGATTTCTACCAGAAGATTGGAACTCGATGATGTGATCAATCAAATAGAAAATCTGAATCTAAAGATAGGAAATCTGAGAGTTGAAGAAAACAATTTAAATACCGAGGTATCCAAATTTAAGTTAGAAATGGCTGAGATGCAAAAATTGCAGGAAGACAGGCTTGTAAAAACAAAAGAAATTGAGGAGGTAAAATTAGAGGACGAAAATGCTAAAGAAATAGCTGAATTATTAAAAGAAAATGAAAAATTACGGACGACACTCTTGCAGCAAGGCGATGAAGTTACTGATTTGCGTGAGAAAATCTCACAAATTGAGGGCGAGAATCTTTCCAAGCAAACTAAATTAATAGAAGAAAATGCTAGTGTTCGTTTGAAAAAGTTGACGGCTGCGTTGGAAAAATTACAAATAGAACTAGATACCAATAAGGCAAGTCAGCTAGCCTTTAACAAGTTGGTGGAATCTCAAAAAACTCAGATTATTAAGATCCGTGCTGCAAATTTGGAACTGGAAAAGCAGTTGGAGGAAGCAAAATCTGATAAAACTTCAATAGGGATTTATGATGGGATGATAGCAACTTTTGGGGGAAATCTGGTATATGAACCTAACAAGAAGAAAATTATTTTGGTAACGCCAGAGGGTATTGAATACACTATCTTGCAGGATGATTTTCCTGGCGATTTAGTAGCAAAATGTGGATTACCAGTTAGTTCAAGTTCAAAGGATAGATGTTTTGCAACAATATCAGCTCAGATTTTTGTAGAAGATGATGATTTAGTTTTGAAAGGAAGGGAAATTAAGGAAATTACTAAAAAGTAGTTTAGCTGGCTAATCTGTGATCTCCTGGCATGGCGTTTGCAGATTTACACTATGAAAATTCTTTACTTGTATATTAAATCCCTATCGCGACATATAGTCTATATATCCAATGCACTAATCTTATTGATTGCCTTTTTTTCTAACTCGGGCTCTTTACTTTGGGGGGCCGATCTTTTTGGCAAACCCAACTGTGAGGAGATAGCTTCAGCTATCGAACAGGAAGCGAATCTTCCTAAACATTTGCTGAGTAGTATATCAAGAGTTGAGGCAGGCAGAAAACTTTCAAATGGAAAAGTCCGGGGGTGGCCTTGGACTCTGAACCATGCTGGAAAAGGGCTTTTCTTTGAAAGTAAAGAAGAAGCACTAAAATATTTGAAGCAAGCAGTATCATCAGGATCAAGGAATATTGATGTGGGATGCATGCAGTTAAATTACCGATGGCATAAGGTGGCCTTTTCTTCCATTGAGGAAATGATTGATCCAGAGCTGAACGTTAGATATGCTGCAAAGTTTGCCCAGGAATTGTATGAAAGGCATAATGAATGGGAAGATGTAATAAAGCATTACCATTCAAACAAGAAAAAATTTAATGTACCGTATTTTCAAAAAGTTGCAAAGGTTTGGGATTTAAAAAAAGAAGAAAGTACCGATTCCAATCCACTTATGTTTACTGAGGCCGAACAATTAGATCCATTGATTGAAATAGAGAGAGATAATCCTACTCCAGTCAAGCCCATAGTCGTATTTGATATGGTGTCATATCCTACTAGTGATCAGCAAGTTACTCATGAAAACGTGGATGGGATAGATTTTACCTCTGGTACGGTAAGTAACGTTAATTCTGGAATTGCCCCAATTGATATCCCAGATTATTTGAGGAAGCATTGGTCTCTTGTCATTAGTTTAAGAGAGCAACTTGAAACAAATTAAAAATGGGACTAAATTGAAATAAAACTAGAGGTGAGGAAATGGAAGAATTAGAGAAGTTTCTGATGAAAGAACTAAAAGCTTTATTGGGAAAATATGAAGATTTATACCTTGAACCAATTGTTCGTGATAATGGAGATTTTCTTATACCATTACACCCCCATTTAAAGAAGAATCGGGAGGCACAAAAGAGAGTAGCAGAGGCATTTAGCGAAATGATGAAGTCTGACTTAGGAAAGAAACCTAGAAGTAAAGCTTGGGTTTAGTTTGGGAATCCTCTCTCAACAGAGAATATTAGAAATCCTTGAGAAGGCCAAACCTGGGGATAAAACTAGTCAATACAGTGATTTATTTCTTTCTACTTTAATAATCTTAAACCTTCTCGCCGTATCACTAGAATCCGTTGAATCCATAGGAAATGTTTTTCGCTACGAATTCTATGTTTTTGAATTATTCTCTGTATCGATATTTATTTGTGAATATCTACTGAGGATCTGGGCCACTGGGGCAAATGGGGATGGCAGTCTTAGTTCATCATTTAAAGCAAGATTAAAATATATTCTTGGTTTCACTGGCATAATTGATCTTTTAGCCATTCTTCCCAGCTTATTACCATTACTATTCAGTGTTGATTTACGTTGGTTAAGGGTTCTTCGATTACTTCGGTTGTTAAAAATATCTCACTATTCGAGCGCATTAGAGGATTTGTTTTCAGCTATAAATCATGAACGTTCTTCATTTGCTGCAGCATCATATCTTTTTGTGTTGGCACTTTTCTTTGCGTCATCCCTTATGTACGTAGCAGAAAACAGCGTTCAACCAGAGAAATTCAGCTCCATTCCGGAAACGATGTGGTGGTCTCTAATTACACTGACTACTGTTGGGTATGGTGATGTGTCCCCCATTTCTCCGTTAGGCAAAATAATTGGAGCCTTTACAGCGATTATGGGAGTTTTTTCGGTAGCATTGCTTACTGGTATTGTAGCCAATGCTTTTGCACATCAGGTTGCACAAAGAAAAGCGATTCTGGAAGCAGAGATTTCATCAGCTTTGGAGGACGGAGAAATTGATGTTGAGGAGAAGGCCAAGATAGAGAAACTGCGTAAAAGATATGATATCAGTGAAGATCATGTGAAGGCTATAATTGATGTGTTAAAAGACAAGGCAACACATGAAAAGGATTCAAAGTGATTGATATGATGATTTTCTTATCATTCGGATTATATATATAAAGTAAGGTTGCTTGTAATGCCCAAGCTCCTTTTCTAGATCAACCTAGGCTAAAGGCGTTTTGGGAAATGACTTAAACCATTTTGACAGTTGCGACCTTAACAGAGTGACATTTCCATTTTGGCCTTTCTTCTTCTCTCAGAAGAGGAGGGAATGTGAAGAATTTCCCTGTATTTTGCTACTGTTCTTCTTGCTAGTCTTACTCCTCTTTTGCTAATATTTTTTGCAATGGCATCGTCACTTAAAGGCTTGACTGGTGTTTCTTCTGATATCATCTTAGAGATCATGTGCCTCACTGCTGCAGCAGACGTACCTACTCCATTCGAGTTACTTTGAATACTTACGCTAAAAAAGGACTTTAGTGTAAACGTTCCTCTGGGTGTGTTCATTAGAAGGCCTGCGGTCACTCTACTGACAGTGCTCTCGTGCATACCAACGGACTCAGCGACGTCTTTAAGGGAAAGTGGTTTAAGAAAATCCAAGCCGTGCGTTAAGAAGTCGGTTTGTCTACGGACAATTTCTGCCGAGATTTTTAAAGTTGTAGTATTTCTTTGTTCTAGAGCACGTTTTAGCCATCGAGCAGATGCCAATGCCTGATTAGCAAAGTTGTTAGTTCTTTTATTTTCTTTCGATTTAATGTGAATTCTTTCCGCGTATTCCTCATTCACAAATACTGTTGGCAAGGTAGACTTGTTGAGGTCTACCGACCATCCATCCTTTGACTTTTTAACAATAAGGTCGGGAGAGGTAATCTGTGGAATGTCATTTTCAAACATGGACCCTGGTTTAGGATTGAAACTTCTTATAATTTTCAAGTAGGTAGTTATTTCAGAAACTTCACAGCCACATTTCTTAGCTAATATTTTGAAATCACCTTTAGCTAATATCACTAAATTATTGAGTAGGATTTCTAGACTCTTATTATCTTCCCCAGCCGCTCTGGCCTGAATGAGCAGGCATTCTTTTAAGTCTCGAGCAAATAATCCAGCCGGTTCACAGGTTTGTAGCTTATGCAAAATTTCTTCTACAAAAGGTATATCTATTCCGCATTCAGAGGCCACTTCATCTATAGACTTTCCAAGCCAACCAGATGGTTCAATGTGCTCGAGAAATTTCATAGCTACAAAGATCTCGTCTTTAGATTCAAAGAGTAGAAATATTTGTTTCTCTATGTGCTGGTAAAGTGAATTAGGACGATCCTCAACTGTTGCCTCGATTATATTATCTTTTTGTGTGTCACTTCCGGCAGCTTGATTACTTTGACCAGATTTACCATCGTATTCAACTAAGCTACAATCGAACCGATTGTCGTAATCATCGTGTTTTGTTGGATCATCTGCGATAGCCCCACCGTTTTCTAAGGTAGTGTCAACCTCACTCTTGATCACATTTTCTGACACGGAGGCATTTTCCTGGCTATTAATCTCAGGCTTTTCGTTTTTAGTGTCATCCTCTGTTTCAAGAAAAGGATTTTCAAAAGTTTGTTCTTCTAAATATTGAGTCAAATCCAAATTTGTCATTTGCAACAACTTTATCGCTTGCTGTAACTGAGGTGTCATCACTAATGACTGCCTCTGTTTTATATTGAGAGATGGTGATAATTGCATTTTAATCTCCTTTTTTTTCCTACTTTATGGAAAAAAAATAATGAATCAAAAAAACAATTTGACTACCTAGTTTGTCAACAGAGTGACAAAAAAATTCAATATAAACAGTGATTAAACAGAATATTGTGAATCAAGCTATTTCTTTGTGTCAAAAAAAAGTACGGATTTTGTAGCTATTTTCGTAAAGTGGCACTATTATTTGCATTAATAACTTAAGTGAATTTTATATGGGATATTGTGAGGCCTATCGTAATGAAAAGATTTTCTAGTTCGAAAGATACTGGAGCACCATGCCAGCGATGTATGATACTTAGGGTTTTCCTTGGAATGGTGCTGTTGATTATTATTTTGGGGCTCTCGGGAGGTGATGAATTAACTTACCTAAAGTACATTACAACCCAAAATGTTGGGAATTTCATCGTGGTTGCTGGGATAGTAACCTTTCTTGGCAAACTTTGTTTTTGGCACTGGGATAAGAAAAACAATAAGATTTAGATTTATGCCATTTATCTGTCCCGGACTAAACGTACAGCTAGGTTTTGGTAGGGATAAAATCTACCATATGTATTTCCCGTGTAGAAGTTTACGGACCAATAGTGTCTTTTGGCATATTTATTTTGTTCTCCTGTCCAGTAGGGGACAGGGTCTGTATTCGGAAAGACATCCTTCTCAATTTTGGGTATACCGCAATCTCGACAGACTAAAGACTCAAGTTCCTTTCTCGTTGGCAAACGCCAACCGTCACCTAATTGTTCTATTGCAATATTTATAACTTCCTTCATCTGATCGTGATTAAGAGTTACTATCTTCCCATTGCAGGTTTCACCATTCCATCTTTGCCCTACGCTACACCTCATCCATTCGGTAGCGGTGTAAAGATCAATCACTAAATGCTCTTTGGTATAGAATTGCCCGCTTTCCTCAGAAAATCCATTATTACAAAGGCATGCCATGATAAGCATTTTTACGGCAAGTACTCGAAAGAAAGTTTTCATGAGATTTCTTTTTAAAGATAGTTTTTTCCGAAAAACTCTATTGAATTAACAGATGATAATATTATATCACAACTATTGGTGGCTTTGAAGCTAAATGCTTTTTTACCGTTATTGTTGTAATTGGTATGTAAGTTGGTACTATTCTTGCAAACTTAAACAAAAATTTAAACCAAGGTAAGAAAATAGAGCAATGGATATAGCATCTTTAGTCGGAATCTTAGGAGCAATAGGTTTAATTGTTGTAGCTATGACTGCTGGTGGTAGCATAAACACATTTATTGATGTTCCTTCTGTACAAATCGTTTTTGGTGGAACGGCATTTGGTGTCATGTATAGTTCCACATTACCATCTTTTTTAGGAAGTTTTGGTGTCATGGCCAAGGCCTTCTTTCCTCCAGTTAAGAAACAAGATGAATTAATTGAGAGGATGGTAGAATTAGCGGGAATAGCCCGAAAGGATGGGATGATGGCTCTAGAAGGGCAGGAAGTTCCAGACAAATTTTTCGCTAAGGGAATGCAAATGCTTGTGGATGGTGCTGATGAAGCAAAACTCACATCACAACTGACCCAAGAAATTAAAGCAATGAAGGCTCGCCATGAAACTAATCAAGGTGTTGTGGGAGCCTGGATTGATATAGCTCCAGCGATGGGTATGATTGGGACACTTGTAGGTTTAGTTTTAATGTTAGGTAATATGGCTGATCCTAAGGCTATTGGACCTGCAATGGCTGTGGCCTTGTTGACGACCCTTTATGGGGCTTTTGTCGCTAATGTTTTGTTTCTACCAATGAAAACCAAACTGGAAGGTTATACCGCATATGAGGTTGTTTATAGAGAAATGGTTGTCTTAGGGTTAAGAAATATTGCTAGGGGTGAGTCTCCAAGAAACATTCAGGATCAGATGGTTGCAAACTTACCCCCTAAGATGCAAGCAAAATTAGAAGCTGCTTAAAGGATCTCTCTAATCCAATAATTGGGTTATCACTTAGTTTTTAGGAAAAACTTGTATCATGGCAGAAGCTACCGACGAAACAGTAGAAGAAGAAGAGGAACATGAATGTCCAAAGTGTCCTCCCCCAGGTGCTCCAGCTTGGATGGCGACATTTGCCGATATGGCAACATTGCTTATGGCTTTCTTTGTTTTAATCTTATCTTTTGCTGAGTTTAATGTTCCAAAATTTAAGCAAATTTCTGGTTCGTTGAAGAATGCCTTTGGTGTCCAAAGAATTGTTCCAGTAGTTGAACAACCAAAAGGTACCACTGTTTTGTCGCTAAATTTTAGTCCGTCTCCGAGTCCTTCCGTTACTAAACAGATGACCCAACAGACCACCACTATCGAACAACCTAAATTAGAGCAAAAACAAAAAGATAAAGATGCTGAAAAGGATAAAGATGATGAGGGTGGAGAAATAGAAACCGCCGAATTAGCGAAAGCATTGAAAGATGCTATAGGAAAAGGTGAAGTAACTATTGAGTCTCTAGGCGATAAAGTTTTTGTTAATTTCAATGATACGCAAGAAGCTGAAAATAAGAAGGATACGGCTGAGCTTATTGAAGAAACTTTGAAGGCGTTGGAAGAGGTTAGGGCGGCTTCTGGCAAAGCAGAGCAGGAAGTTCTGTTTGGGGGGATTGAGGAGAAATTAGCTGAACTTGCGGCAGCAGCGAAGAGCAATAGTGATTCAGCCTCCGGTGGTGGAGCTTCCCTTAGTGAACAACAAAATAATGGTGATGGAACTGGTGGAAGTGGTTCGGCTGGTGATCAAAAGGCTCAAATCGCAGAAGATAACCTTCAGATTGCTCTCAAGGAGGAAATCAGTCAAGGTTTAGTAGAAGTTGAAAGAAGAGATGGGAAAGTTTACGTGACTGTTGGGGCAGGTGGTGCTTTTCCTTCAGGATCAGCTGAGTTGACTGAGGATGCAAGATCTATCATGGCAAAAATTGCTACTAAGGGTGTTGGTGAAAATAGTAAGATTACAGTGTCAGGTCATACGGACAATGTGCCTTTGAAGTTTGGCTCAAATTTTAGAGATAATTGGGATTTAGCTGCTGCTAGGGCATCAAGTGTTGTTCAGGAAATGGAGCAAACTGGCGTGATCAGTGCTGACCGTATGCAGGCGGTAAGTTTTGGAGAAGCTAAGCCTATAAAAGGTAATGACACGGCTGAAGGTCGGTCAAAGAATAGAAGAATAGAAATCGAAATAGATTTCTAGCTGGGAAATCATACTTTTTGAAGATCCATTAATTACCGTCAGGCGAATGAATCTATTATTTGGTTCTAGTCCATAGCAGTAACAAGTCCTTTGACTAATATGCTATAAGTTAACTATCTACCATATCTCCGTGATTCATGGTTGTTACGTTTGGTTGATTTCAAAGCTCCATGCAGGCAGACAAATATAATGTGAACTGTATATAATTGGCTCTCACAGGAAACTTATGAGTACAGATCAATGTATTAATTCAATAATTAGGGAACCCTATACATAAATGCTAGCTTAAATACTAACAGCGATATTACGGATGCACATTGCTAATTCAATGAACTGCATTAGATCACGAGGTTTCGTTTGATCAAAAAAGGTATTCGTAGCTAAACCTGGCTGACCTAGTCAAATGATATAGCGACCTTACTTAGGTTGGTTCTCTTGCATTAAGTATGATGAGAAAGCCTATTTTATCTAGAGAAAACTTTAGGATGGGATTAAAGAACTAGCCTGAGATTAGTCTATTCAATAAGTGGTGGGAGCGGTGCTAGTTACATTTCCGCTTTTGCGTCTCTTAGGCTTTTTCTTTTGATCTGTATCATTTTGTATCGGAGGGCCGACTAGGCTTCGTACAAAATCACATTTAGGATCGAAAGCGCGACATGTTTGCTGAACAGTTGCTTCATCAGTAGCTGCCACTATTGCCCACATCTGAAAATCCTGAAACATACTATAACTCCGTCGCATTGTGACTTGCCCCTGCTTGAAGTATACTGCAATTAATAACGACGATAGCACAAACAGCACCAAATTCACGTTAAACGTTATTAAATAAACTGACATAACAGCTATAAAAGGCTCCCACATTCTGTTTTGAGCTAACCATACGGGCGGTAGGACAACAGCAGTTTGAGAAAATGTAGTATCGTAGACATCACATTTTTTTTTGATATCCTTTAGAACCTCAAAAGTTCGAAATTCAGACTTTTCAACAAGTGGTCTATCATTGAACTTGGTGGAAATAAGCTTTGCTTCCTCTTCAGAAGTGAATTTTAGAACTCCACCAAGCGGACCTCTGGTAAATACTTCAAAAAATGTTCCAGCTCTCCAAATTGTTAAGAGCCATTGGCCGTCATCCTCACTAGACAACAGATCCACAAGGTTATCTGAATTTGATCTAAATTCCGTACCATCTACGGCTACGATGACGTCCTCTACCTTCAATTTTAAAGCTTTTGTTCTGGAGGATCGTCCATGTTCGGCAATTTTAAGATAGGGCGTACCGTCAGCGTTCAAGGAAGTATCTGCTGTTTCCGAATCTTTGCTCTCTCCAGCACCTGTATTTTCGGTCTCTTCAGCCATATTTCTAAACTCAATTACAATAAATCAAGGAAACTTTATATGATTATCTCGGCTTTGCAGTTGTTTAATCATTTCATTATTCTTTTGCTCTAGCAACTTTATTTGTTTAGCTAAAAGATTCTGGGTGTCAGCTAGACTTTGCATTGTTTTATTATCGGCCAAGGTAGTAGTTACTCCTTCCAAAGAACTAGTATAGGCATCTTGAATACCATTGATTAGGGCCTCTATTTGTGCTAGCTGGCCGTTCATTTGAGAGATAAGGGTTTCTGATACTGTACTGGAGAGTTGGCCACTGAAATTAGCGATTTCACCTGATAGCTGCTCATTTGCCTTGATGACCTGTGATTCCATAGTTGTTGTAGTTGTCTTAAAATCATCTCTCATAACTTCTATTTTGTTTAAAACACGTTTGTTTTGGTCTTGAATTAAAGCCTGATTATCCATAGCCAATTTGAGGTTGTTTGTTGTTTCTTTTACGGCATCAACGTTTTCGGCAAATATTACGAGAGCTTCACGGTTTGTTGTGGTCATCACAGATAAATCAGACATTGATCTGAAATAAATGACGGATGAAAAACCAATGGCTACAATAGATGCCAATATGGAACTCCCAAAAATTATAGTTGTATAGCGATGGATTTGCTTCACTTTTGCCTCCAACTTTTTATGTTCTCGTTTGACCTTATTATATTCTGAAGTAATATCCGTGGCTGCATCTGCCGCATCCAGAGCGATTTTGATACTTTCTTCGATTGTGTCTAACTCTGCACTCATGCTAATCTCCCGCCACGTTTACCATTTCTCTTCTTTTTTATTAGTAAATCCTTTTTCTTAAAGTAAGCACATTTCGTGCCAGTCGTTGAAAAAACTATATGGCTAGGGAGGTTTGGTGACTTAAACCCAAAATTTGAACAACCCCAAGGCCGGAATTTGTCGTGTGTGATAAAAAAATGTCTACAGTTGTGACATGAAATAATTGGATTAGCTGGTTTCACTGTTTTCTCTTCTTTATTTCATCAAAAAATCTCGCTATCGGGTATCGAAAGCAGCCTAATAGACACATGGCTGAGCCAGCAAAGAGCAATAGTGATCGTATCAGATTACCGTCATCCCAGTTCTCAAACGCTTTTAAACAGGCATATAAGGATACTCCAAAGAATGACATCGTACTAATCCAGTCACTGGAACCTTTATGATATCTTCTCGGCATAGTTTAGTCCTTTCTTTAGATGATCTGACCAGTTTCATTAAATTTCAGATCTTCAGGCAGTTCTATTTCAGGTTCATCCACTATTTCTCCCTTATCTATTCTGTAAATGTATGCTAGCGCAATAGCTACAGCATTATATAAACGGTCGGAAATTTCTTTTCCTATATCAGAAGTGAAGAATAGAGCACGTGCTAAAAGTGGACTGCGAAAGGTTGTGATGCTATGTTTCTTTCCTGCCTCTATGATGTCTAGAGCTACTTTTCCTCTTCCCATAGCTACAACTTCTGGAGCACCGGGCTCCCCAACAATATACCTTAATGCAACGGCAAAGTGTGTCGGGTTCGTAATGATTGCTGTAGCATTTGAAACGTTATCGACAGACTTTCTTTGTTCAGCGGCGGCCATACTTGCCTGCATTTGTTTTTGACGGATTTTTTGTTTTACTTCAGGTGAACCTTCTGTTTGCTTATATTCATCCTTTTGCTCTTGCCTCGTCATCTTAAGGGAGTCCATATGTTGATGCCTTTGCCAGAAATAATCTAAAGCGGCTATTACAGCTAATGCCATTAAACTAGCAATTAGCAGTAGAGGAAAAATATGCTGCATTTGGTTAAGAGCTGAACTTAAACTACCGCCAGACATCTGAAGAATCTGAGGCATTGAAAAATAAATAACATAAGATGTGGCACCCATCAGAAGAATTACTTTTGCAATGGCTTTAGATAGTTCAACTAGAGACTTAGCTGACACCATTCTTTTTATTCCTTTAAGGATATTCAATCTCTCTCCCTTAAAGGCCATAGCCTTTGGAGAGAAAACCATTCCACCTACGGCAAGTTGTGTCGCCATAGTAATCAAAAAAAGAGGTATTCCTATCAATACACCTACTTTCAAGACATACCACAGTGCGTATCTCATCTTAATAATAAACAAATCGTCCAAACTGGTATCACTTTCGAAGACAAAAAGATCTGCCCATTCGAATAGGTACTTTTTGGCTGTCCAAGAGAGTGTAAACATGAGCAAAAGAGCCATGAAAATGCCCGTGAATACGAACATTTCTTTGGAACTCAAAACCTTTCCGTCTTCCCTGGCTTTTTCTATTTTCCGTTGGGAAGGTTCCTCAGTTTTCTCTTGACCGTCTTCACTCTCTTCAGCCATTTTTAATGCCCCAAATCATATCCTGCATATAGTTTATGGAGGATTCAACAAGGTCAGACATTGCAAAACCTATTGTAGAAACAGAGAAATATAATAAAATAAAAACGCCAAGTAAGGTAACTGGAAAAGCAAAGGAAAAGATGTTTAGCGTAGGCGTTGATCTAGTTATTATCCCGATTGATACATTTATCATTAGAAGAGCTATTGAAATTGGCAGCATTATTATGGTAGCAGCCAAGAACATTGAACCGGCAGCACCAATCCCCGATTTGAGAATAATGTCTAATGTTGGCAGAGAAGTTATTGGGATGAATTCATAGCTATCCAATAAAGTTCTTAGTACGATTAAATGGCCATCAATAGACAAGAAAATCACCAATAAGAAAAGCATAAGAATTTGACTAAGTACAGGAGAGGAGGAGCCTGTATTTGGATCTAACTGCGCTGCAAAAGCTAAACCAGAAGTGCTGGCCATTTTCTCCCCTGCTATAGCAGCAGCGGAAAACCAAATTGTTAAAACAAGCCCAGCACTGAGGCCTATCGCAGCTTCTTTTATAAGTAGGATAACACCTGTTGCTGATGCAATAGTGTCAACGTTCAGAGTGCTGCTCTGATCTTGGAATACAGTAAGAGTTAAAACCATGCCAAACAAAATCCTTACCGGCAATATGACATATCTAGCTCCAAAAATAGGGGAAGCTATTAAAAATGCACTTATTCGAATACTACAAAAAAAGAACAGGAGTATGTTATCTAATATAATTTGTAACTCTAACCCTGGCAAAGATCCTATGTTTGCTTGAGAAATATTAAACATTAAATAGAACTCACTCCAGCGACCCTATCGAAAATGAAGGCAAAGTAATCTGTCAAACTCACAAGCATGAAATTTGATAGCAATGCAAAAGTCAAAATTACGAGAACAAGTTTAGGTACAAAACTTAGGGTCATTTCATTAATTGAGGTGGCGGCCTGTATGATGCCGATAATCAAACCAATTACTAGTGCCACGCCCAGTAATGGACCAGCTGTCAGAATTATTTGATAGAACGCAAGTCTTAACAGTTCAACATTTGAATCAAAATCCATTTATTTCTCCTAGCTAGAAGAATAAGTTGCAACCAGAGAACCTACGGTCATGGCCCAACCATCTACCAGCACAAACAGTAATAGTTTGAAAGGTAACGAGACAAGCATTGGGCTTAGCATCATCATACCTAGGGACATTAAGGTTGAGGCAATCACCATATCAATGACCAAAAAGGGTAAGAATAATAAAAAACCAATTTGGAAAGCAGTTTTCAATTCTGAGGTAATAAAAGCCGGTAACAACACGGGAAGTGGAACATCCGAATTACTCTCATATGTGGCATCCCCGGCCATGTCTGCAAACATCTGCAAGTCATTTTTTCGCGTGTTGTAGACTAAAAAATCCTTGGCAGTATTACTTGCTTTGGCCAACGCCGTCTCCGCTTGCATAGTTCCTTCTAAGTATGGTGTGAGAGCTGTTGTATTTATTTTTGACAGTGTAGGTGACATAATAAAAAGTGTTAGAAAGAGTGCTATAGCAACTAAAACTTGATTTGGAGGAGTCTGCTGAGTTCCCATAGCCTGTCGTAAAATAGATAAGACAATAATTATTCTAGTGAAAGAAGTCATTCCAAGAAGCAATGAAGGAAGCACTGTAATGCTTGTCATTAAGGCTAATATTTGTAGAGACAATGAATATGTAGTTTCACCATCGGCTGAATCAGAAACGTTAATTGCAGGTAATCCTAAACCAAAGTTCTCTAAAAGGCTCTCTGCCTCTATGGGTGAGGTGATGATCAATAATAGAAATAGAGACTTTATTCCAATGAAAATGATGTTCATTTGCTTCATTCCTTGTAACTTACGGCTGGATTCATTACTCTAGCCGCTTGTATTGCCTTGCTAAGTTGATGGCCTTTATTATGTTCGCCAGCTAAGCCCTTTGTTTTACTAGGAATGGCGCTGTTAGCATTTTGTTTTAAACTTAAAGATCTGTTGTGGGCTCCAACTTTGTTTGGCCGTGCATCAAATTCGGAGGAGGATCTTTTTTGAATTTGCCCTAATGGTATGAGAGAACTTTTCTTTCCCTTATTGGAAATAACAAGAAACTGACTCGCGTCCACAGAAATTATACGTAATTTTTCTGTGGAGCTGAGAGATTTTTCTTCTATCAATTGAATTCTTTTGCTCGATCTCCAACTGTTGGATAATCTATTTTTGTTCTTTAGGACAAAGATTTGCAACGCAACAAGTCCTAACAAGAAAATGCCCACAGTTATGATTTGAGTAGTATTAATGCTTTCGATTTCCATCTTTTACCCTCTTTCTCCATTTAGAAAGGCAAAAAATGTGCCAAAACCTTACAAAAGCCTTAAACCTCAACAATATAGGTTTTTTGAAAGCTTAAAGTAGTTGAAACGTCAAATAAATGACTTTTTTAGATGCTTTCCATGCGTTTTTCTGGATCAACGATTTCAGTGAACCTAACTCCAAACCTTTCACCAACCATTACTACCTCGCCTTTTGCTATCATGGTGCCATTGGCGAGGATATCAAGAGGATCTCCTGCTAACCGGTCTAATTCTACCACTGAACCCTCTCCCAGTCTTAAGAGCTCTCGGATTTTTATTTCTGCTCCTCCAACTTCGACGGTTAGCGATACATCAATATTTTCCAAAACCCTAAGGTTTTCGGTTCCCCCGGGCTGATTGCTACTCTGATCTTCAGGGGTAGTAGTCTCTTGTGAAGGGGTAGTTTCTTCTGAATTTTCTTCGGCCATGTTATATCCCTTTCTATTTTGGGTATTGCCTTATGATGATATACGTTTGTTCAAGTTGATTGCTGATTGACCAGAAACTTCCCCCATCTCTCCTAAGAAGATAGGCTTGTCTTCGACCCTAACTTCAACACCTTCTCCAATTTGAATTGGTATCACTTCACCTGGTTTTACGCTTATGAGCTTACTCATTGATACGACTGGTTTGCTAAGTCTTGCACTGACTTTTAAGGGGATCTCTAACACGGCTCTTTCAAGTCGTTGCCTCCATGAAACATCATCTTCTACGATATCAGATTGGACTTTAGAACGTAACAGAGAAGCTATTGGTTTAAGGGTTTGGAGTGGATAGATTAAATCAAAATTAGCAGCATCCATACCAGGTAATTGAACTACAAAAGAGCAAATGATCACTAGTTCTGAACCATCTACAAAAGAAACAAATTGGGGATTGACTTCCCTACCTTGCACGCTGAGATTGATAGGCATCAAATCCTTCCATGCTGATTCCAACATACGATTTAAGCCTTCGGAGATAATTTCTATTAGCCTATCTTCAGTTGAAGTAAACTCTGTTTTTTTACTTTTGTCAGGTCCAAGCTGTCCCCCGTAAAAAGAATTTGTTAAAATCGAAATGAATGTGGGATCCATTACTAGCATCATATTCCCGCGTAATTCCTCAAGTCGACTTGCCGTAAGGCTCATAAAACTTTCAATGCCTGAAGTATACTCATCAAAGGTTTTTACTTCGGGTGGAAATGATGAAATTCTTGGCTGAATCCTCAACATTGGTAAAAAAACAGCCCTAGAGAATCGAGCAAAGCGCTCATTAATCATTCTCAAGGCATAATAATCACCAAGGAGTGTTAGATCATCTGACCCGAATTTAAAAGGTCGCACATTTGGTGAGCCTGAGAGGTCGGAATTGCTCGTAGAACCTTCATCCGTTTGTAATCCCTCTATGAGGGCATCCACCTCATCACTAGATAGTTTTCTTGATGATACCAACGGAATCTACCCTTCTATTGTAGCATGAAAGACGTAAAATGAACGGATTCGACACCGCCAAAATCTTCTAACTCTGTAAGCTTTTTATTGATTGCCTCAGCGATAGCAGCCGACAAGGCATCTCTTCCAGCTTTTCCTTGTATTTCTTCCTCAGAAAATTCACTCATCATACCTAAGATTTCTGATCGCAGTGATAATTGATGCATCTCAACATTAGCCATAACTGTATCGTCATATTGTGTTGATACACCTATACCAACTTGAAGAAACTTTGTCGAATTTCTTAGGTTTGTTGTGAAAGTACCAGAAAATTCGTAATAAGTAGTGACAAAGTTTTCTACTTCTGGTGCGATCTTCTTATCAGGGTCAGCATCTGCAGCATCCGCAGCTGCTTTTGCTTCTTCGGCCTCTTTCATTTTTCTTTCAATGATTTCCTCTATTTCTTCCGAAGGGTCAGCTGCTTTACTTCCAAAAAGAAAAAACCCAACTCCAAGACCAATCCCTATTAATAAAATCCCGCCACCAATAAACATTAGCAACTTAAGTAAACCACCCTTCTTTTTTTCTTCTGTATTTTCATCAGCCATGGTCGATTCCTTTACGCTATAAGATTAATAGTCTGGTTTAGAGAATTCATAGTAACTGTGGACGCGTTGTTTTTTTCTTGATCAGCTTCCTGTTTCTCAAACTGATTTTCAGTATCATTTTCACCATCACTACTTTGATCAGGGGTACCTTTTTTCTGTTGTTCAGAACTAGTATTTAAATTTGACAATTTTAGGCCAGATCCTTCTAACATTTGGGACAATTTTCCTTCGGATTCTGCCAAGAGAAGTGCTGCACTCGATGTTTCTGTAACGATGTTTATTTTTGCCCCTTCATTATTTAAGCTCAGCGCAATCCGTAGCTTACCAAGATTTTTTGGTCTCAAGGCTAATTCTATGCTCTCTTGTCCGTTTTGTAATGCAGTTTGTAGCTTATTCAGTAGATTTTTGCTCCAAGATTTATCAAGCATGTTAAGGTGCTCTAAGACCGTGGTAGAATTTGTATGAGAAGTATTTCCTGAACCAAGATTGCTGCCAGAATTTCCATTATTAGAAGTCGTGGAGTTAGAATTTGAGTTTGTTACAGATGCACTTTGCCCGCTGTCTGCCTTTAATAGCTCTTTGCTTGGTGTAGTTTGAGCTAATTTTGCTAATTGAAGACCTTTTTCAGAACTTTTCACATTAATTTCCCCTGTTCCGATCTGAGGAATTTCGTATTTCACTTTTTCAGGCTTTAGTTGGGAATTGTTTAATAGTGATGAGGTTTTTTTGTATGTTTTTTTTAATAGATCGCTAGCAACAGCGTCATCTTTATGAGTTATTCCTTCACTCTTTGCTTGGTCTAGAATGGTCATGTTTTTTTGGTTGTTTTGTTCCAAAACTGGGCTCTTACTTTTGTCAGAACCAATTTTTGGACCACGTTTAACGACAGCAGCCAATTTATTGAGAAAATTGGTTTCAGTATTGCCATCACCGTTATCACCCTGGATCACTAGGGTTAGTTTGAAATTATTAATCCCAGTGGATGGATCTTGCGCCATCCAATTGGGTCGAGTAAGTATGGTATTATCTGTTTTGCTTGAAGGATTTCCATTAAAACCCTGGCCATCTGGGGATATTATGGTGGATAGTTCGGCATTTTGAACTTTTTGGTCAGGTTCTGTTGCAGGAAGAGTTAAATTGCTTGGAAAAAGGGCAGTTTCTGCCTCGATATCTATTTCCTCCTCGGAAACTACACCAAAATCGGAAACTATGCCAAACACTGCATCAAACATTCCGTCAGAACCTTCTGAGTCAGGATTATTGGTGAGTCCTTTGATTCCCTCTGTTAATTTAGCCTCACTCTTAGAACAAATCTCTGTCATAGTAATTTCTAAACAATTTAGTTATCATTATCGGCCTAAGTCTGCAATTTGAGTGCCAGTTTAATCGATCTAAGAGTTAAAACCTTGGCGTTTAGTATTAATAGTAGGGGCAGAAAGCAGATTTTTCTTTTCTATCTCCTCCAAGTCTAGTTTTCTATGGATGTCTGCTTTCTCAAGTGATTTCAACATTTTTTGGTTTCGAATGGCTATTTTTTTGGTTATCTGTGAATTTTCTTTCTTTAAGAATTTTACTCGGTTTTCTGTTGCGGTTATCTGTTCTTGTAGTTGAAAATCATACCATTTGTCAGACCTTAATTGTAATGCGGTTATGGTTTTCTCACTATCCTTTTTGCTTGCCATCATATCTTTTAACTGGGTTTGCATAGCATTATTTTTTTCTATTTCAGTAACTATAGATTTGGATTGCTTAAAAAACTTGTTTCTTTCAACTTTTTCTTTCAAAGCCATTAGTTCGAACAATCTTTTTTTTGATCGCATTCTATTATCCACTCATAACTTTTTCTAAATCACCGATAGAAGCATCAAAGTTGGCTTTGACATCTTGATTTTGTTGAAGATATGACACTAGATTTGGCCAAAGATTCACTGCTTCATCAAGCTCTGTGTCTTGACCCACAGAATAGCCTCCCATTAGGATTAAGTCTCTGTTTTCTAGATAAAGTGATACTAGTCTTCTAAATTTGGCTGCTGTTTCTTGATGCTCAGCACTGGTAATCTCAGCCATTACACGGCTAACTGAGTTTGGAATATCTAATGCAGGATAAATTCCTAGCTGTGTTTGTTCTCTGGATAATAGGATATGACCATCCAAAATTGCTCTAGCTGTGTCGACCACAGGGTCATTGTTATCGTCGCCATCAGCTAACACCGTATAAAAAGCTGTGATAGAACCCTGGTTGCCTATACCTGTACCAGATCTTTCTACCAGTTTGGGTATGAGTGAAACTACTGATGGTGGATAACCTTTGGCTGTAGGCTGCTCTCCCAAGGCCAAACCTATTTCTCTTCTAGCGTGAGCAACTCTAGTAAGAGAGTCCATTATAAGGAGAACATTTTTTCCACGCTCTCTAAAGAACTCTGCAATAGCAGTAGCTCTATTCGCCCCTCTAATTCTCAGAAGGGGTGATCTATCGGCAGGGACAGCAACAACTACGGTGCGTGCTTTGGCTTCGCTAGTTAATATATCATTTACAAATTTACCAACCTCTCGACCTCTTTCACCTATTAATCCAACCACTATTACATCAGCCGTGGTATTCTTACTCATCATCCCTAATAAAACAGACTTCCCCACACCAGAACCAGCAATGATGCCTATACGCTGACCTTGTCCAACTGTGAGGAGACCATTAATTCCTCTGATACCAACATCTAAGGGTGTTGAAACAGGCTTTCTCAAGAGAGGATTAAGTTGGACCCCATTAAGGGGCCAGTTATTTTGGAGCAGGGGCTCGGGACTCCCATCTAAAGGCTTTCCAAGAGCATCGATTACTCTACCTAGCAAGTTCATTCCTACTGGTATGGAATAACCATCATCTAATAAAGAAACCTTTGATCCGGATTTAATTTGTGCTCCAGATTGGAAAAGAGACAAACAGTTATTTCCATTATTAAAACCAACAATTTCAGCCTTTTCTTTTGTCCCATGATCAGTTTCAACTTCACATATTGCCCCAATATTTGCGGGAAATCCATCACACTCGAGTAAGTTTCCATCATAGCGAGATACTCTACCTGTAAGCGTAATCACTCTTGGGTGAAGGCTAGTTGCAACGTTTTCTAGTAAGTTTTGTGTAACGGTAACATTCATTATTTGGTTCCATTAGATTCCAAGATTGATTGATTTATTCATATTGGATCAAGGATCCTTTACTTTGTCGCCTTCTCCTGGAGAAATGTCTTCAATAGGCGAATTCTCACTTTCAATGTTTTCACCTAAGGAAGGTTGCTTTTCTTCCTCAACATCAGGTGGAGACAATGGGTCCTGATTTTTTAATATGGATCCGGTGGAGCTTGAAGCATCTCCTTCATCAACAGGTTCCTGTCGGTTAGTTTCTGGTATGTTTTCAGTTTCTGTATCATCATTGTTATCTTCTCTTGGTGAGGCGATATTTTCCGTGATTTCGGGTTTAACTGCTTCAGCTTTTTGATTGCTAGAAGAGGCTCCCTTTCCGGTTAATTCGAGGTTTCTTTTTCCTTTTTCTTCATTGGAATTGTAGCGGTCAGAAATTCTATCCTCCAAGGTTATTCCACCCAATTCTATAATAATATCGCCAGGTGCCAAACTTTGATCTGGACTAACTACAAAGGTTGTAAGTTCATCTGAAACTTCAAGAAGTGGGGTAATTTCGTTTAGATCGTTAGGGTTAAGTTTTAAAATACGTGTTTCACCTTTTTCTTTAATTGAATTTACAAGACTTTCAATTTTATAAGTAAAATCTTGTGGCATATCTTTTATAGCAGCTCCAACCCGCTCAGTTGTGATTTTTAAAATTGCTTGCTTTATTTCTGTTTCTAAAAGATTTGTATCAATTGTAATTTTTTCCTCTAAACTGCTAATTAAGCTGGTTAAAGTTCGTAGGGCCGTGTCTTTTAGGGTGTCTTTCTCAGATTGAAATTTTTCTGTTGCTTCAGCTAAACCTTTTTGGTACGCCGCGTCTTTTTCTATTTCGGTATA